>DATBAZ010000001.1:0-8418 GCA_036271255.1 Alphaproteobacteria bacterium
GTCAGCGGCGCCGTGATGAACTCGTCGTTGATGGCGTCGGGATAGGGCGTGCCGAAGGCGGCGATCGAGGAGGTGAAGACGAAGCGCGGCCTGTATCCCGGGATTTGCCGGATCGCCTCGAGCAGCAGCCGTGAGCCGTCGAGATTGACACGATAGCCCTTGTCGAAATCACTCTCCGCCTCGCCCGAGACGATGCCGGCGGTGTGGAAGATGACGTTGGGTCGCGTGGCCACGAGGCGGGCGGCCTCGCCGGGTGTTGCGATGTCCGAGGTATCGAGGGTCGCCGAGATGCCCTGGGGTGCGATTGGGGCGACGATATCGGTCAGGGTGAGTGCTGATATTTCCTGGCCACCAAGATGGCCGTCTTTCGACAGCCGCTCGGCCAGCTTGCGGCCGATCATGCCGGCGGCGCCGGTTATCAGAATGCGCATGTGGTCCCTCCCCTTCACGCACATTCATAAAGCCCCTCGCCCGCGAGCGGGAGAGGGGCTTTTGTAAGGGCGCGACTAGGCCAGCATTCTTACCTTCGGCTCGCGGTCCCAGAACCGCTTGGCGGCGGCGGTGAGGAAGGCAGCGCCGAGGTCGGTCACCCCGGCATCTGGCTCGACCCCAGCCTTGTCGAGCAGCGGTTTGGCCTCCGGCGTATGGCCGATGGCCTTCAGGTGACCGAAAGCGTCCATGACGAATTGAACAGCCGCGCCTTCCTTGAGCAGCGCCTTGCAGCCTTCGGCCGACAGCACAACCGCGATGGCATCGACCGTCTGGGACGGCGTGCCCAGCAACTGCCCGTCGGCCTTCAGCACCGTGCCGTCGGCCAGCTTGGCGCCGCCGACCTTGGGGGCGATCAACTTGGGCGTGCCGCCTGCCTTGGTGATGCTGTCAGCCAGCGCCTTGATCGCCTTTCCGTCCGACCCGTCGGCATAGAGGATACCGATGGCGCGGCCCTCGATCGTCGGTTTCATGTTCTTCTGGATGGAGAGGGCGGGGCTCGGCTTCATGTCGATCGGTTCGCGGGCCGCCTTGCTCTTGGCCGGCAGGGCGATGCCCAGGCCGTCGGCAACGCGCTTGGCCAAGGCCTCGTCGACATTGCGGAGATTGGCGACCATGCGCGGCGGCACATGGGCTAGCGCAACCTTCGACAGCTCGAAGGTGAAGGCGGAGGCGACATGGGCCTGCTCATTGGGCGTCAGCGATCGGAAGTGCAGTCGCGCCTGGCTGTAATGGTCGGCGAACAGCTCGGCGCGAATACGCAGTTTCCCGCCGGCTTTGTCATGATCGGCGCGGCCCTCGAAGGTGGTGAAGCCGGTGACCGGGCATTCGCGCGGGCCACCCTCCTCGCCGGCATCGGCCAGGCTGTTGGGCT
This sequence comes from Alphaproteobacteria bacterium, assembly GCA_036271255.1. GTDB lineage: Bacteria > Pseudomonadota > Alphaproteobacteria > BOG-932 > Roseiterribacteraceae > BOG-932. The sequence continues at coordinate 1,364 of DATBAZ010000001.1, forward strand.
CGTAGTTCGCCCTGCCCTTCGGCACCATCATCTGCATCTGCCCGTCGCGCTGGAAATTGGCGAACGGGCATTTCGGCGCGTTGATCGGGATCTGATGGAAGTTGGCGGTACCCAGCCGGCTCTTCTGCGTGTCGAGATAGGAGAACAGCCGGCCCTGCAGCAGCGGATCGTTGGTGAAATCGACGCCGGGCACGATATTGGCCGGGCAATAGGCCACCTGCTCGGTCTCGGCGAAGAAATTGTCCGGGTTTCGGTCCAGCACCATGCGGCCGATCAGGCGGACCGGGATGACCTCTTCCGGAATGATCTTGGTCGGGTCCAGCACGTCATAGGGCTGGCTGTCGGCGAATTTCTGGTCGAAGGCCTGTATGCCCAGCTCCCATTCCGGGAAAGCGCCCATCTCGATCGCTTCGTGCAGGTCGCGGCGGTGATAGTCATTGTCCGCCGCCTGCAGCTTCAGCGCCTCGTCCCATACCGTCGACTGCATGCCGAGCTTGGGCTTCCAGTGGAATTTGACGAAGGTCGACTTGCCCTGGGCATTCACCAGCCGGAAGGTATGGATGCCGAAGCCTTCCATCATGCGCAGCGAGCGCGGAATGGCCCGATCGCTCATCGCCCATGTCAGCATGTGGGTGGTTTCCGGCATCAGCGACGCCCAGTCCCAGAACGTGTCGTGCGCGCTGGCGGCCTGGGGATAGGCCCGGTCGGCCTCCATCTTCACCGCATGGACCAGGTCGGGGAACTTGATCGCATCCTGGATGAAGAAGACGGGGATGTTGTTGCCGACCAGGTCCCAGTTACCCTCCTTGGTATAGAACTTGACCGCGAAGCCGCGGACGTCGCGCGGCGTGTCGACCGAGCCCGCCCCGCCGGCGACGGTGGAAAAGCGGGTGAAGAGTGGCGTCTTCTCGCCCGGACGCTGGAACAGGTCGGCCTTGGTGATGTCGGCGAGCGACTCATAGACCTCGAAAAAACCGTGCGCGGCCGAGCCCCTGGCATGGACTATGCGCTCGGGAATGCGCTCATGGTCGAAATGGAATATCTTCTCCCGCAGCACGAAATCTTCGAGCAGGGTCGGGCCGCGTGCGCCCGATTTGAGGCTGTTCTGGTTGTCGGAAACCCGGATACCCTGGTTCGTGGTCAGGTGGCCGGCGCCGTCATGCGGGCCTTTCTCAGGTATCCGCTGGTGCGTCTCGCCGCCATTGCCCTGCTTCGTCTCGAATGCTGTCTTCGACGCCATGTCGTCTTCCCCTCATTGCATTGAATGAAGGGGTAACGGACCAAACTTATAATGGTTCTAAAGAATCTGGCTGCTCATTCCGCCTCGGCCTCGATCCGCTCCATATCGGCGTCGGACAGGCCGAAATGGTGGCCGATCTCATGGACCAGCACATGCTTGACGATATCCTTGAGCCGGCCGCCGCGCAAAGGTCCGCCCATTTGGCGCCAGTGCGCCAGGATCGGCTCGCGGTACAGAAAGATCATGTCCACGTGCTGGACCACGGCCCCGGCCTGCTTGTAGCCGATCGGCAGGCCGCTATAGAGGCCGAGCAGACCAAGCGGATGGCGGATGCGCATGCGGCGGAGCGTGCCCTGGTCCGGCCAATCCTCGACGCGCAAACCCACGCCCGCGATATGGCGCCGGAACTCCGCCGGGATCTCGGCCAGCGCCGCCTCGGCGATCTCGGTGAAATCGTCCAGCGACGGACCGTCGTCCAAGGCGATCCCCCATTGCGTCCTGTCCATGCCGCATTTACTCCCGTCTTGCGGTTTCTATGTGTGGTGCCGAAACGGGCTTGCCACCGGGAGTGAGGAAAGAATGCGACGCCGTTACGCCTGGGTCACAGTCGCGCTGGGTTTGCTCGCGGGCGGCGCGTCGGCGGATAAGCCTGCGACGCTGACCGACACCAATGCGTTCCGCACAGCCTACGGCTTGTCCTATTTCGGCTTCGACCTCTGCGGCGACGACCCGAACGGTGCGCTCTATCGTAAAGCGCTGGCCGAGAAGATCGAGCATTGCCCCTTCACGCCGGGGGCCAAAGCCGGCTTCCGCCAATGGGCGGCCGACACCGACACCAAGGGTGCCGACCAGGTCAAGCGCTACATCGCGGAACACGACAAGCTGCCGGAAAGCCTGGACCCGAAGCGCAAGAACTGCCGCACCCAGAAGGACACGCCGGCCTATCAGAAAACCATCGCGCTGCTGATCCGGTACGCCAAGGGCGAGGTCCGGTACGACACGGTGGTGCCGGATGCGTGCGATACGAAGGCCGGGGCGCCGTAACCTTCACGTCCCTCGCGGCTTTGCCCTGTTCGTTGCCGGGGCGGCGATCGGATCGTCCGGCCAGAAGTGGCGCGGGTAGCGGCCCTTGAGATCCTTGGCGACCTCCTTCCACGAGCCGCGCCAGAAAGCGGGCAGGTCGCGGGTGATCTGGATCGGGCGGTGGGCGGGGGACAGCAGCACCAGCAGCAGCGGGATCTTGCCGCCGCCCACGGCGGGATGGCGGTCGAGACCGAACAGTTCCTGAACGCGGATTTCCAGCGCCGGGCCGTTTTCGGCCTCGTAATCGATCGGTGCGCTGGAGCCTGACGGGGCAGCAAAATGCGACGGCAGCAGCCGATCGATCTCGGCGCGTTGACTCCAGGGCAGCAATGCCTCCAGCGCCGCCGACAGATCCTCCGCGTTGATCGCCGACAGCGCGGAACGGCCGGTGATGAAGGGGATGAGCCAGCCGCGATCTCCCGATAGGGCGGTATCTGAGAGGTCCGGCCAGGACTCGCCAAGTGTGCCGGCCAGGAAGGTGGCGCGGGCGCGCAGCGCCTTCTGATCCTTCGACCAGGGCAGGTCGGCGATGTTCGCGTACGTCGCCAGCAGGGCGGCCGCCTTTTCAAGATCGTCGATGGCAACGGGATCGTCGTCCAGCTTCAATGCATCCAGCCGCCGCACACGCCGGGCGCGGACACTGCGCGAATTGGCGTCCCAGGCCAGCGTCGTCTCCGTCGCGATACGGGCGGCGAACAATTCCTCGACGGTTTCCAAATCCAGCGCCGCCGCCGCACGGATGCGACCATTGGCGGCGCTGCCGGTGATGTCGGTGACGACCAGGAAAGGTGATGCGGCCAGCGGATCGCTGTCCTCCAGGCTGGCGCCGCGGCCATTGGCGAGCCGGTAGCGGCCCCGGCCGCCGGCCTGCTGCGCGACCCGGTCAGGATAGGCGCGAGCCAGATGGCGGCCGGCCTCAGCGGAGACCGAGCGGTCTTTGGTCCCGGCGGCGCTGGCCCAACGGCTGGCGAGACCCCGCGCCTCCTCGGCCCGTTTCGAGCGGTCCGAGCGGAAGCCGGCGAGGCGATGAGCGAGATCGACCGACATGCCGCCGAGCCCGCGCTCGGTCACCAGCACGGCGAGCAGGGCCGCGGTCATCCCGTTGCCTTCCCCGGCAGCCCGGTGGACCATATGGGCGAGGCGCGGATGAAGCGGCAGGCGCGCCAGCGCCGCGCCCTCGGCGGTGATGCGACCATCCTCGGTGAGCGCCTCCAATTCTTTCAGCAAGGTCACCGCCTCGGCCCAGGCGGGCTTGGGTGGCGGGTCGAGGAAGGCCAGCGCACCGGGGTCGGTCACGCCCCAACTGGCAAGATCGAGCGCCAAGCCGGACAGGTCGGATTCGAGGATTTCCGGCGTATCGAATGCCGCCAGGGCCGAGGTCTGGCCTTCGTTCCATAACCGGTAGCAGACGCCAGGTTCGGTGCGGCCGGCGCGGCCGCGGCGCTGGTCGGCGCCGGCGCGCGAGACACGGACGGTTTCAAGCCGCGTCAGGCCGGTCGCCGGCTCATAGGCCGGAACGCGGCGATAGCCGGAATCGACGACGATCCGCACGCCCTCGATGGTCAGCGAGGTTTCGGCGATCGAGGTAGCGAGCACGACCTTGCGCCGCCCCGCAGGAGCCGGCTGTACCGCCCGATCCTGCTCTGCGGGAGAAAGCTGGCCATAGAGCGGTGCGAGATCGGTTCCGGCAGGCAGGCGGCCGGCCAGCCGCTCGGCGGTGCGCGAAATCTCCGCCTGGCCGGGCAGGAAGACGAGGGCCGAGCCGCCATCGGAACGTAGCGCGGCGAGCACCATTGATGCGACCTGATCTTCCAGCCGCTGGGCGGGATCGCGCTCGACATAGTGCGTCTCGACGGGGAAGGCGCGCCCTTGGCTCTCGACCACCGGCGCGCCTTGCAGCAGCCGCGCCACCCGCGCCCCGTCGATGGTCGCGGACATGACGAGCAGGCGGAGGTCTTCGCGCAAGGCCGAGGCGTCCAGCGCCAAAGCGAGGCCAAGATCGCCGTCCAGGCTGCGCTCATGAAATTCATCGAACAGCACGGCGGCGATGCCGGTGAGCTCGGGGTCGGCCAGGACGGTGCGGGTGAAGACGCCTTCGGTCACCACCTCGATCCGCGTCTTCTTCGAGATTTTGGAATCCAGCCGCACGCGATAGCCGACGGTCTCGCCGACCTCCTCACCCAATGAAGCCGCCATCCGGCGGGCCGCGGCACGGGCGGCGAGCCGGCGGGGCTCAAGCAGGATGATCTTGCCGTCTTTGCGCCAAGGGGCATCGAGCAGCGCCAACGGCACCCGCGTGGTCTTGCCCGCACCGGGCGGCGCAACCAGCACCGCCATGGGGCCGGCAGCGAGCGCCTCGGTCAGGCGCGGCAGGGCCTCGTCGATGGGCAGCGGGTCGTTGGGGCGGGACATGCGCCCGTCATGGCTTATGAACCCGCCGCGACGCAACAGGGTAGGATGGGTAGAGCGGAGCGAAACCCATCATCAAATGCTAAGAACGATGGGTTTCGCTCCGCTCTACCCATCATACGAAATCAGGTCAGCTTCTTCAGCCTCGGCTTGAGCTCGCTCTCGAAGAACTTGCAGAATCCCTTCTGGTCCGGGCCGATGCCGACCAGGCAGATATGGTCGAAGCCGGCATCGATGTGCTTCTTGATTGCCTCGATGTGACGCTCTGGGTCGGGGCCGCACGCGATGGTTTCGGCCAGGTCTTCCTCGCGGACGAATTTCGCGGCCGCCTCGAAGCCGTCCACGTTGGGCAACTCGCTGTTCACGTCCCAGGCGAGCGCTGAGAAACTGAAGCGCTCCTTTGCGAGCGTCAACCCCGCCTTTTCCGACGGCGCATAGGCGAGCGCTACCTCCGAATAGCAGGGGCCGGGCTTGGGCGAACGCTGTTTGAATCCTTTTGTCAGCGCCTTCTTGGGTTCGGTCGCCATGATACCGTCGCCCTTGTCTGCCGCCAGCTTGAGCCCGCCCTCGCCGGAGACGCCGACGATCACCGGGATAGGCTTTTCCGGCGGGTCGTAGAGGCGGGCGTGGTTGATCTCGAAATGCTCGCCTTTGTGGGTGTGGACCTCGCCGGTCCACAGCAGGCGGAAGATGTCGATCGCCTCGCCCAGCATGGCGTGACGCTCAGGCGTCGAGGGCCAGCGGGCGCCGGTGACATGCTCGTTCAGCCGCTCGCCGGCGCCGACCGCCAGGGTGAAGCGGTTGCCGGACAGCAGCGCAACCGTCGCGGCAGCCTGGGCAACGATCGCCGGGTGGTAGCGGACGATCGGGCAGGTGAGGCCTGTCGTGATCTGGACCTTTTTCGTCTCCCGCGCGATGGCGCCGAGCACGCTCCAGGCGAAGGACGAATGGCCCTGCGCCTCCAGCCACGGATGGAAATGGTCGGACAGCGAGACGAAATCGAAGCCTGCCGCCTCGGCCCGCGCGGCATTGGCGACGAGGTCCAGCGGACCGTGCTCCTCCGACATCAGCTTGTAACCGAACTGTAACATTTCCGGGCCTCCGCTTACCGTGGAGCCCTTTAAATGCGGTAGCCGGATTAATGATCCCGGTCGAGACGCAGGATTCCCGGTCAAAAAATCCCACTTGCATAGCTTCTATGTTCCAGGCGTATAACGCGGCAACGCCCGCGATACGCGGCGATATGCGGAGAACGATGTTGCGATCTGGAACTTCCGGCGGCCGGCTTCGCGCCGCCGTGTTGGCGGCGACCTTTTTGACCGCCGCCTCGGCGCTTGCCGAAAAGCCGTTCGATTTCATGGCGACGCCGGGCAAGCTGCCCAAGACGGTCGTCCCCACGGCCTACCGGCTGGACCTTGTCACCAATGTCGACAAGCTGACCTTCACCGGCGCGGAAGAAATCGACATCAATGTCGCTAAGCCTACCGATGCGATCACGCTGAACCAGAACGATCTGGCGATCGATTCGGTGGCCCTGAAGGGCGAGGACGGCGCCAAGGCGACGGTGACGCTCGACGGGAAGGCCCAGACCGCGACCTTCAAATTCCCGCACCCGCTCGCCGCCGGCCCGCATACGCTGAGCGTCTCCTATTCAGGCCCGATCACCGCCCAGCCGGCCGGCCTCTATTACAACGACTATGACGTGAACGGCGCGCACAAGCGCATGTTGGTCACCCAGTTCGAGGCGACCGACGCGCGGCGCATGTTTCCGGGCTGGGACGAGCCGGCCTTCAAGGCGACCTACACGCTGTCCGTCACGGTCCCCCAAAGCTTCCGCGCCATCTCCAACACGCCGGTGGCGCATGAGGAACCGGCGGCGGCCGGCTCCAAGAAGGTCACTTTCGGCACCACGCCCAAGATGTCGAGCTATCTCGTCGTGCTGGTCGCGGGTGAGATGGACCGGATCAACCAAAAGGCGGCGGATGCCGATATCGGCGTCGACACTATTGCGGGCAAGGCGGAGACCGGCCGCTACGCGCTCGACGCCGCGACCAAGATCCTGCCCTATTACAACGATTATTTCGGTGTGAAGTACCCGCTGCCGAAGCTGGACCTGATCGCCATCCCAGGGAACTTCGCCGCTGGCGCGATGGAGAACTGGGGCGGCATCACCTATATCGACAACGACCTGCTGTTCGACCCCAAGACCTCGTCCGAGGGCACCAAGCAGTCGATCTTTTTGGTTGTCGCGCATGAAATGGCCCATCAATGGTCCGGCGACCTCGTCACCATGGCGTGGTGGGACAATATCTGGCTGAACGAA
>DATBAZ010000002.1:0-5392 GCA_036271255.1 Alphaproteobacteria bacterium
GGCCCGAACCAGGCGACCAGGCTGACCAGCAGCGCCGCCGCGATCGCCAGCAGGGTTATCGCCAGGCCGTAATTGTTGCCGTGCCGGGCTGCGAACGCCGCCTGCAGGGGCTGGTTCTTCGATGAGAACAGGTTTCCAAGCTGATAAGTGAAGCCAGGAAAGGTGCCGCGCGCGCCCTCGGGCGACAATTCGTTGAGATGCACCGGCACCATGGCGAACGCGCCCTGGACCAGCAGCTGCACCACAAAGGCGCTGGCGGCAAGGAGGACGGGCCCGCTGAATACGCTATAGGTCCACACGGCGAACGGGATCAGCAGCGCAGCCAGCACGATCGTGCGCCGGCGGCCCAGCCTCTCCGACCACGCACCGAACAAGACACCGCCGGTCACCGCGCCCAGGTTGGCGACGACCGTGATCGCGCCGACCGCGTGCGGCCCAAGGTGATGCTGAACCTTGAGGAACGTCGGAAACAGGTCCTGCGTCGCATGGCTCATCGAATTGAAGCATGTCATCAGCAGGACGACATAGAGGAACAGCGGCCAGCGCCCGCGGACCGATTCCCGGAGCGAGGCGACGAAGCTCCCCCGCTCTGCGCGGGTCGCCTCCCACACCGGCGATTCCTTCACATTGAGCCGCAGATACAGGACCAGCAGCGCCGGCGCGATGCCCACGACGAACATGCCGCGCCAGCCGATATACTGGTAGATCGTCCAGTAGACGATCGCGGCCAGCATGTTGCCCACGGCATAGCCCTGCTGGAGGATTCCCGACACCAGCCCGCGCGCCTTCGCCGGAACCGTTTCCAACGCCAGCGACGCGCCCAGTCCCCACTCGCCGCCCATGCCGATCCCGAACAGGGCGCGCAGGACCAGCAGCATCCAGACGGAGGTCGAAAAGGCGGTCGCCAGCGCCATCACCGAATAGAACAGTATGTCGAACATCAGAACGGGCCTGCGCCCGAACCGCTCGGCAAGCAGGCCGAAGATGAAGGCGCCGACCGGCCGCATCGCCAGGGTGACGAAGAACGCTTCGGCGACCGGCTCGATGTCGGTCGAGAATTCCTTGGCGATATCGGTAACGACGAAGGACAGGAGAAAGAAGTCGAACGCATCCAGCGTCCAGCCGAGGAAGCTGGCGAGGACGGCCGAGCGCTGTTCGCGGTTCAGGGCTCGAAGCACTGCAAACATGTCTGCCGGCCTTTCTCACTCGCGGTCTTAGGGGAAGCCTAGAGGCAAACTGTCGGGAACGCCAAGGCTTGTCGCCTGGACAAAACCGCCCTGCCCCGCCATCTTTGGCCAATGACGGAAAAGCCGCGGACATTCGGGGCGTTCTGGCCTCATTATCTGATGGCGCATCGCGATCCGCGCTGCCGCCGGCTGCATTATGTCGGATCGACCGGAGCGTCGATCGGCATCATCGCGGCGATCGTCACGCTGAACCCGCTCTGGTTCGTCGCCGGCATGGTGTTCGCCTATGCCATGGCCTGGACCGGCCACTTCGCAGTCGAGCGCAACCGGCCGGCCACCTTCGGCAATCCGCTATGGTCGCTGATCGGCGATATCCGCATGTATCTGCTGTGGCTTAGCGGGCGCCTGGAGCCGCAACTCACAGCCGCCGAAAGGGCGCTGGACGATCCAAGCCGCTGATTCCGACACAGTGCGGATCAAATTATCTTTAATTTGATGAAAAAGCTTTGCGTTTGACGTGCAAATCAGCTAGCCCTACGCGCGGTTTTCTACAGTCCGGTGCAAGCCCGGTCCTGGGTTGAAAGTTGAGATATTCGAACGACTTCGTTGACGATGTCACAGCTTTGCCCGAGGCGGCATTCACGAGTAGCGCGAATATGTCCGCAATGTACCATTCCGATTCGCATCTCAGCCCGGGCGTCGCATGAATCCTGAAGCCACGGCGCCGCAGATCCTGATAGTCGAAGATGACGAGCTGACGCGGGAGTTTGTCTTCGATCTCATTCATTCCTTCGGCTATGCCGTCACCGCCGCGTCAGACGCGATGGAGGCGATGAAAACGCTGGAGGACACCCCGTCGATCGTCCTGGTCTTCACCGATATAGCGATGCCCGGCGTCGACGGAATCATGCTGGCCGACATGGTCAAGCAGCACCGGCCACGACTGAAGATCCTCTACACCACCGGGGGCTCCTCCATCTCGCGGATGAAGTCGGAGGCCGGCATCCTGCACGGAAATATCCTGGCCAAGCCCTACCGCCCGAGCGACCTGAAGCGTGAGATCGAGCGACTACTGAGCTAGCGCCCGACCGTCGGGCGGTGTAATTTCGTCCGGTTGGAAAGACCGGAGCATAATCCAGATGAACCGCATCGCCTTGCTGGCCGCCGCGCTCTGCTTTGCCGGCACGGCGGGCGCCTATGCCGCCGATACCGCGCCGCAGGTCCATGAGCCGCTGACCGCGGTGCCGCAGGCGCCCTTCAGCGAGACCGCCGATGCCCATGCCGACGTGGCGCTGGCACTCGCCCGTGCGGCGGCGACCCACAAATACGTGCTGCTCGATTTCGGCGGCAACTGGTGCCCGGACTGCCGTGTCACCTCCGGCGTGCTGGCGATGAACGAGGTCCAGCCCTGGATCGCCCGCAACTTCATCGTCGTGCCGATCGATGTCGGCCGCATGAATAAGAATCTCGATATCGCAAAGACCTATGGCCAGAATATCCATGCGGTGCCGACGATCGTGGTGCTGGATGCGACGGGCAAGGTCATGAATGCCGGCAACCCGACCGCGCTCAGCGACGCGCGGAGCATGACCCCCCAGGCGATCGTCGACACGCTGAACGGCTGGATCCAGAATCCTGGATAGACAGTCTTCCATTGCGACGCTGTTCGCCGGCGCCCTGGCATGCGGCACGGCCTACGCCGTCCCCGGCGACATGTCCTCCGCCTCGCCGGGTGAGCGTTCGGCCGTCGATTCCTATTGTGCGGGCGAGCAGACTTCGCTGACCCGCAATCTGTGCGTCACCAACCAGATGGCGACGATCCAGCGGCTGGGACGCAAGCCCGACCTGTCGGTCGCCTCGTCACAGCAGAAGGCCGAGCTTGCGCAGGCTTGCGGCGAGAAGAAGGTGCCGGGCGAGCGCTATGCCTGCCAGCGCACCTGGCTGGCCGCGGCCGGCCTGCCGGTGCGCAACGAGGCAGGCGGCCATTCGATGTCGCTGGATCTGGCGGCCAATCCGCCGGGCACGCAAAGCCTGTTCAGGCCGCAGCCGCGGACCACCGGCCTGCCCTTCTTCAGCCTGCAGAAATGGCGGCAGGAACGCCCGGCCATGCCGGTTGCGCGCAACACGCCGGTGCTGTCGGCCGTGTCGCTGAACGACAAGGTGAAGGACTCCGTCTATGTCGTGACGGCGAGTGAGCATGCGATCGAGCTGGCGTCGCGCACCGAGCATTCGCAGGGCAGCGCCGTGGCGGTCACCGACCACATCGTGCTGACCAATTGCCATGTCGTCGCAGGGCGGCCGCAGATCGAAGTCTCGCAGGACGGCGCCGGCAGCCGCGCCAAGCTGGTCTATGGCGATCCGGCCGGAGACCGCTGCTTCCTGCAGGTCGACGGGATGGTGCTGCACCCGGTCCAGGGCGTGCGCCATGCCGAGGATCTGCGCGTCGGCGAAACCGTCTACAGCGTCGGCACGCCCAGCGGGCTCGAGCGCAGCTTCGGCCAGGGCCTGATCACGGGCCTGCGCCAATGGGAGGGAATCAGGGTCGTCCAGACCTCCGCGCCGACCTGGTACGGCTCGTCGGGCGGCGGCCTGTTCGACGAGCGCGGCAACCTGGTCGGCATCACCACCGCGATCGCGGCGAACATGCCCAATACAGCCTTCGCGATCGTCGGCGAGGATTTCTGGCCCTGACATAGAAATGCCGGGCTGGGTTTCCCCAGCCCGGCATTCGTAGAGACGAAAACCCGATTACGGATTGCTCGTTGTGGTGCGCTCGGTCGTGGTGGTCGTGGCCGCCGGCGGCGCGACCGGCATGGTCGTGTCGGTCGTCGTCGTCCGGGTGGTGGTCGTCACCGGCGGCGCGTCGCTGCCGCAGCCGGCCAACGCGCCGATCGAGACGGTGAGGGCCAGACCCACGGCCAAGGTCCGCCCAAAGCCAAGGGCCCGCATTGAATTTACCGTGGTGGTCATTTTAAAACCTTCCGTGATTAACTAATCGTACAGTCAAACCGTGGCCTGTCGGCAGATGTTCCCGGGCCGCCTTCGTGAGAGAGGACCATGATGAGCAACTGGCGCCCGTTCCGGCGTTCGCGTTTGGCCGCCTTTTGCTTGGCTTCCTGCCTGCTCTCGCCGTTGCCCGCTGGCGCGGGGCTTCCGATACTGAGCGATGTTCCGACCCTGGCGCCGGTGGTCGACAAGGTGGTGCTCGGCGTCGTCAACATCGCCGTCTCCGGCAGCGTCGAGGTGCAGAATCCGCTGATGTCGGACCCCTTCTTCCGTCAATTCTTCCGCCTGCCCAACCAACCGCTGCGCCGCCAGATCCAGGCCGCCGGCTCGGGCGTCATCGTCGATGCCGACAAGGGTTACATCCTGACCAACAACCATGTCGTCGCGGTGGGCGAGGAGCAGACCATCGAAGTGACCTTGAAGGATAAGCGCCACTTCAAGGCCAAGCTGGTCGGCCGCGACCCCGAGACCGACATCGCGGTTCTGAAGATCGACGCCGAAAACCTGACGGCGGTGGAACTCGCGGACAGCGACAAGGTCCGTGTCGGCGACTATGCCCTGGCGATCGGCAATCCGTTCGGGCTGGGCCAGACCGTGACCTCCGGCATCATCAGCGCGCTCGGCCGTTCAGGGCTCGGCATCGAGGGCTATGAGGATTTCATACAGACCGACGCCTCGATCAATCCCGGCAATTCGGGCGGCGCATTGGTCGACCTGCATGGGCAGTTGATCGGCATCAACACCGCGATCCTGGGACCATCCGGCGGCAATGTCGGCATCGGCTTCGCCGTGCCGGCGAATATCGCCAAGCGGATCATGGCCGACCTGGTCAAGAACGGCGAGGTAAAGCGCGGCCTGATCGGCATCCGCACCCAGGACCTGACGCCGGACATCGCCTCCAGCCTGGGGCTGGAAAAGAGCGACGGCGCGCTGATCGCACAGGTCGCCGCGAACTCCGCCGCCGCCAATGCCGGCCTGCAGGCGGGCGACCTGATCGTCGGGGTCGACGGGGAGGCCGTTCACAATGTCGCCGACTTCCATCGGCGGGTGGACTTCGCCCATGTCGGCGACACGCTGAAACTGTCGGTTCTGCGCGAGGGCAAGCCCGATACAGTCAAGGTGACGATCGAATCGACGCGCCCGTCGCAGCAGCGGCAATCGCAGAAGTGGAACTAAAGTAACGGCGAGCCGCCGCGAAC
>DATBAZ010000003.1:0-2607 GCA_036271255.1 Alphaproteobacteria bacterium
GGCGAAATTACCCAGCGCGTAGGACAGCAACCAAAATCCCATCATCATCGACACGATGCGCTTGGGCGCTACCTTCGTCACCAACGCCAGTCCGATCGGTGAGAAATAGAGCTCGCCGGCCGTGTAGATGGCGTAGAAGGCGACCAGCCACAGCATGCTGACCTTCATGTCGGCGCCCAGGCTGGCGACCGGCGCCAGCATGAACAGGAACGAGAGGCCGAGCAATATACCGCCGATCCCCATCTTGGCCGCCGAATTGGGCTCGCGCCCGCGTGCTGCCTGGCGTGCCCAGATTGTGGTGACCACCGGGGTCAGGGCGAAGATGAAGATGCCGTTGATCGCCTGAAACCAAGTCACCGGGACGGTGAAGTCGCCGATATGGCGTTCGGTGTTCTTGTCGGCCCACAGGGTCATGATGTTGAACTGCAGGTACCAGACGCCCCAGAAGAACGCATTGAGCAGCGAGAGCAGCAGCAGCGCACCCACCCGCTTCCATTCCATGCTGGTGAAGCGCTCGTGCGCGGTATTCTCGGCGCGCTTGCGGCTCAGCGCATCCAGCGGCAGGTAACGCAGGCCGCGAAGATAGATCAGCGCCCCGCCGGCGATGCCGACGCCGGCGGCGATGAAGCCGTAAACCCAGGCCACGTCCTCGCCCAGCGAGCCGCAGATGAACGGCCCCAGCACGCCGCCGATATTGATACCGACATAGAAGATCGAGAAGGCCCGGTCATGGCGCGGGTCGCCATGAACATAAAGGTTGCCGACCTGGGTCGAGATATTGGGCTTGAACAGGCCGTTGCCGAGAAACACCATCGGGATGGAGAAGAAGAACAGCGCCTCGACGCTCATCATGAAATAGCCGAGCGATAGCAGGACGGCGCCTACCAGCACGGCCTTGCGCTGCCCCAGCAGCTGGTCGGCGACGATACCGCCCAACAGCGGCGCGAAATAGACCAGGAAACCGTAAATGCCGTAGACCTGGGAGGCGAACCCCTGAGTTGTCAGCGGACCGAATACAGATTCGACCGTCGATTTCAGCCGGTAATAGCCCAGCACGTGCTCGACATGTCCTGGCTGGAACAGATAGTCGACCATGTAGATGGTCAGCAGCGAGATCATGCCGTAATAGGCATAACGCTCCCACAGCTCGGTCGAGAACAGATAGAACAGGCCGCGCGGATGGCCGAGGAAGGTGGCAGGTTCGCCGGCTCTCGCCGGGACCGTGCCCGAGACTTCAGTTGTCATTTACAGTCAGCCTCAATTCGTCGCCTGGCCCTTCAGCCAATTGGATACGGCCGGCACCAGGCGGGCCTTGAAGCCGGATTTGAAGCCGATGTCCTCGACCGCGTTGTCGGCGTCGTGCTTGGCTCCCGAGGAGATGTTGGATTCCGGCAGCGCTTCAAGTTCCTTGGCGATTGCCGGGTCGGAAGAGGCGCCGGCGATGGCGGGCAGCGTGCCGGCGGCCTGCATCGGGGTCAGCTTCTTCAGCACCGCTTTGCGCTTGGCGAGGAACAGCTTCCACACCAGCTCGGGATTATCGCTGGAGGCGGCCACGCCGGCGATGAAGCGATTGACCCGGCCGGCGGTGATTTCGTCGGTCTCGGTGATGCCGACCGTTTCTTCGATCAGTTTCGGGTCGTGCGCCCCGCCCAGCGCATAGTAATAGCGCAGCAGGGTCTCGGTGCTGGTGGCCTTGCGGCCCAGCTCGCGCAGCTGGTCGTAAATGGTCTTGTCGGCTGTATAGCCGACGGCGCTCAGCACCGCGTCCTGCAGGCTGGGCGACAGGGTCGACTGGTCGGCAACGAAGGCGGTGAAGCGCTTGCGCGCCTCCGCGATCACGGCCGGGTCCTCGAACCGGCCCAGCGTGCGGATCAGGCTGGAGCGCAGCAGCACCACGTCCGGCGTGTCGTCCGGCCGCGGGTCCCACCCCACGCGGGCCAGCACCGGGTTCAACAGTGTGCGGGCATAGGCGCGGAAGGCTGGCCTGTCGGGCGCGCCGCGCTCCAGGTCGTCGATGTCGCGCAGCGAGCCCAGCACCTGGGTCCACACCACCAGCTCGGTTTCGCCGGTCAGCTGCTTGGTCAGCTCCAGGAATTTGTCCGGCGTCTCGCGTCCTGCCTCGACCATCGCCCAGACGTCGCCGAGCAGGTTCACCCTGTCGGCCGCCGTCATTTGCTTGTAGCCGTCGGAGAGCGCTTTCAGGTTCGCGGCGTCATAGGCGACGCGGTAATAGCCGACATCGCCCATATTGGCCTTCACCGGCTTGCCGCAGCCGGCAAACTTGATCGTCTCGGCCTTCGCGCTCAACAGCAGGGACTGCGGGGCGTCGCCCACCAGCCCGATCGAAACCGGCACCTGCCAGGTCAGCTTCGCGGCCTTGGGGTCATTGATGGTGAAGCGGCCCTGGGTCAGGGTGGCGACGGTCTGGCCGCCCTGGCAGGCCACCTTGACGTCGACCAGCGGGATACCGGGCTGCTCGGTGAAGCCGGCGGCGATCTGCTTCACCGGCTTGCCCGACGCCGCCTCCAGCGCCGCCCACAGGTCGGCGGTGGTGCTGTTGGAATAGGCGTGGGCGGCCATGTAATGCCGCATGCCGTCGCGGAACGT
>DATBAZ010000004.1:0-12949 GCA_036271255.1 Alphaproteobacteria bacterium
GACCTCAGCATCCCCAACCGCTGGGAGGGCAGTGGTGAGCAATATAGCGAGGAGCTGCAGGCGACAGGCAAGGCGCTTGGCAGTCGCCTGGAATGGACTGCCGGCCTCTATCTCGAATACGGCAAGCCCGACGGCATGCCGGAATACGATGTCATGAGCCCGATCGAGACGGGTGGCGTCTACCAGCCCAGTCTCATCGTCGTCCGCGGCAGCACAACCCAGCGCACCGAGGCGCTCTATGGCCAGGCGAGCTACGATCTCGGCAATTTGTGGGCACCGCTCGACGGGCTCAAGCTCACGGCGGGCTTCCGCTACACCTGGGATTACCGGTCGGACCAGAACGACATCTATATCGCCAGCGCGCGGGGCAAATGCGGCGAGCGCCCCGGCTTCTTCGTGCCGGATTGCGCACTTGCCTCGTCAGGCCGGTTCCACGCACCGACCTGGACGTTCGGGCTGGACTATCAGCTCGATCCCCGGACCTTGCTCTACGCAACCGGGCGGCGCGGCTACAAGAGCGGCGGGTTCAACCTGAACACGCCCGACCATTCTGAGTTTTCCAGCTTCCAGCCTGAGTTCGTCACCGACGTGGAGATCGGGCTCAAGGCGGACTGGACTCTGTTCGGAGTCCGCGGGCGCACCGATATCGACGCCTTTCATACCGACTATACCGACATCCAGCGGGCGATCTCGGTGCTGATCAACGGCCTCTCATCCCCGGTGACGGAGAACGCCGCGGTCGCGACGATCGAGGGGGTGGAGCTGGAGGGGACGATCCTGCCGACGGCGCGGACCGAGCTGTCCTTCGCCTATTCCTATCTCGCCTCGCGCTACGACAAATATACGTCGCCGACGCTGGGCGATCTGTCGGGCCTGCGCTTCCCGTTCACGCCGAAGAACAAGCTCAGCCTGACCGGCCGCTATCATCTGCCGGTCCCGGCGGATCGGGGCGATCTCAGCCTTGCCGCGACCTATCTGCTGCAATCCTCGGTCGATGCCGGGCCGGATTTCGACCAGTCCGGGGTGATCGGGGGCTATGGCTTGGTCAATCTGCGGCTGGACTGGAAGCGGGCAATGGGCAGCGGCTTCGATGCCTCGCTGTTCGTCACGAACGCCGGCGACACGGTTTATCGCACCCGCGTTTCCGCCCTTTACAATATCTTCGGCGTCGCCGCCGCCGATTACGGCGAGCCGCGGATATTCGGCGTCCAGCTCAGCTACCGGTTCGCGCCCTAAGTTTTTACTGAGGCACCCCCAAACCCGGACGTAGTCCCCTTCAAAGGGTCTTCACGAAAGACGTTCAAGGGGAGGGTACGATGCCGACCACGGCTGGAATTCGCACGCATCATCGGCTTGGATATCTGGGCGCCGCCGCCGCGCTGGCGCTGACCGTTGGCATGGCAACGCCTACGCAGGTGGCGCAGGCGCAGACTGCCGCCTCATCCGATACCGGTCTTGAGGAGATCATCGTCACCGCCCGCCGGCGCGAGGAAAAACTGCAGAGCGTGCCGATCGCGATCACCGCCTTCACCGCGGCCGACATCCAGCAGAAGAACATCGGATCGGCCCAGGATCTGACTGTGTTCGTGCCGTCGCTCATCATGAACAACAATGCCGGTTTCGGCAGTGGCTATTCGCTGCGCGGCCAGACCGCGTCACTTGGCGCCGGCGCGGGCGTCGTCGTCTATTTCGCGGAAGTGCCGCTGGTGAACGGCCAGACCGGCATCGGCACCTTCCAGGGCGGCACCGGGCCCGGCCAGTTCTTCGACCTGGAAAACGTCCAGGTGCTGAACGGGCCGCAGGGCACGCTGTTCGGGCGGAACACCACCGGCGGCGCGATCCTGTTCACCCCGGCCAAACCGACCAACAATTTCGAGGGCTATGGCCAGATCACCGTCGGCAGCTACAACTGGCATGAGCTTGAGGCCGCGGTGAACGTGCCGATCGTCAGCGACAAGGTGCTGTTGCGGCTGGCCGCCGACATCAATATGCGCGACGGCTATACGATCGACGTCGGACCCGGCGCGGTCCACGGCAAGGATTACAGCAACCGCAACTACTGGGCGTTCCGCGGCTCGCTGGTGCTGCGCCCGTCCGACGATTTCGAGAACGTCACCATCTTCAACAGCCTGTATCGCGACGAGAACGGCCCTGGTGTCGTGCTGGGCGGGATCAATCCGAGCGGAACGCTGGTGGATACGATCGGTCTCGCGGCCGCGCGGAGGTATCTCGCACAGCAGAATGCGCGCGGTCCGCGCGAGACCGAGAACGATCCGCTTTCGATCGACAAAGAATGGGATTACGGCGTCTACAACATCTCGCACTGGGATGTGACCGACCGCTTCGCAGTGAAGAACATCGCCGCCTATCAGGTCGACAAGAACTCGGCCTTCCTGAGCGATTTCGACGGTTCACCATTTCAGATCCAGGACGTTCTCCCGCGACAGGGCGAGCCCTGGACCGCCGCCAGCCAGCAATACAGCGACGAGCTGCAATTCAGCGGCAAGGCGCTGGACGACCGGCTGCAGGTGACGGTGGGCGGCTATCTCGAATACAGCTCGCCCACGACCTTTCCCGAATTCGACGTCATCCAGGATATCCAGGTTGCGCCGAAGACCTTCGTGCCGACCCTGATCCAGGTCCAGGAAGGATCGACCCAGCGTTCGCAGGCGGTCTACGGCCAGGCGAGCTACGATTTCGGCGGCGTGCTGCCGGCGCTCGATGGGCTCAAGCTCACGCTCGGCTATCGCTACACCTGGGATTACCGGTCGGACGACAGTGCGGTCGTCATTCCGGCTTTCGGCGGCCTTTGCGCAGAGAAGGCCGGTCTGTTCGTGCCCAACTGTCTGCTGGCGTCGGCTGGCAACTTCCACGCCCCGACCTGGACCGCCGGTCTCGACTACCAGATGACGCCGACCATGCTGCTCTATGTGAAGGGCAGCCGGGGCTATAAAAGCGGCGGCTTCAATCTCAGCACGCCCAAGCAGTCGGCCTTCTCCAGTTTCAAGCCGGAATATGTGACCGACGTCGAAATCGGGGTCAAAGCCGACTGGGACCTGATGGGCGTCAAGCTCAGGACCGATCTGGACCTGTACCATGACGACTATACCAACATTCAGCGCTCGGTGACCCAGCTCATCAATGGGCTCAGTTCGCCGGTGACCGAAAACGCGGCGTCGGCGGAGATCCAGGGCATCGAATTCCAGGGCACCGTTGTGCCGGTGGCGGGGACCGAGCTGTCGCTCGCCTATTCCCTGCTCGACGCCAAATACCAAAGCTTTATCGATCCGCTGGTCGGCAGCCTGGCCGGGCTCGAATTCCCATTCGCGCCGAAGAACAAGATCAGCTTTACGGCGCGCCAGGATATTCCGGTTCCGGAGGAATGGGGCAATCTCAGCCTGTCGGCGACCTATTCCTATCAGTCGCATGTCCGGGGCGATAACACCTTCTCGACCACCGGCATCATCGACGGCTATGGGCTGCTGAACCTCAGGGCGGACCTCAAGAACGTCTACGACATGCCGCTCGACATCGCGATGTTCGCGACCAATGTGACCGACGAGGTTTACGTCACCAAGAATTTCGGCCTCTACAACGTCTTCGGCGTCCAGTCGCTGGAATATGGCGAGCCGCGGATGATCGGCGCCCAGATCCGCTATCATTTCGGCGGCCCGTCCGAAGTGCCGGCGGCGTCCGCGCCCTACACCCCGCCGCCGGTGGCCGCTCCGGCGCCGGCTGCGCCGCGCAGCTATCTGGTGTTCTTCGATTTCAACAAGTCCGACCTGACAGCCCAGGCGACCCAGATCGTCGACCAGGCCGCCTCCAATGCCGGCCCGGCGCATGTGACGCGCCTCACCGTCACCGGCCATACCGATACGGTGGGCTCCGACGCCTACAATATGCGTCTGTCGCGCCGCCGCGCGGAATCGGTCGCGGCGCGTCTGGAGAAGGACGGCCTCGCATCGTCCGAGATCGAGATCGTGGCCAAGGGCAAGCGCGACCTGCTGGTACCCACCGCCGACGGCGTGCGGGAGCCGCAGAACCGGCGCGTGCAGATCGTGTATGACGGTGGGGCGTCGTCCTAGTTCCACCAAGGATCGTCATGGCCGGGCTTGACCCGGCCATGACGATTAGAAGTTGAGGGTAGCTCTAAGCCACCCGCAACTCGCAAGGCGGCATCCCGTCCACCTCGAACGACAGTACGTCGCCGGCGACCGGGAACTGGGTTTCGATGATGCTGCCGGTGATCACCGGCATGCCGGCCTTCAGTACCTTGCCCCGGCGGCCCAGATGTCCGATCAGCCAGGCCATGACGGCGTAGGGGCTGCCGCCCATCGTGTCGCGCGTATTGCCCTCTTTGACGATCTGCCCGTTGATCCGCAGCCGGCCCGAGCGGTTCTCCATATCCAGCGTCTTGTCCGCCGCCGGTCCGATGACGATGCCGCCGTTCCAGCTATTGTCCGACACCAGCGAATGGGCATCCAGCCGGGTCAGGTCGGCGCCGCGATCCTCGACCAGTTCGTAAGACGTATGGATCGAGCGCAAATTGTTGCGCACGTCGTCGATCGTGCACGCGCCCGCCATGTCCTTGTCCATGATGCAGCAGATCTCGGTCTCCATGCTGAAACGGACATAGTCTGAGAGCGGGACGGTATAGGGTGACTGGTGGATGCGGTTGCCCAGCACCTGGCCGATGCAGGGCTCGTTGATCTTCAGCCAATCGCGGGTCGATTTGGAGGTCAGCGCCACCTTATAGCCGGCAACCGTGGTGCAGAGGCGGGTGGTCAGCAGCGCGACATGGGCATCCTGGATGCGGCAGGCATCGTCCATGGTCGCCACGCGGTCGGGGAAGGGGACGAACATCTCCTTGCGCTCATGCTGCGCGTACAGCTCTTCCGCGATGGACTGGACTTCGGCCAAGCTCAGCATGTTACCTTCCCCGTGTTTTGGCGATATTTACCTAGACGCCGTGTTCGCGCGCAGAATGTCATTGCCGATGAAACGGAACAAGCGGTCAGCGGGAGGGTGAGCGATGGATCTGGGGGTCAAGGGCAAGGTGGCGCTGGTCTGCGCCTCGAGCCACGGTCTGGGCTTCGCCACCGCCGACCGGCTGGCCCGGGAAGGCGCGGCGGTCGTCGTCTGCGGCCGCGATTCGGAGGCGGTGGACGCGGCCCGCAAGGCGATCGGGAAATCCGGCGGCACGGCGGTCGGCTTGCCCGTGGATCTCTATTCGGCCGAGGATCGCGTCCGCCTTGTGCGCGAGACGATTGCCCAGCTGGGCCCGATCGACATCGCCGTGCTCAACACCGGCGGCCCGCCCACCGGCACCTTCGCGTCATTGAGCCTGCTGCAGTGGCAGGAGGCCTATAAGAGCCTGGTCGAGACCATCGTGCATCTGTCCCAGCTCGTACTGCCGGGGATGGTGGAGCGGAAATGGGGCCGGGTGCTCGCCGTCACCTCCTTCGTCGCCCGCCAGCCGGCCGACCTGATGGCGCTGTCGAATAGCCTGCGCTCCTCGGTGATCGGGGTGATGCGCACCCTCGCCAACGAATACGGCCAGCACGGCATCACCGTGAACTCGATCCTGCCCGGCTACATCCTGACCGACCGCATGCGCAAGGTCGCCCGCGCCCAGGCCGAAGCCAAGGGCCAGCCGGCCGACCAGGCCTTCGACCGCATCGCCGCGAACGTGCCGCTGGGCCGGTTGGGCGACCCCGAGGAATTCGGGAATCTGGCCGCCTTCCTGGTCAGCGACGCGGCGTCTTACGTCACCGGTCAGGCGATCACCATCGATGGCGGGCTGTCGAAGGGGGTCTATTAGGACTCTCAACTTTAGACCGTCATTCCCGCGAAGGCGGGAATCCAGTCTAGAGCCGCGTCCGGGGCGACATGACTCTCACTGGCGCCATGGGACATTTCCTGGATTCCCGCCTTCGCGGGAATGACGACTTGGAAATCGGCCACAAATAAAAACCCCTCCCGGCCGGGAGGGGTTTTCCTTAAAGCAAGAGGCGCTGCCTCACTCCGCCGCCATCGCCATCGGCGCTTCGCCCTCGCGCGGGTCTTGGCTGACCGCCGTCGTCCAGGCCCAATGGCCCGGCGGGTTGGTCGGCGTGATGCCGTAGGTCTCGCGAATTTCGCTCACCTGGGTGTTCACCAGGTCGCGATAGGGCAGCATCATCAGCGGCAGCTTCCAGTTGCGGCCCTGGACGGCGCCGAAATCCTCGGCGTCGAGCTCGATCTTGTGGCTTTCCGGATAGAACAGGCCGCTCTTCATCATCGTCTTGGCGCGCAGATAGGTGCCGACGCGGTTGAAGAAGGCCGCCAGCTCGGGACGGAAATACTGGTAGTAGGCGCGGGTGTTGGCGGCCAGCAGGGCGATCTCGCCGGCATGATCGGTCTCGAAGCTGGTGATCATGTGCTCGATATCGTGGGTCAGCGTCCGCTGCTTCAGGTAGTAGTCGAAGTCGGTCTCGATCTTCATGCCCTGGAAGAAGAAGTCGTTCTGGTAGCCGCTGTTGGCCAGGAAGTCATAGATCACCGCGCCCAACGTGCCGGGGGCGCAGTCCTTGACCTCCTCCGCCTTGAAGTCGGCCAGCTGCCGGCGCTCCAGCCAGGCCTTGAATTCGGGCAGGCGCTGCTTCTCCTCCTCGAACAGGCGGAAGATTGTGGCGTGATCCTCGAGCTGGTGCAGGATCTGCGCGACCTCGGGGATGAAGGCGGTGTTGGGCACGTCGGCGCCGTTTCGGCGCAGAAACTCCTGCGCAATCAGGTCGCGCAGCCGCGCATTGTTCAGATACGGCGAGGACGAAACCAGCACCGAGCTGTCGGTGCCGATCTTCTTGATGCTGCCGTTGAAATAATCGAAATCCGCCTGGCTAACCTCAGCCATAACCGTCTCCTGTCCGCTCGCCGCGCACGATAGCGCTTGCATTCGCTTTACATATGTAAAGTTAGTGGACGACTGTCAGTTCTGCAAGACGGGTGCGGCGGGATGTCCTTTCAACGGGAAGGCGGGGGTATCGGTTCCGGTGCTCGCGCTTTCGTAGGATGGGTAGAGCGGCAGCGAAACCCATCGTCGGATGCGCTGGCCGGTGGGTTTCGCTGACGCTCTACCCACCCTACGAAATCCTTAAGCCGCCGCCTTCTCCGCCGGGCTCCTGAACTTCGCCAGCAACTCGGCCTCCTTGGCCTTCGCCGTCACCACGCTCTGGGCCTTCACCGGGCCGTAGCCGCGAATCTGGTCCGGCACTGAGGCCAACGCCACGGCCAGCGCGTGGTTGGCCGGGGTGAGACCGATCAGCAACTCCGGCACCAGGGCTTCGTACTCGGCGATCAGGCGGCGCTCGGTAACCCGGTCTTCGCTGTGGGCGAAGATGTCCAGGCTGGTGCCGCGCAGGCGCTTCATGCCGGCCAGCAGCTTGAACAGGCGCATCGTCCAGGGACCGAACTTGGTCTTTTTCGGGCGGCCGGTCACGGGGTCGGGCTTGTTGAACAGCGGCGGGGCGAGGTGGAATTCGAGGCTGAGGTCGCCTTCGAACTCCTTTTCCAGGGCGGCCTTGAAGCTGCCGTCCGTGTAGAGGCGCGCCACCTCGTACTCGTCCTTGTAGGCGAGCAGCTTGAAGTAGTTGCGGGCCACGGCCGCGGCCATGCTGGTGAAGCCCGGGGTCTTGGCCGCCTCGGTTGCGCGTACCTTGTCGACCGTCTCGCGATAGCGCTCGGCATAGGCCGCGTCCTGGTAGTCGGTCAGGATGGAAACGCGGCGGGCAATCAGCTCGTCCAGGGTCTGGACCGGTGCCACCTGCGGCTTCAGCTCGGCCTCGGCGGTGACCAGATCGGGCTGTTCAGCGGCCAGCCGGCCCCAGGCGAAGGCCTTCTTGTTGGCATTGACCGCGGCGCCGTTGAGCTCGATCGCCTTCATCATCGCGTCGGCCGTCACCGGCACCAGGCCGCGCTGCCAGGCGAAGCCGAGCATCATCATGTTGGCATACATCGCGTCGCCCAGCAGGCGGGTCGCGGCGCCGTGGGCGTCGAACTCGGCGATCTCCTTGGCGGCGTTCTTCAGCAGGCGGCGGTTGTCTTCCATGTCGTACTGGGTGTCGCGGTCATGGACGAACTCGGCGGTCGGGCTCACCGTATTGTTCAGCACCGTCACCGTGTGGTCGCCGCCGCCGGCCCTGAGCGCCAGCTGGGTCACCGCGACCAGCGGGTCGGCGGCCAGGATCAGGTCGGCCATCGCCGTGCCGATGCGCGAGCCGTTGATCGGCTCGGAGCCGTCATTGATGCGCATGTGCGACAGCACCGCGCCGCCCTTCTGCGCCAGGCCGGTCATGTCCAGCGACGAGAAGCCGTTGCCGTCCAGATGGGTGGCCATGCCCAGGATCGCTGCCAGCGAGGTGATGCCCGTGCCGCCGACGCCCGCGATCAGGATGTTGAAGGGCTCGGCGCCCAGAATCGGCAGGACCGGGACCGGCAGCGGCCTTGTGGTGGGATCCAGCTTGGCCTGCATCTTGCGCGGCTTGGCGCCATGCACGGTCACGAAGCTGGGGCAGAAGCCGTTGACGCAGGAGAAATCCTTGTTGCAGCTCGACTGATCGATATGGCGCTTGCGACCGAACTCGGTCTCGACCGGCTCCACCGACCGGCAGTTTGACTGGGTGCTGCAATCGCCGCAGCCCTCGCACACCGCCTGGTTGATGAACACGCGCTGGTCCGGATCGGGGAAGGTGCCGCGCTTGCGGCGGCGGCGCTTCTCCGCGGCGCAGGTCTGGTCATAGATGATGGCGGTCACGCCCTCGATCTCACGCAGGTCGCGCTGGACCCGGTCCAGCTCGTCACGATGCTCCACGGTCACGCCGTGGGCCAGCCCACTGCCGGCGCCGTATTTCTCCGGCTGGTCGGTGACGACGACGATCTTGCCGACGCCCTCGTCGGCCAGCTGCCGGGAGAGCATCGGCACGGTCAGCGTACCGTCGACATGCTGTCCGCCGGTCATCGCCACGGCGTCGTTGAACAGCAGCTTGTAGGTGATGTTGGCCTTGGCCGCGACCGAGAAGCGGATCGCCAGCAGGCCGGAATGGAAATAGGTGCCGTCGCCCAGGTTGGAGAAGATGTGCGGCGTATCGACGAACGGCGCCTCGCCGATCCAGGTCGTGCCCTCGGCGCCCATCTGGGTGAAGGTGTCGGTCGAACGCTCCGGCATCATCCAGGTGACGAGATAGTGGCAGCCGATGCCGCCGGCGGCGCGGCTGCCCTCGGGAATCTTGGTCGAGGAATTGTGCGGGCAGCCTGAGCAGAAATACGGGCCGCGCTCGTTCTTGGCGACCAGCGTCTTCAGCACGTCGTCATTATATTGCAGGCGCTGAAGGCGCGTCTGGATATGCGCGTCGGTCGCCGCCTCGGGCAGGCAATAGGCGATGGCGCGGGCGATTTCGGCGGTCGACAGGTCGCCGACCGAGGGCAGCAGCGGCTTGTTCTCGCGGTCGCGCTTGCCGACGACCTGCGGCCACTGGCCGGATAGGCCATAGAGCACGTCGCGCAGTTGCCGCTCCATCAGCTCGCGCTTCTCCTCGATGACGAGGACCTGCTCCAGCCCCTTGGCGAAGCGGCGGGCGCCCTCGGGCTCGATCGGCGCGGTCATGCCGACCTTGTAGAGGCGGATGCCGTGCGCGGCCGGGTCGTCGATGCCCAAATCGTGCAGCGCCTGCAGCACGTCGAGATAGGACTTGCCGGCGGTCATGATGCCGAGGCGGGCGTTCGGCGGATCGGTGATGATATGGTCGATCGGGTTGGCGCGGGCGAAGGCGAGGGCCGCCGGCACGCGGAATTCGCGCAGCAGCAGTTCCTTCTCCAGCGGCCGTAGCCCCAGGCGGATGTGCAGCCCGCCGTCCGGCATGACGAAATCGGTCGGCATGACGATATGCGGCTCGCCGGGGCGCAGGTCGACCGTCGCGGTCGAATCCATCGTGTCGGCCAGCGCGATCATGCCGACCCACAGGCCGGCATAGCGCGACATCGCCCAGCCATAGAGGCCGAACTCCAGCACCTCCTGCACGCTGGCCGGGTTCAGCACCGGGATCTCGGCGTCGAGCAGGGCGAATTCGCTCTGCGCCGCCAGGGTGGAGGATTTGGCGGCATGGTCGTCGCCGGCGACGAGCAGCACGCCGCCGTTCTTCATCGTGCCGTCTGAATTGGCATGGCGGAAGGCATCGCCCGAGCGGTCGACGCCGGGGGCCTTGCCGTACCACAGGCCGAATACGCCGTCATATTTGGCGTCGCCATGCAGGCCGGCCTGCTGGCTGCCCCATACCGCGGTCGCCGCCAGGTCTTCGTTCAGGCCCGGCTTGAAGACGATGTTCTCCGCCTCCAGGAATTTCTTGGCGTTCCATAGCTGCTGGTCGTAGCCGCCCAGCGGCGAACCGCGATAGCCCGAGATGAAGCCCGCGGTATTGAGGCCCGCCGCGCGGTCGCGCGCCTTCTGGAGCAGCGGCAGGCGGACCAGCGCCTGCGTGCCGGTCATCACCAGACGGCCGGAAGCGGCGGTATATTTATCGTCGAGGGCGACATCGCGCAGCGCCATGGAATCCTCCCACAGGGTTACCCATCAACATATAAGACGGACGGGTTGAAGTTTCCTGTCAAAATGGGTCAGTCGTACTGACTATGTTGGATTTTCCTTCGACCAAAACGCCGAATCATGGATAATCGATCCATGGCTCTCGATGAATTCGATAAAAAGATATTGGACCGGCTGCAGCGCGACTCAACCGTCGCGGTGGCCGACCTGGCCGAGCAGGTAGGGCTGTCGCAATCGACCTGCTGGCGCCGGATCAACCTGTTGGAGCAGGCCGGGATCATCCGTTCCCGTGTCGCGCTGCTCGATCCCAAGGCGCTGGGGATCGAAGTCACCGTCTTTGCCAATATCAAGCTGTCGGCCCATGGCCGCCGCTCCTTGAACGAGTTCGAGGAGGCGATTTCACAGTGCCCGGAAGTTGTCGAGTGTTATACGATGAGCGGCGAGATGGACTTCCTGCTCCGAATCGTCGCCCGCGACATCGAGGCCTATGAGCGCTTCCTGCGCGAGACCTTGCTGCAGATGCCCTCCGTTCAGGAGGTGCACTCCCATATCGCGCTCAGCCAGGTGAAGCACACCACCGCCCTGCCCCTGACGGCAGCGCGGTGATGACGGCGGCGCGATAACGGCGGCGGTCAGATGATTGCGCGGATACTGGTCTCCGGCGGCTATCTCACCTGGCCTGGTTCCCGTGTGCGGGCGGCGATCGGCAAAGGCGGCTTCGCCTGGGCCAAGCGGGAAGGGGATGGGGCGACGCCGGTCGGCACATATCGGCTGCGCTGCCTGCTCTACCGCCCCGACCGGCTGCCGGCGCCGCGCACCGGCCTCACGGTCGCGGCGATCCATCCCAGCGACGGCTGGTCGGACGATCCGCGCGACATGCTCTACAATCAGTCTGTGCCGCTGCCCCATCCCTACAGCCACGAGCGGCTCTGGCGGGAGGACGGCCTCTACGACCTGATCGTGCCCCTGGGCTATAACGACGACCCTCCCGTGCCGGGGCTGGGCAGCGCGATCTTCCTGCATTGCGCCAGGGAGGATTACGGCCCGACCGAGGGCTGTGTGGCGGTGGCCCAGTCCGATCTCCTGAGATTGGTGGCGGAGTGCGGTCCTGACACGGTGATGGAGATCACCGCCGGGATTTGAACGTCGGGCTATAGTATCCGCAATACAGAAGCATGGTATTTTAATCAAAGGTCTCAGATTTGAGATGCGGTGCTGCGGCAGGCAGTCGAGCCCAAATCCCGGGAACTAAAAATGGAATATCATTCTTTCGTGTTTTGATACGGTGTGGCGCATTATAGTGCGAGCGGACCGAATAGAGCTTGAACAGCATCCTTTGAACCGAGCATAGGGTATCATCGAGACATGGCCATTGCCGCGCCGAAACCGCACAACGAAGCGCAGCGGCTCGATACGCTGCGCGGCTACAGAATCCTCGATACCAAACGCGAAGACGCTTTCGACGATCTGACGCGGATCGCCTCCCAGATCTGCGGCACGCCGATGGCGCTGGTCAGCCTCATCGATGAGGACCGGCAATGGTTCAAGTCGGCCGTCGGGCTTGATGCGCCGGAAACCGCGCGTGAGCTTGCCTTCTGCGCCCATGCCATCTTGCAGGACAAGGTGTTCGAGGTGCCGGATGCGCATAGCGACATACGCTTCCACGACAATGCCCTCGTCACCGGCGCGCCGCATCTGCGCTTCTATGCCGGCGCGCCGTTGCAGACGCCGGACGGTCACGCGCTGGGAACGCTGTGCGTGCTCGACCGCACGCCGCGCAAGCTGAGCGACGACCAGAAGGCGGCGCTGGAGGCGTTGGCCCGCCAGGCGATGGCGCAGATGGAGCTGCGCAAGGCCTTGCAGGAGTCGGAGCGTACCAGCCGCTATCGCAGCCGCCTGATGGCGGTGATGGGCCACGACCTGAAGCAGCCGGTCAACGTCATCAATATGTGCCTGAGCTTGCTGGAACCCGAGCTGACGGGCGACGAGGACACGCAGACCCTCGCCTATGCCAGGACGGCAATCGACACGTTGTCGGGTGAACTCGACGCGCTGGCCCAGGCCTCGCGGCTGGATCAGGAAAACGTCAGGATCGCGAAGGTCCCGGTCCAGCGTGTATTCGACAGCATCCAGGCTAATTGGGGTCTGCGCGCCCGCAGCAAGGGGCTCGAGCTCAAGGTCGCCAAGTCGGATGCGGTGATCGAGACCGATGAGAAGCTCCTGGGCACGATCATCGGCAATCTGGTCGGCAACGCGATCAAATATACCGAGACCGGCGGCGTGCTGGTGGGGCTGCGCCGGCGTGGCGGCGGCTATCGCGTTGAGGTTTGGGATACGGGCGTGGGCATTCCGGATTCACAACGCGAAAAGATT
>DATBAZ010000005.1:0-7277 GCA_036271255.1 Alphaproteobacteria bacterium
CTCCTCGATATTCGGGATCATCTGATCCACCGAGCCCAGATGGCCCAGGACCTTCCGGCCGTTGGGGTTCACCCAGCGTGTGTAGATCGTGCGGCGGCGGTTCTTGCCGGTCACCTTGGGGGCGGCGTGCAGCATGCAGCCCAGATGGACGGTGACATCGCCGGGCTCGGTTTCGAAGGCGACGATCGGCTTGCCCTCCCATTCCTCCTCGGTGAAGCGGTCATGGGCCAAGGTGCCCGCCGTGCCGGCCAGGAAGAACAGCTGGGAGCTGTCCGGTGTCGCGGCGTCCAGCTGGATGCCGACATGCACGCGCGGGCAGGTGATGGGGCAGCCGCCGGTGCCGCAGTCGCGATGCCAGTCCAGCTGATAGTTGGAGCCGACATCGGTGGTCTCGGTGAATTCGCGCAGGATCGCGTGGGTGCCGTTGTCACGATCCACCGACGGCACGACATGCTCATGCGCCAGCCCGGTCAGCCAGGTGACCATCGGATTTGTGTCGAGGTCGCGCATCATCTCGGACTGCAGGGCCATATATTGCAGGTCCCACACCTTCTTGTTCCCCCGCGGGTCGGCGGCCCAGCGCGAGAAGCGGGTGCCTTCGGTCGCTTGGTCGCGCAGGCGGTCGACCTCGTCGGACATCCGGTCGATCTCGTCCTTCGCGAAGATGCCGCGCACATGGGCGTACCCCGCCGTGCGCAGGAAATGGGAGATCGCGTCCGGATCGTCGTCGCGGTCGAAGGATTTGCGGATGTCGAGCGTCGAGCCGTCGCGGTCGCGCAGGTCCAGATTGTAGGGATCGTAGATCGGCGTGCCGCTATAGAGGCAGCGCAGCGCAGGCTCCCACGCGTCCCACATGGCGAAGCCGCCGCGCTCGAAGCGGACGACCTGGGAATAGAGCAGGCCGAAGCGCGAGCGCAGCTCATAGTAATAATCGGTCCAGCTGTCGGCCGGCATCTCGATCACCAGTGGCGCGTCGGGCACGACACCGGGCACGATCCGCACCCGGCCATGGTCGCAGACGTAAGAGAAGGCGGTCCCGTCGGGGATCTTCAGCGCGATCGGCGGCGCGCCCTTCACATCCCAGGCGATCAGGTCGCTGACCCCGCGGCGCAGGCGCTGCGGCAGGATGATCTCGTGCATCGCCTTGAAGTCGAGCGGCGGCATGCCGAGCGCCCTTGCCGTGCAGATTGCCGGATTATGCCGTTCGCCGATCCCGTCCATCGCCTGCCTCCCTAAACCATTGCCGGAAGGCTACCGCTCATCGCCCTGCTTCTATAGAGCGGTAATCCGCGCGCAGGGGGACATTTCCAGTCAGCTCGATGCCGCTTTCATCAACAGGCCGATCGCTTCCGACACATTTTCCTGGGCGTGCCACGCAGCCTGCCGGGTGCGCGCCTGGACCGTTAAGTCCGCGAGGGTCTCGGTTGCGGCAATCAGCGCGTCCACGACCGACTCCGCGGTGAAGGCGGCGAAACTGGTTCCCGCGGCGCGGCCCAACGCCAGCTGTTCGGCCATCCAGGTCAGCCTGGGCACAACCACGGGCAAGCCGCAGGCGACGGCTTCGGCAAAAATGCCCGAAGCGCGGGCTATGTAGCGGCTCTGCAGATAGGGCATCAGGACGATATCCGCAGCCAGCATGCGGGCATAGTGATCGTGCCTGCTGCATTCCCCGATCTGCACGTTCAGCTCGACCGCGGCGCCGCGCTCATCGAGGATCTGCCGCACGGCTTGCGCCTGCGATTCCCGGTTCACCTGCAACGATAGGGTGGTGTGGGGAAAGCGCCGTGCAAATCGCGTCACGATGTCGGGCATAAGCTTGGCGCCCTTTTCCTCACGGAATTCTCCGGCGACGCATATATGAGGCCGGCCGTCGCGGGATGGAGTGCGCATTGCCGCCATCTCGTCCATCCGGGGGTAGAATTTGGCGAGGGGTATCCTGGCGCAAGGGCGCCTGGTGAGCGTGGCCACGATCCGTGCGAGCACTGTCGTCGTGGCGAACAGGAGAAGCCGGTGCGCGGGAACCAGCATGAGCAGTTCCGTTATCGCAAAACGCGTAAAGGCGTGCCCGTCCGTGAATCTGCCTGGCGAAGCCGCGTCGATCCAGCTCTCGTCCGGGTCATCGAAACGCAGCGCGACGATCGGCCGGCCATCCGGCGGCAAGGTGCCCAGCCATCTCGCCAGACCGTGCAGATGCCGGATCCTGGCATGGGGGACGAACACGATATCGCCTCGGTCCACGCCCGCCGCCGAGAGGCCGGCGCAATCTGCGGCGAAGCGCTCCCCCGCCATGATGAAGTCGGCGAGATGGTTTATCGTCGGATCGACTCGAAACAAGGCGTCGGGCACGTCCCGGAAGAGCGGCGCCGCACCCGTTTCGGCCAAAATCGGCCGAGGGGCCGCTTGATTCGCATAGAGTTTCAGATCGATATTCAGATCCCGGCAAGCGGCGATCTCGGCGAGCGTCTCCGTGTAATAATGCGAATGGTAATCGGCGAGGCCGCACTGCAGGATATGGAACATCGACCGGGGTTCATTCGCCGCACTCCGCGTAATTATCCGGAATAACCCGGTAAAAACCATCCTTTTCAACGCGGGCGGGTGGATTTAACCTTCGGCAGAGACTTTCGCATGTCCAGGAAATCGCCGATGGCCTCGGGAAGGCGCGTCACCGTTCCGGCCAGGTACTTGCGGCCCCTGCTGCGGGAATTGCCGCTGCATGGCGTCTCGCCCGAGGAGGCGCTGCAGTGCCCCGGCGGCCCGCTGCCGGCAGCGCCGCTGCTCGACGGCGACGGGGAGATCGACCGGGAGGATTTCGTCCACGCCTACGGCATGTGCACCTGCCTCCTGGAGCAGGCGATCTGCCGGCCGCGGGCCAAGAGCGATGCCCGGCGCAAGGCGTTCGAGCTGATCTTCGATTTCATGGTCGCGGCCGGCGACCTCAGGGAGGCCTGCCTGCGCGCCGTCCAGTTCAACGCGATGATCGAGGAGCGGGGCTATACGCTGGCCCTCTCGGTCGAAAGGGGGGCGGACGTCGCGCGCTTCACCATCGACCTGAACCCTTCCGTTCCCCGCCCGCCCGCGGCCCTGATCGCCGCCGCCATGGTGTTCTTCCACAACGTCTTTTCCTGGCTCACCGGCTCGCGTATCGCGATGTCCCGCATTGGCCTCACCACCGTGCGGCCGCGTGCCGCCGACCCGTGCCTGGAGATTTTCGGGGCGCCGATCCGTTATGGCGAAGCGGCGAACTACCTGGCCTTTGACGCTGCCGATCTCGGGCGTAGGGTGGTCCGGTCGCCGGAGGATCTGGCGGGCCGGATCGACCATATCGCCTACGATCCGCTGTTCTGCTTTCGCCTGGGAACGACGCTCGCCGCTGAATTGCGATCCATGTTGCTGGACAGGGCGGAGCGCGGCGGGGTCCTGCCGGACAGCATTGCGGCCGCCGATCTGCTCGGGATCAGCGTCTCGACCATGTCGCGGCGGCTGCGGCGCGAGAACACGACGTTTCTGAAACTGAAATCGGAATGCCAGCGCGACATCGCCAAGCAGCTGCTGCGTCATGGCACGCTGACGATGGCCGGGATCGCGGCGCGGCTCGGCTTCGTCGATGCCCGCAGCTTCCGGCGGGCTTTCCAGGATTGGACGGGCGTGCTGCCCTCCGCCTTCCGGGCCGACCCGGCGCCGGAGGTCAGGTTGAAGGCGAATTCATGAATTCGCCTCCCCCTTCGAAGGGGAGGCGAGGAGGTGCCGGATGATCGGCCCCGGACTATCCAGGTTATTTTGTGCGCTGCAGCGAAGTCTTCAGCTCGGTCAGGCTCTCGCCGATCCGCTTGGTCAGCACATCGGCCGCCTCGGTGTTGGACTTGGCCACCATCTCGGTCAGTTCGCGCAGGTTGGCGAGCGCCTTCTCGAAGGCGGCCTTCACCAGATCGGTCTGCTGGGCGATCTTGGCCTCGGGCGCACCGTGGGCCATCAAGTCCTTGAGGGAACTGGTGCTTTCCTCGACCATCTGGCGCAGGATCTCGCTCTGGCGGCGCATCACGGCCTGCACGCCTTCGACCGCGAGCTGGTTGGCGTGGCTCACCGCCTCGATATTGCGGCGCTGCGTGGCGACCAGCGACTGCATGTCGAAGCCGGGGACCTTGAACTCGGAAAAGAGCTTGGTGAAGTCGTTCTCGAGGAACGGATTGGTCGGGCCTGCCATTGGTGTTTCCTCCGGTTTATGTTGCAGTGCAACAAAGATGACAGGTATATGCCCCTCTAGCCCGCGAAAGTCAATGCGGGCCTGTCGTGTCCGTCACCGCCGGCTTCTTCTTTGGCGCCCCCGTCTTCTTGGCCGCGGGCTTCTTCGCCGCCGGCTTCGCGGCAGCTGGTTTTGCGGCAGCCGGGGGCACGGGTTCCGGCTCGGCGACATCGGGCGGGCCTTCGGACGGCACCGGCTCGGACGGGCGGCTGCTGCCGAACGAGCCGCCGATCAGCGACATCGCCCGGTCGAGCTGCTTGTCCAGGGTCGCCATGGTCTTGCTCAGGTCCTGGCTCTCCTCGTCCAGCCAGACCCGGAAGGTGGCGAGATAGACGCCGCCCAGCACCGCCAGCTTGAACGGCATGGCCGGGCCGTCGGCGGCGATGCGCGCGCCGGTGAACATCCAGCCGAGCGTCCGGGGCGCCGCGGCGGCCAGGGTGAGGCCGGTCAGCGGGTCGAAGAGCAGCTCCTTGCCGATGCGCCGCACGCCGTCACGATAGGGCAGCAGCGCATCGAACCGCTCCATGATGATGTCGAACAAACGGTCGCGCGGCTTGTCGTCGACGTCGCCGGCGATGGCGCCGGCCAGCATGCGGCGGTCGATGAACCGCTCGAACCCGTCCAATATTTCCTGCTTGGAGCCATAGCAGCGGGCCAGCGCCGACAGGGTTACGCCGGCCTCCAGCGCGATGTCGCCCAGGGTCAGGCCGCGCCAGCCGCGCTCGCCAGCCAGGCGCAGGGCGGCGACCGCGATGGTGTCGGCCTCGCTCGGCTGGTTGCCGTTGGTCTCGTCCGTTGCAGACATTCTTTTCTCCTAGGCGGCAGCCAACATTAACAACAGGAAATGCTTGGCGTTCCGCCTCAGCGCCGATACTTCAGCAACGCCGCCACGGTCAGCGCCACCCAGCCCAGTATGTAAGCTATCCCGCCGACCGGCACGGTGCCGCCTACCCATGAAGGTGCGCCGAGCCCCAGCAGATAGAGATTGCCGGCGAACAGCATGCCGCCCGCCAGGAACAGCCATTGCGCGGCGACCGCCCAGGTCCTTTGCAGCCGGCCCATCGCAGCCAGCGCCGCCACGCCCAGCATGGCCAGCAGATGAACGTAATCCATCTGCACGCCGGACCGGATCAGTTCGATCTGATGGGCGTGGGTCGCGGGGTCCAGCCCGTGACTGGCGAACGCGGCCATGCTCGTGGCGGTTACGCCGCTGATGCCGGCGAAGGCGATGAACAGCCCGCCGGAGGGGGCCAGGAAGCCGACGCGGCCGGCGTTGTTTCTGCTTTCTGTCATGGGGGTCTGGAGCCTATGAGTTGGTTCGCCTAGATTGTCGGCCGACTCTAACACACGCGATCGCCTCAGATTGACCGATATTCAACCTAATCAGCCCCTGACCAATCAACCGGGGCGCGATGCTGACGCAGTCGTGCTGACGGTCATCGTGCCGGTTAAGAACGAGGCTGACAATATACTGCCTTTGATCGGGGAAATCCGCGCCGCGCTGAAAGACGGGCCGGCTTACGAGATCCTCTATATCGATGACGGCAGCACCGACGCGACGCGCGAGCGGCTGGACGAGGCGGCCAGGACCGTGCCCGAGCTTCGGGTGCTCTACCACGCCACCAGCTGCGGCCAGAGCGGGGCGCTGCGCTCCGGCGTCATCGGCGCGCGCGGCCGGGTGATCGCGACCCTGGACGGCGACGGCCAGAACGACCCGGCCGACGTGCCGCGCCTGGTCGCCGCCTTCCTCAACCCGGCCTCGACCGCGACCTTGGGCATGATCGCCGGCCAGCGGCTGAAGCGGAAGGACAGCACGGTGAAGCGCTGGTCTTCGCGCATCGCCAACAAGGTGCGGTCGTCCATGCTGGGCGACGATACGCCGGACACCGGCTGCGGGCTCAAGGTCTTCTCCCGCGAGGCGTTCCTGCGTCTGCCCTATTTCGATCATATCCACCGCTTCCTGCCGGCGCTGATGCGGCGGGAGGGGTTCGTCGTCGGGCTGCAGCCGGTCAATCACCGGCCGCGCACGGCGGGCGTCTCCAAATACGGCATCAACAACCGCCTGTGGGTCGGCATCGTCGATCTGTTCGGCGTCTTCTGGCTGCAGCGCCGCATGCGCCGCGCCACCCTCGTGTCCCGTGAGTCCCTAGGAGCAAAACATTGAGCAGCGCCGCCAAACCCGCCCAAGCAACACTGGATGTCCTGGGAGTCGGCAACGCGATCGTCGACGTGCTGGCCGAGACCGACGACGCCTTTCTGGCGGCCCAGGGGATCACCAAGGGCGCCATGACCTTGATCGACACGGCCCGGGCGGAGCAGCTCTACGCCGCCATGCCCGCCGGCATAGAGGCGTCGGGCGGTTCGGCCGCCAACACCATGGCGGGGATCGCCTCGCTGGGCGGCAAATGCGCCTATATCGGCAAGGTCTCCAGCGACCAGCTGGGCGAGGTCTTTGCCCATGACATCCGCGCCATCGGCGTCGACTTCCACTCCAGGCCGTTCACCAAGGGCGAGCCGACCGCGCGCTGCCTGATCCTGATCACGCCTGACGCGCAGCGCTCGATGAACACCTATCTGGGCGCCAGCTCATACCTCGACCAGTCGGACCTCGACGCCGGCCTGATCGGGTCGGCGCAGATCACCTATCTCGAGGGCTATCTGTTCGACCGGCCGGACGCCAAGGCCGCCTTCTTCGCCGCCGCCAAGATCGCCCACGACGCCGGCCGAAAGGTGGCGCTGACCCTGTCGGACACGTTCTGCGTCTCCCGCCATCATGCGGAATTCACCCAGCTCGTCGGCCATGTCGACATACTGTTCGCCAACGAGGGCGAGGCGGCCGAGCTGACGGGCGAGAAGGACTTCGACGCTTCGGTCAAGGCGTTGGCGGCCAAGTGCCCTGTCGTCTGCGTCACCCACGGGCCGCACGGCTCGGTGATCGCGTCCGGCGGCCAGGTCCACCGGATCGCGGCCGCCCCGGTCACCCAGGTGGTCGACACCACCGGCGCCGGCGACCTCTACGCCGCCGGCGTGCTGT
>DATBAZ010000006.1:0-11127 GCA_036271255.1 Alphaproteobacteria bacterium
TGCCGGGAACGAAGACCTCGCCCGGCGGGATCTGGACCAGCGCATCCACCCGATTGCCCCATACCGGGACATAGT
This sequence comes from Alphaproteobacteria bacterium, assembly GCA_036271255.1. GTDB lineage: Bacteria > Pseudomonadota > Alphaproteobacteria > BOG-932 > Roseiterribacteraceae > BOG-932. The sequence continues at coordinate 76 of DATBAZ010000006.1, forward strand.
TCGGGTTGGTTGGCGGAGGCGGTGACCCCCAGGACAGGATCGCCCGAACCGTCGCGGTCTTCGGCCCCTTCTGGCAAGGCTGCGTGTGGCCGGCGAGGTTGACCGGCAGCCCCACGGCATATTCCAGACCGTCGGCCGGGATGCCGGCGATGTCGTGGGTATTGATGGTCGCGGTGCCGACATAGTCGAAGCCCGATCCCCAATCGACCCAGAAGGCGACATATTCGGTGCTGCCCGTGGTGCATGGGCCGCCGTTGAAGCCATAGGGCGCCTTCACCTTGACCACGCCGGCCAGCGCGCCGCGGTTCGGGTCCAGGCCGACGCAGCCCAGCTGCTCGAACGTCGTATCGCCGTTGGTCGCCAGTATCTCTCCGATGATGCTCGCCAGGTCGATGCCCAGATCGGCGATCGGCTGCTTGGCCTCCAGCTGGTCCTGTGCGCCCAGCTTGGCAATCTCGGGATAGAACAGCCGGTGCGGCATGACCGGCTTGCCGCGATAGGCGGCGGCCAGCTCACGCAGGGTCGGCGTCTTGGGCGGGTTGGTGGCGATCGTCTGGCCGACATCCACCATCGCGCTCAAGGTTTCCGGCAGCTTCAGCTTCGCCTCGGCCAACAGGTCCTTGAAGATGATGAAATGCGTCCCGGGGATTTGGATCGTCGCCTCGGCGATATTGCCCCAGACCGGTGCGAAGCCCGGCGTGTTTGCCGGCGGATCGTAGTTCCAGGACAGGATCGCCCGCACCTTGGGCAGGTTCTCGAAGAAGCAGAGATATTCCGGGATCGTGACCGGCAGGGCGACGCTGTATTCCAGCGGCTTGGCGCCCGGCAGGTCATGCACGGTGAAGCTGGCCGAACCCTGGTCCTGCCAGGTCGCGCCATTGTCGAACGACAGGTAGAAGCGGACATATTCCTGCGAGCCGTTCGTGCACAGCCCGCCGGCATAGCCGGACACCTGGTTGATCGACACCACGGCCTCCAGCCGCTTCAGCGCCGCCGAATAGCCGACGCAGCCCAGCCTCTCATAGGCCGTGTCGCCGACGATCTTCAGGATCGGCTTCAGCTTGCTGTTCTTTAGATTGGCGAAATAATTGGGGTTGGCGAGAAGCAGCAGATGCAGGTTTTCGCGGGCCTGCTCCGGTTTCAGAAGTGCGAGGGATGTATCCTTGACCCCCGCCGCGCTGGGTTTGCTCATGATCGTAGACTCCTAGGCGAATGGCCTGCGGTGCCGTCCGGCGCATTGGCGCGGCGGATCGGCCCTGGACCTCTAATGCCGAGGCAGTTCAGGAGTCTTGAATCCGGGGATTTATCTTCTGAAAGTTTATGAATACTGGGTAGGGCTTTAAGTAATCCTACCCAGTTTCAGGTAGCAGGCCGGCTTACTTATGGCTGCCGGTTATCTCGGAAAGCGGATGGGCCGGCAGATCGTGGCGGGACGATAGAACCGACGCATGGTCGTGCGCGCCATGCAGGCCGAGGGCGGTATATTGTCTGAACAGCGCCACGCCGGTCTTTGCCGTTACACCTGCCGCCGGATCCTTGGCGATGACCGTCGTGGTCGAATCGGTGGCCGTCGCTCCGGTGGAATTTCCCACGGTGATCGTGAACTCGGTCTCGATGCCCGAACTCGACGATTTCGTGGGGACAAATTCCAGATTTTTTTATCTGTCTGGTCAGCTGGCCCCTGTTTCCCTGGAGCACGTACACACCCGTTGTCGCGTTGTAGTGGCCGCCGGACAGATTCTCGAGCGTGCCGTTGCTGGGATCCGACAATGTGATCGTGAGCGTTTCCGCGTGTATTCTCTGATCGTATATGCCCACCCTTTGAAATAACGCGATCGCCGTCGTGCCGTCCGTCTTCTGGTGGGCAACCGCTCCAGCGATGGCTAGAGGGTCGCTGGTAAGGGCGTGCGTTTGAAGGGTGCGAACGGCGCCGGCGCCGTCGGTTACGCTCAGCAGGAAGCCGGTTCGCGCCTTCTTGTCGGAGGAAGCGAGATCGGCGGCTGCCACGAAGGTCAAGCCCCTGATTGTCCGCTGGACGACGGCCTCCGTGCCGCTGACGGTGTAGACCCCTGTCGCCTTATTGTATGTGCCGCCCGCCAGATTGCTCAGGGTGCCGTCGGTCGCGTGCGACATCTTCACTGTCGCCTTCACCGTGGTGCCGCTCAGATCGGAAATGACGATATTTTCCAGCGGCCTCACCTTCGTGCCCGCATAATACGAATACGGTGAGGAAGCCCCCCTAAGCGCCAGCGGAGGTGTCTTTATAGAGGAATCGCCGGTCATCGATCCTGACACGCTGACCCCGTTGACGTATCCGCTGAACGGTAGTGACAGGTGTTCGGAGATGGTCTGCTGCGTGCCTTTGAACGAGCCTTTTACGTCGAGGTGAAACGACAACAGTCCATAGCTGAACCCGCCGGATGGATAATTGAATTTCCCGCCATGCAGTGAAAAGACCGGCGTAGAGAAAATCAGCGGCTCCGTATCGCTTTTTCCGTTGCTATGAAGCGTTATATTCCCGCTGAACGTCTCGTATCCCGTGCCGTTGCCAGAGGCATCCACGGTCGCGTACAGCTTGGTTTTCAGCGTTCCCGTCCAGGTGCCCTTCTGGCCGTTATTGGCTGACATGGTGCCCGAAATCACCATCGGCCCCGTGTAAACGCGATCGAACTCGACTTTAGTCGCCGGCGTCGCACGTGCGATTGCGCGTGTGGGCTTGCCTACCAAGGCGTCGGCGGCAACCGCGATTCGTTTCGAAACCAGCTTGTCTACGACCAGGTCCTGCATATTTCCTCCGGTCCGCAGTTAAACGCAGACAATGGATTCGTTATTTTCGTTGCTTTTAAAGCGAATACATGTTCCCGGCAAGGAGCCTGGATTGAGATTATGTCGAACACGAATTTTTTACAGGGAGTATTTGGAAAATCTCTTCGCCAGCGCCGTCGATTCACGCGATAATTTATCCAGTGTTTTATAATAAGCGAATAAGGCGCTTCTGTGACCGGCCGCCGCCCCTCAGGTCGCAATGGTGCTCTGCTCTGCTCAGGTCGGGCCGGCATAGGTTTGCATCAGATGGCGGCTGAGGTCGCCGAACAGCGACATCTCCTCCCGCCGTTCGGCGAAACGCCATGTCTCGTCCACCTTCTCGAACCTGTCGTTATAGGTGCCGCCGATGATCGGCTGGACCGGGAAATCCGCGCCCACCGACTGGAAGACGATGACATAGGACTGGGTCTTGGCGCGGTTCGGCCCGTCCTCCTCGATGATCAGGTTGGTGGTGACGTGCCGCGTGCGCGGGCGGCCGTCGGCATCCGGATAGAAGCGGGTCCATTGCCGGAAGATTTCCGCCATCTTGTTCTGCCCGGCGCGCGACCAGGGCTCGGGCTCGCCTGGCATATAGACGTCGGCATGGTCGAACAGGGCGCCGACCTCGTCGATCTTGCCGCGGTCCAGAAGGTCGGCATAGCGGTGGATCAGGTTCTGGATGGCGAAATAGTCGAGAGCGTCCATTGAGATATTCCCCTGCCGGTCTGCCCAGTCCTTGGCGCGACATGTTCGTTCGGGCGGCATAACTGCTCAAAGAGCATACATGTCCGCTCATGCAGGAGCTATTCGGTTGACTTGGCCTGGGGCTTCCGCTGCCATCTGTCGAATGAGCCAGTCGGGAGGAAGCGATGCGCGTCGGAATCATCGGCGCCGGTCCGGGCGGGATTTGTGCCGGGATCAGGCTGAAGCAATCGGGCTACGGCGATTTCACCATCCTGGAGCAGGCACCGGGCATCGGCGGCACCTGGTGGCACAATTCCTATCCCGGCTGCGCCTGCGACGTGCCCTCGCACCTCTACTCTTTTTCCTTCGCCACGCGGCAGGAGTGGCCGCGCCCCTATGGCAACCAGCCCGAGGTGCGGGCCTATCTTGAGGATGTCGTCGATAGTTTCGGCATCCGGCCGTACATCCGGCTGAATACGAAGGTCGAAAGTGCCGCCTGGCAGGAAGACCGGTCGGAATGGCACGTCGCCACGGCGACTGGGGAGAGCTTCCCCTTCGACGTGCTGATCGGCGCGGTTGGGCTGTTCAACATGCCGGTCACACCGGACATTCCGGGCCTCGGCCTGTTCGCCGGCACCAAATTCCATTCGGCGCGCTGGAACCACGATCACGACCTGACCGGTGAGGCGGTCGCCGTGATCGGCAGCGCCGCCAGCGCCACCCAGTTCATCCCCAAGATCGCTCCACTCGTCGGGCGGCTCGATGTCTACCAGCGCACCCCCAACTGGGTCCGCCCACGCGACGACGCCTATACGCCCGGGCAGCAGGCCCGTTTCCGCGGTGACCCCAGCGCGGCCGCACAGGAACGCGAGACGATCTGGGGCTGGATCGACGCCATCGTGACCTTGGACGATCCGGTGACCCTGGCTGAATCCCGCGCGGTCTGCCTCAAGAACCTGGAGGCGGTGGACGATCCGGAAACCCGCCGCAAGCTGACGCCCGACTATCCGTTCGGCGGCAAGCGGCCGCTGATCTCGAACGATTTCTACCCTACCTTCAACCGGCCCAACGTCCATCTGATCACCGACCCGATCGCCCGCATCACGTCGGACGCGGTGGTCGCCGCCGACGGCACGGCGCGCAAGATCGACACGATCGTGCTTGCGACCGGCTTCGACACGATGCGCTTCCTCTCGGCCATCCCGGTTACCGGCAAGGGTGGACGGCGTCTTCAGGATGCCTGGGCCGGGGGGCCCGAAGCCTATCTCGGCATCACCGTTTCAGGTTTTCCCAACCTGTTCATGCTGTACGGCCCCAACACCAATAATGGCTCGATCATCTTTCAGATCGAATGCCAGGTGGAATACGCGCTGCGCCATATACGGCGGATAAAGGAGCAGCGCCTCGCCTGGATCGATGTGAAACCCGATGCGATGGCGGTCTATAACCGCACGCTGCAGAGCGCGCTGGAAGCGGTCGAGGTCTGGAATACCGGAACCTGCCGCGACTATTACCGCCACCCTTCCGGCCGCATCGTCACCCAATGGCCGCACGGCATGGGCCGTTATCGCGACGTGACCGGTGCGGCGGACGATGCGGCGTATGAGGTCGGCGCCGCCTAAACCCCCGGCCGGATCAGCCCACCCCAGATGCCGACCAGGGCAAAGATCGTGACCACCACCAGGAAGCCGTTGACGGCGATGAGAATGGCTGACGGCAGGCGCGCATTGTCGGGTTCCGGTTTGCCGATGGTGAAGCCGAGCTGTCGCCACACCGCCGCGACGAAGCAGAAGGTGCTGAACAGGACCAGCACGCTGCCGGTCGTGCCGGTCAGCCAGCCGGGCAGCAGCTTGCCCATCAGCGCCGGTGCGCCGACGCCGCTGGCCAGCGCCGCGAGGCCGGTGCGTACCCAGGCGGCATAGGTCCGCTCCGCCGCCAGCAGGGTGCGGTCGGCGGCAAGCTCGGTGCGGCGGTCGGCACTGTCGGTCAGCTGCACCGTGGTGTGCGCCACGGTGCCGGCACTCTTCTCCATCTGCCGGGCGCTCTGCGCCAGCTTCTCGGCAGGGGCCTTCAGCGGCTGGACCTTGTTCGGGTCAGCCGCCGGCTTTGGGGACGTCATGAGCCCGATATCACGACTTCGACGAATGCTTCGGCTTGCCCTTCTGCTTGGTCGAGGCCATGCGCTTCAGCTCGGCCTCGCTCATCGATTGGGCCATCTGCTTCGACGCGCCCTTCAGCGAACTCTTCGCGCGGTCGCCGCGCTTGGCGGACAGGGCGGCGCCGGCGGCCTGCTGCTGGGCTTTGGATTTCGCGGGCATGGAAACACCTTTGGAAAGAGGGACCTATGCTGCGATAACGCGTCTGGCGGCTATGGGTTCATTCCACCGCCGTCAGGCTTTCCTCACCGCCCCCATCGGCAGTTCGCCGTGGCGGCGCATTTCTCCATCCTCGAACAGCCCGGGATTGCCCAGGAAGTCGAGCAGCATCGGGAAGCTGTCGGCGCCCCAGAACAGCTCGCCTTCGGCCTCGAAGGTCGGCACGCCCCAGACGGTCTTGGCGACGGCTTCGTCGGTATTGGCGCGGAGTCTGGCCTTGGCCGCATCATCGGCGGCGAGCGCGGCCGGATCGTCGACGCCGAGCGCTTTGCCCAATGCCGCGAGACCGTCCGGGGTCGAGGGATCGTGGCCTTCGCCGAAGACCACGCGGGTGGCGATCCTGGCCTGGTCGACCGTGGGTCCGAGCGCGCACAGCAGACGGAGCGCGGTGAGGGGGTTGAACGGATGGGCCGGCGGCATGCGGAAGGGCAGGCCGCGCTCGGCGGCCATCCAGGCGCACTGGCGATAGGTGTGCAGCCGCTTGGCTGGAATCTCCGCCGGTCCTTTCTGACCCCAATGGTTCAGCAGGCCGGCGAACAGCACGGGCTTGGGCGTGATCTCCGTGTCCGCCGGCAGGCGGTGGAGGTCGCCCGTCTGGAGGTAGGCGTAAGGCGAGATCACATCGAAATACCAGGTCAGCAGGCGGGGCATCGCATCCCTCCGGGTTGGAACCGCACTGCGACGATAACGCAAAAAGCCCCGCCGCCCGTATCGCCCGTTATCTACAATCCTATGCTTGTCGCGCTGTAACCGATCTGCCACTGTGACCCGCAAAGCAGGGGTAGGGTCAGGACTAGCGTTCCAATGCCGGTAAGTCTTTCGTCGCGCAGGCGTTTTCTTGGATACTCTGCCACTGTCGGACTGATCGGGGCGACCTGGCCGGCCTGGGCCCAGGACCCGAGCAAGTCACCTCCGCCCAAGACTCAGGCGACGGCCCCCATGCCTGCCAATCCCGCTCCGCCGCCGGCTGCCGCGCGGCCACCCGCGGGTGGAGACTTGCCGCCGCCGGATTCGACGACGGCAGTGCCGGAACCCGCGGCCGAACCCCCGCCGCCGGCGCCCGAGCCGACCGCCGCGACCCTGCCGCTGGCTGGACCGCCGCGCGATCGGCCTCTGACCAAGGACTTCCCGCAGAAGGGGCGGATGATCCTTCAATCCACGCGCCCGCCGGTGCTGGAGACGGAGATGGAGGTGTTCGACAAGACCGTGATCACCCCCAACGACCGCTTCTATGTCGAATGGCATGCGGGCACGGTCCCGACCGCGATCAATGCGCTGTTCTTCCGCCTGACCGTGCATGGCAATGTCGTGAAGCCGCTATCGCTGTCGCTGGCCGACCTCAAGGCGATGAAGAAGGTTGAGATCACGGCCATCGACCAGGCCCCCGGCAATTCACGCGGCCTGTTCCAGCCGCGCGTGCCCGGAATCCAGTGGGGACATGGCGCCATGGGCAATGCCAAATGGACGGGCGTTCCCCTGCGGGACATTTTGACCATGGCCGGGATCAGGCCCGGCACGGTGCAGCTTCGCTTCAAGGGGCTGGCGAAGCCGGTGCCGGGCGCACCGGAATATATGAAATCGCTCAACCTCGCTCATGCGATGAATGGCGAGGTGATCGTCGCCTTCGCCATGAACGGCGCGCCGATGCCGGTGCTGAACGGTTTCCCGCTGAGGCTGATCGTCCCCGGCTGGTACGGCAATTACTGGATCAAGGCGCTGACCGACATCGAGGCGCTGTCTACGCCCGACGATAATTACTGGATGGCGAGCGGCGAGCGGGTGCCGGCCAACCGCAATGCCGACGTGGCGCCGGGCACGATGGGTTTCGATTCCGCGCCGGTTTCGCGGATGGCTCCGCGCTCCTTCATCACCAACGTCACGAACGGCGAGAAGCTGATGCCGGATAAGCCGGCGATCGTGCGGGGCATCGCGATGGGGGGCGACAACGGTGTCGCCAGGGTCGATTTCTCCAGTGACGGGGGGCTGAGCTGGATGCCGGCCAAGCTGGGTAAGGACACCGGCAAATACGGTTTCCGCCAATGGGAGGCGCGCATCGCCAAGCCCGCGGCGGGCAAGCTGGCGCTGATGTCCCGCTGCACTTCGACTGGCGGCCAGACCCAATCCATGACCCCCAACTGGAACCCTGGCGGCCTGGCCCGCAACGCGATCGAAATGGTGCAGGTGACCGTGTCCAGTCCGGAGGCCGAGAGCGATGCGCTTCAATAACCTCCTATATTGCGGCATTGCCCTAGGATTGGCGCTGTCGCCGGCGGCCGTGGCCAAGGGCAAGCATAAGGCGGCGCAGCCGATGACCGGTGAAACCGCCCGGATCGAGCTGCCGCCGGGCGACGACGTGCTGCCCGACCGGCGTTATGCGGAGGCGGCGGACCGCAACTGCCTGTCCTGTCACTCGACCGAGACCATCCTCAACCAGCCGGCTCTGTCGCGCGATGTCTGGAAGGCGGAGATCGACAAGATGCGCACGGTCTTCGGCGCCCAGATCGATCCCGACGCGGATGACGGCATCCTGGCCTACCTGACCACCATCAACGGCGTCAGGCGCGACACGTGGCGTTAGGTTCGGGCAGTCCGAAAAAATACTCGCTGGGCTCGTTAATATTAGGGTTGAGCCCGAAGCCGTGACGACCGACACTTCGCTGGGACCTAGCGAGGTGAAAAAATGGCGGACCCAGAAAATGAAGGGCCGCAAAACGGGGAATCGGCGGCAACTCCTCCTGCAACCGCCGGTTCCCCGCAATTCGCCGATGCCCGGGTGGATGGTGCGTCTGCCCGCGATACGGGGGATAAGGAGCGCAAGGCCAAGTTCCAGCTGGAGTTGTTCTGGCGTGAGCTGAATGAGGTCCATCTGCTGCTCGACTTCGTTTCGGGACGCAACGACAAGTCGCTTGCCTCCTTAACCGGCATCCCCGATCCCGCTGGTACAGCGGCGACGTCGCTCTCCTGGGACCAGGTTGTCGACCGGATATGCGCGATACGCTTCCCGCCTGACGGAACTGCCGAAAGTAAGGCGCAGGATGCCGCCTTCCTGCTGATGGTGAAAGACCATCTGAACGGCATTGCCGATCCGGCCAAGGGGCTCACAGTCGCCTATACCGCGATGTTCTCCGGGGTCGCCCTCGGTGGCCCGCCACGCCAACAAGGCGGGGCCAAAGCTGTGGAGGAATCGGAGGCAGAAGGTGAGGAGGGACGCACGGATGGCTGCGATTTCAAGCGCAACCCGCCATCCTATGCGCAAGAAGCCTACCCGAACCTGGAAGCCCATGCACGACAGTTCAAAAGCTTCTTCGACGCTCTGCCGTGGCTGGCGCTCGTCTGGGCGCTGATCACCGGACTGGTCTATTGGGACACGGCGCTCAGCAATTCCATTCTGCAGCAGATCACCAAGGCCGATACCGATGTGGTCGGCTTGCTCCAGAACAATCCGACGCTCAATCTGGCCGATGGCGTCTGTGCCCGGCAGATCACTGCGAGCCAAGCGATCCCCTGCCAGCAGCTGCAGACTCTCAGGCTCCGGCAGGCGCTCGCCCGCGCCGATCTGGCTGCGCTAGCCAGCGAGCATTGGGGCCGTCATGCGATCGGCACCGTGACACGCATGTTCGCCCCGGCTGAGCTGTTCGAAACCACCGGCCACGGCTGTTTCTCCACCTTCTCGACGACCATCGGTGGTTCCGCGCAGGGCGAGACGACGCCCGGCGCGCAGACGCAAGCATCGCTTTCCGTCTATCTGCGTGCGGTTAAATACTGTGAGGCGTTCAGCCCGTCGGCACTCGAGCAGATGGCGGCGGCGGTCACCAGCGTCTTCAGCATCTATATCGTTCCCATGATGTTCGGCTTGCTGGGCACACTGGCCGGCTTGGTGCGGGCGATCACCTGGAAGGTGCGCGAAAGTACGCTCAGCCCACGCGACCACCGGCTGTTCTTCGCGACGATCCCGCTCGGCGTGGTCGCCGGTCTGGCCGTAGGGCTGATCTTCAGCTCGCCTGGCACCTATACGCAGACCGTGACCGGCCTGCCGCAAGCGATCACGCTGTCGGCCGCCGCCTTTGCCTTCCTGGCGGGATATGGCGCCGATTCCTTCTTCGTGATGATCGATAATCTCTTGAAGCGCATCTTCTCGCTCGACAAGCAATCGAACGGAAAATCCTAGCGACGTGCGGAACCGGCTGTCACGGTAATATCACAAGCCATTTTGAGCGAAGATAAGTATAGTATCGCCCCCAATATTTTATATATTAATCTTATGTTGGGCTGACGGAATAATATAGTACCGATCAGCGTCCCCTGAAAAGCAATGCCCAAAACCTCAGGGGGAAATCATGAAGTATTCGATTATCTTGGCCGCGGCTCTTTTGGCCCTGCCGGCGGCGGCATCGGAAGGCCACGATCGCTGTTCGCCGCGCGATCTGAACGGCAGTTGGGTCTATTACTCGTTCGCGCCGTCGGACAATTATACGATCACCTGCTCGTTGCAGGTTTCCAGCGGCTCGGTCACCGGCGGCTCATGCGTGCAGTCGGGCGGCCAGACGCTTACGGCTTCGGGCTCGATCTCGATCGCCACCGCCATGACCCATCACCAGAACCATCATATGCAGAAGCCGCTGAAGTCGGTGGATCACACCGCCTGCAGCATTACCGGCACGATCACCTACCCGGAGATCAACATGACCGAGACGCTGACCAACCTGACGATCGCCCACGACAAGGACGAGATCGTCGGCGTCGGTACCAACGGCTTCCACCTGATATCGGTGAATTTCGTGCGGAACGGCGATGGCGACGATAATGACGACAACGGCCACGACGGGCCGGGTCATCATTAATCTTTGTCGCCGATGAAAGCCCCTCTCCTCGACCGGGAGAGGGGCTTTTTTTACTAGTGCCGGAAGTGCCGGATGCCGGTGAACACCATCGCCAGGCCGCGGTCGTCGGCAGCGGCGATGACGTCGGCGTCGCGCATCGAGCCACCGGGCTGGATGACGGCGGTTGCCCCGGCATCGGCAGCCGCCAGCATGCCGTCGGGGAAGGGGAAGAAGGCGTCGGAGGCAACGACCGAGCCCTTGGTCAAAGGCTCGGCCAGCCCGGCCGCCGCCGCGGCCTCGAGCGATTTCTGCGCCGCGATGCGGCTCGAATCCACCCGACTCATCTGTCCCGCGCCGACACCGACCGT
>DATBAZ010000007.1:0-6849 GCA_036271255.1 Alphaproteobacteria bacterium
TTCAGCAATGGCAACTCGCGGCAATCGACGAAGGCATCGCCGCCGCCGACGCCGGAAAGCTGGTCGACCATGAAGATGTTGTCGCCTGGGTCCGCTCATGGGGTCAGCCAGATGAGTTGCCTCAGCCGAAAAGCAAATAACCTGACCAATGCGCATCTCTTGGTCGGACCCTTCGCTCGGTGATTTGAGATCGCTTCGGGCCTACATCGCCAAAGACAATGAGACTGCCGCCAATCGGCAAGTCGAACGTATTCTTGTCGCAGTTTCCGGTCTAACGGATTTTCCAGAAAGCGGTCGCCCTGGCCGCCGGTCGGGCACGCGTGAGCTTGTCGTCGGACGGACACGTTATCTGGTAGCCTACCGCCTCAACGGCGACAGGATCGAAATCCTCCGTGTGCTTCATAGCCGCCAACGCTGGCCCGATACGTTCTAAGTGCCGTGAGTCGCGTAAAGCAAAAGGGCGGCCGAAGCCGCCCTTAAGACTTGTCGATAAGCGAAGACCGAACGATCAGGCGACCTTGGCTCGCTGGGGCAGGTCGTCGATGGCGCGGTCGACCAGGGCGGCCGCGCCGGATTGGTCGATCGATTCCTGGACGAGGCCGGTCGCGGCGCGGATGGCGATCTCGACGGCGCGGGCCTTGACCTGCTGGATCGCGGCCTGCTCTGCAAGCGCGATGCGATCCTTGGCCTGGGCCTCGCGGGCGGCGAGCGACCGCTTGAGATCGGCCTCGGCGTTCTTCAACATCAGGTCGGCCTCGGACTTGGCCTGGGCCAGGATGTCCTCTGCGTCCTTCTTGGCCTGTTCCTGCTTGCCGCGATAGAGGTCCAGCATCTGCTGGGCCTCGGCGCGCAGCGCAGCGGCTTCGTTCAGCTGCTCCTGGATCTTCGCGGCGCGGCCGTCCAGCCCGTCCCGCATCACCTTCCACAGGGTGCGGCCGAGAAGGATGAAGAAGATCAGGAAGCCGACGAGGACCCAGAACTCAGGATTGTGGATGAGTTCCATCAGGCGATCTCCCCGGCTGCCTTGTCGACCGCGAGCGCCACGCGGTCCGCCGCCGGCGCATGGCCGGCCAGCTTCTGCGTGATATCCGTGGCAAGACCGAGGGCGACGTCGCGGATGCTTTTCAGCGCCCGCTCCTGCGCGGCCTCGATGCCGCGAACAGCCTGCTCGACTTCACGCTCGGTGGTCGCCGCGGCCTGCCTTGTTTCCTCGGCCAGGGTCGCGGTGTTCCGCTCGTGGGTCTCGGCCAGCAGTTGGCGCGCCTTGCCGCGCGCTTCAGCCATCGTCGCGTCGTACGTCTTCCCGGCCTCGGCGGCTTGGGCTCGCAGAGTCTCGGCGGAGGCGATGTCGCCGCCGATCTTCCGGGCGCGTTCGTCGATGATCGCCGTGATACGCGGGATTCCGACGAAACGCAGGAAGACGAGGGTCAGTACGAAGAAGACGGCCAGCCAGAAGACCTGGCTGAAATAGCTGTCCGGGTTGAGCTGCGGCATGCCCTTCTGGCTCTCCTCCTCGGCCCAGCTCACCCCCGGGAAGGAGGCGAGCGTCAGGGCCGCGAGAGACAGGCTGGTAAGCCTCAAGCGAGCGAGCATGATGTGCGCTCCGCTCTTCCGGCTCAAAGGACGTTGAGCAGGATCAGGATCGCGAGCACGAACGCGAACAGAGCCAGCGCTTCCGTCAGGGCGAAGCCCAGGAAGCCCATCTGGCGCAGAACCGGAGCGGCCGACGGGTTGCGGCCCAGGGCATGGAGCCACGCATTGAAGATGAGGCCGAGGCCGATACCGACGACGCCCATGCCGATGACGGCCAGACCGGCGCCGATAAGCTTTGCGGAAGCTGCATCCATGATGATGATCCTTGAGTTTTCTTTAAGTCAGGTTGGAGGGAAGGGGTAGTTAGAGTGACTAGAATGGGCGCGGCTCAGTGAGCCTCGAGCGTGTCTTTGAGATAGATCGAAGTCAGAAGCGCGAAGACGTAGGCCTGGAGCAGGGCAACCAGGATTTCGAAACCGGTCAGCAGCACGATGAAGGTCAACGGCAGCACGCCGAAGATGCCCAGTGCGATGGTGAAGCCGGCGAACAGCTGCAGCATCACGTGGCCGGCCATCATGTTGGCGAACAGTCGGACCGACAGGCTGATCGGGCGGAAAACGAAGGACAGGACCTCGATCGGAATCAGAAGCGGCGCCATCGCGATCGGCGCGCCCGGCGGGAAGAACATCTTGAAGAAGCCGATCCCATGATTCTTGAGCGCCAGCAGCACGACCACGACGAAGATCATCAGCGACAGCGCGGCGGTGACGATGATGTGGCTGGTGAAGGTGAAGCCGAACGGGATCAGGCCGAGCACGTTGCCGAACAGCACCATCAGGAAGATCGACATCACGAACGGCACGTACATCTGGCTGCCGTGGCCGGCATTATCCTCGACCATATTGGCGGTGAATTCGTAGAGCATCTCGGCCGAGCTCTGCGTGCGGCCGGGAACCACCGCCTTGCGGGAGGTGCCGAAAAAGAACAGGAGAACGATCGCCAGAAAGGCCAGCAGGAGGAAGAGCGACGAATTGGTAAAGGAAATATCGTGCCCGGCGAGCTGAAGCGGAATGAGCTTGTGAATGGCAAACTGATTAAGAGGATTTTCCATCGATCTCTTCCGTGGCCTTATTCCCGTCGCCGGCTGCCCTCTCGGCCGCCAGCGCCGTTTCCGTCGCAACATCCACCGCTTTGCTCATCGTCCGCCAGACATTCGCCATGGCGGCTATGAACATCAGTACCATCAGGATCAGCATCGCGAACGGCTTGGTCCCCAGCCAGCGATCGATCGCCCAGCCGAGACCGCCGCCCAAGACGACAGCCGACACGAACTGACCTCCGGCCCGAAGGCCGAAACTCATCGCACTTTCGAACCCTGGATCGCCGCCACCGTCCGGCGCGGCCGAACCATGACGTTCGCCGGCGGCACGCGCCTTGGCGATTCGATCCTCGAGATCGTCGGGTTTCATGTGCCTTGCTTTCCGTGAAGCGCAGCCCAAAAACCCTCAGCACCGTTGGGCGCTGAAAGCGGCGCGAACCTATGGGGGGTATGCTGTCCTGTCAAGCCTGCCTCCCTGACCATTATATCGCAGAGAAGGTGCGTCAGGCCGCGGTCAGCTCGTCGGCGCGGCGCAGATCGACCGACACCAGCTGCGAAATGCCGCGCTCGATCATTGTTACACCATACAGCCGGTCCATGCGGGCCATGGTCAGGCGGTGGTGGGTGATGATCATGAAGCGCGTGCCGGTGTCGTTCGCGATCTCCTGAACCAGCAGGCAGAAGCGGTCGACATTGGCGTCGTCGAGCGGCGCGTCGACCTCGTCCAGCACGCAGATCGGCGACGGGTTGGTGAGGAACATGGCGAAGATCAGCGCGATCGCGGTCAGCGCCTGCTCCCCGCCCGACAGCAACGACAGCTGCTGCAGTTTCTTGCCCGGCGGGCTGGCGAGGATTTCCAGGCCGGCGTCGAGCGGGTCGTCGGCCTCGGTGAGGCGCAGCTCGGCCGCGCCGCCGCCGAACAGGCGTTCGAACAGGCGGCGGAAATGGCCGTCGATGGTGCCGAAGGAGGCGAGCAGCCGCTCCCGCGCCTCACGGTTCAGGCCATGGACCGATTGGCGCAGCTTGGCGATGGCGGCGATCAGGTCATCGCGCTCACCGGTCATCCGCGTCATTTCGCCGTCCAGCTCGGTCACCTCCAACTCGGCGCGCAGATTGACCGGACCGATCGATTCGCGGTCGCGGTTGATCTTGGCGATTCGCGCCTCGGCCGCCTCGATCTCAGGCAGCTTGTCCGGCTCAAGACCGGCCAGACCCGCCAGCATGGTGAGGTCGATTGCGCCCGGATTGACGTCGCCCAGCCGTTCGACGGCGCGCTGCTTCAGCTGCTCCATCTCCTCGATGACCGCGGCAACGGCGGCCTCGGCGCGCACCCGCGCCTCGCGCATGTCTGAGAGTGTGGACTCAGCCTGCCGCAGCCCCCGCTCGGTCGCGGCCTGAGCCGCCTCGCCGGACACGACGCGGTCGGCGGCGCGGCCGCGCGCCTTCTCCGCGACCTCGAGCTCGGACAGGATGGTCTCGCGCGCGGCGGCCAGGCGGCCAGGCTCGCCGGACAGGCGGTCGCGTGTCGCAGCCAGGATGGCGTCGCGGTCAGACAGTTCCTTGAGGCGGGCATCGGCGCGCCCTGCCCGGTCGCGCCATTCCCGGCGTTCGCCGGCAATTGCCGCCAAACGGGTGTTGCGGGTCGACTCCTCACGGCCGAGCTGCTCGAGCGCGGCGACGCACATGGCGAGCCGGTTGCGCTCACCGGAGAGCCGCCCGCGCAGCGCCTCCAGCTGCCGCCGCGCGTCGCCGGAGTCCGGCAGGGCGGCGAGATTCTTGTCCAGTTCCGCCAGCGACCCGGCGACGCCCGCGCGGTCCGTCTCGGCCAGCTTCAGCGAATCGGCCAGGGCCTGGCGGGTGACCGAACGGGATTCGGCCTCACGCCGGCGCTGGGCCAGCTCGCCGCGCGCCCGTTCGGACGCGGCTGTGGCGGACATCACCGTGCCGCGCAGCTGCTTTTCCGACGCCGATGCAGCCGACAGCCTCGCTTCGATAGCGGCAAGCGCCTCGCCGGCGACCTTGGCTGCCTTCTCGGCCTCTGCGAATTCGCGCTCGACCTGCTCCAGCCGGTTGCGCTGCTCCAGGCGGGCAGCGGCGGCGGAAACGGAGCCTGGACGGCGAACCAGCCCGTCCCAGCGCCACATACCGCCGGCCTTGGTGACCAGGATGACGCCGGGCGGCAGGGACGCGGCCAGCCGGTCGCCGGTCGCCTCGTCCTTGACGACGCCGACATGAGCCAGCGCCCGCGCCAATGCCTTGGGCGCGGTGATCTTGGGCGACAGCGGCTCGGCATCGGCCGGCAAGGCGGCCATATCGCCGCCGGTCTCATCCTGCCAATAGGCCGGCGCCGCGGCATCGAGCGCGGCCTCCAGCCCATCGGACAGGGCTACCGCCAGCGCTGTCTCGAAGCCGCGGGCGGCACGGACCTGGTCCAGCACCGGCGGGAAATTGCCGGGGGCGGTGCTCTTCAGAAGGTTAGCCAGGGTCCGCTGCTCGGCCGCCAGCCGCGTCGCCTCGCTGGAGGCCTGGCGTTCGGCGGCGCGGACGCCGCCGATCTCAGCCTCGGCATCGAAGCGGGATTTTTCGGCGGCTGTCAGGCTTTCGCGCGCACTGGATGCCGCTTTCTCGCCTTCCGCCACCTTAGCCTCGGCAGCGGCGATGGCTTCGGCATCGGCCTTGTCGGGCGGCAGGGCGTCAAGGCGGCGCTTCTCATCGGCGATGCGCCGGTCGAGCGTCATCAGGCGCTGCTCCAGCTCGCGCTTCTGCCGGGTCAGCGAGGCGGCCTCGGCCTCGGCGGTGGCGACCCGTTCCGTCAGCTTGGCGAGCTCGGCATCGAGGTCGGCGACGGAGGTGCGGGCCTGGGCCAGGTCGCGCTCGGCCGCCTCGCGGCGGGCAGGATGGGCCTTGGCCTGTTCCGCCAGTGTTTCAGCCTCCGCGGCCAGGCGGCCCTCGATCGTCGCGGCCTCGCCCTGCTGGCGCTCCTCATGGGTGCGGTCGTTGGCGAGCTGGCGGGCCTGCTGGTCGGCCTCGGCCACGGCGGCGGCGAGCTGGCGCTCCTCGGCGATCAGCGTGTCGCGGCGCGCCAGCACCTTGGAATAGGCCTCGGCCAGAGCCGCCTCTTCCTTGCGCAGCGGCGGCATCGCCGCGGCGGCCTCCGTGTTGCGGGTGGTCGCCTGGGTAACGTCCAGCATCGCCTGGCGGACGGCGTTGTCGGCGTTGGCGAAGGCGCCGCGCGTATCCTCGGCCCGGCGCAGCAGCCCACGCCAGCG
Source organism: Alphaproteobacteria bacterium (assembly GCA_036271255.1). Classification (GTDB taxonomy): domain Bacteria; phylum Pseudomonadota; class Alphaproteobacteria; order BOG-932; family Roseiterribacteraceae; genus BOG-932. The sequence goes on from DATBAZ010000007.1 coordinate 5,902, forward strand.
GATCGCCAGCAATACCGCGTCGGCGCGGCGGATCTCGTCGGTCAGCTCACGATAGCGGATCGCCTGGCGGGCCTGCTTCTTCAGGCTGGCGAGCTGGGTCTGCATGGTGCCCAGCACGTCGTCCAGCCGCTCCAGGTTGGTTTCGGCGGCACGCAGCTTGAGCTCGGCCTCATGCCGGCGGGCATGCAGGCCGGAGATGCCGGCGGCATCCTCCAGCACCTGGCGGCGCTCTGTCGGCTTGGCATTGATAAGGGCGGAGATACGGCCCTGGCTGACCAGCGCCGGCGACTGCGCGCCCGAGGCGGCGTCAGCGAACAGGGTCTGGACATCGCGGGCGCGGGCCGGGCGGCCGCCCACCTTATAGTCGGAGCCCTGGCCGCGCTCGATCCGGCGCACGATCTCGAACTCGCCGGGGCCGTTGAGGCGGGTCACGCCGGCCGGCAGGGAGCCGTCCTCGTCCAGCGCGACCAGCGACACTTCGGCGATATTGCGCGCCGGCCGTGTGGCCGTGCCGCCGAAGATCACATCCTCCATGTCGCCGCCGCGCATGCGGCGGGCGGAGGTCTCGCCCATGACCCAGCGCAGAGCCTCGACCAGGTTCGACTTGCCGCAGCCGTTCGGCCCGACAATGCCGGTCATGCCCGGCGCGATCTCAAGGTCGAGCGCGTCGACGAAGGATTTGAAGCCGGAAAGGCGGAGACGGATAAACTGCAACGGACAGGACCGGTCTAACGGAAGCCTATTTCATCAACCCGTCGATCTTCTTCTTGAAGTCGTCGAACGGGGCGGCCGAGACGATCTTGTCGTCGTTGTTCTTGTTGAAGATGAAGGTCGGCGTCGCCTCGATCTTCGCGGTCTGCTCGGCCTGAAGGCGCTCGCCCAGGATCGCGTTCTCCAGCCCCTGGTCGTTCAGGCAGGCATCGATCTGGGCGTCGGTCAGGCCGGCGA
>DATBAZ010000008.1:0-13552 GCA_036271255.1 Alphaproteobacteria bacterium
GCAGACGGCCCGCCGCCTGGGCCTCGGCCAGCGTCGCGCCGCGCACCGACCAGCGCAGGATGGCTTCCTTGGCGCGGCCCCTGAGGTCAGACCGGCCCGGGCGCACCGCGAAGCCGGCCATGGCGAAGGCGCGCAGCGTCCGTCTCCAGCCGACCAGGATCGCGATCCACATGGGAAAGCTGTCCTGCCGGGTCAGCGTGTGGTCCAGATCGAAAAGGGCTATGCCTCGATTCATCCTCAAAATCCCTTAGCCAGCCATCGGCTGGGGTTGTTCGCAACCTCCCGCGCATGATCGGCGGCGGGTGCACACGGGAAGGGCCCTCTTTCCTGTCCGGTGCGCCGAATCGCCAGCCGTCGCGGCCGCCACCCTTATGGCACGGCTCGGGCCGTTCATGGCAGCAAATCCTGGCGATTTATCCGCAGATCGCCTGAATATTTTACCGATGGTGTCGGGGATGCCACGCACCGCTTCTCCTGGACCCTTGAACCGCAGGGCGGTGCACAATCTCCGTTCGGAGGCGGGGACCAAGGTTTGCACCCGGATGCCTGTCACGGTAGAACCACCTGCCCCCTTTAAGGCCGTTTATATCTGCATGGAGAACGCCGATGGCGTCCTATCAATATAGTTATGTGATGAAGAATCTGGTCAAGGCCTATCCTGGCGGGAAAAAGGTCCTGGACGGGGTCTGGCTCAGCTTCTTCCCTGGCGCCAAGATCGGCGTGCTCGGCCCGAACGGCTCGGGCAAATCGACCCTGATGCGGATCCTGGCCGGCATGGACACGGACTTCTCCGGCGAGGCCTGGGCCGCCGAGGGCATCAAGGTCGGGTACCTGCCGCAGGAGCCGCAGCTCGACCCGACCAAGACCGTCCAGGAAAACGTCATGGAGGCGCTGGCCGAGACCAAGGCGGTGCTCGACCGGTTCGAGGCTGTGTCGACGCAGCTGGGCGAGGTCGAAGACCCCGACGAGATGATGAAGCTGATCGAGGAGCAGGCCGAGCTTCAGGAGAAGATCGAGGCCGCCAACGCCTGGGAGCTGGACCGCACTGTCGAGATCGCCATGGACGCGCTGCGCTGCCCGCCGGGCGACAGCGCGGTCGAGACGCTGTCGGGCGGCGAGAAGCGCCGGGTGGCGCTGTGCCGCCTGCTGCTGGAAAAGCCCGGCATGCTGCTGCTCGACGAGCCGACCAACCATCTGGACGCGGAATCGGTCGCCTGGCTCGAGCGCACCCTGCAGGAATACGAAGGCACCGTGGTGCTGGTCACCCACGACCGTTACTTCCTCGACAATGTCACCGGCTGGATCCTGGAGCTTGATCGCGGCAAGGGCATTCCGTACGAGGGCAATTACTCCTCCTGGCTGGAGCAGAAGCAGAAGCGGCTGGAGCAGGAGGCGCGGGAAGAAGGCGCAAGGCAGAAGGCGCTGGCGGCCGAGCTGGAATGGATTCGCGCATCGCCGCGCGCCCGCCAGGCCAAGTCCAAGGCCCGTATCTCCGCCTATGAAACCATGCTGGCCCAGACCCGCGACGGGCCCAGCGGCGAGGCCCAGATCGTCATCCCCGCCCCGCCGCGGCTGGGCGACGTGGTGGTCGAGGCCGAGCATCTGAAGAAGGGCTATGGCGAGCGGCTGCTGATCAGCGACCTTGAGTTCAAGCTGCCGCCGGGCGGCATCGTCGGCGTTATCGGCCCGAACGGCGCCGGCAAGACCACCCTGTTCCGCATGATCACCGGCCAGGAAAAGCCCGACGGCGGCGCCTTCAAGGTCGGCGAGACGGTGAAGCTCGGCTATGTCGACCAGTCGCGCGACACACTGGACGGCAAGCACACCGTCTGGGAGGAAATCTCCGACGGCAAGGACATGATCGAGCTCGGCAAGCGCACCATGCCCAGCCGCGCCTATGTCTCGGCCTTCAACTTCAAGGGGCCGGACCAGCAGAAGAAGGTCGGCGTGCTGTCGGGCGGCGAGCGCAACCGCGTGCATCTGGCGAAGATGCTGAAGTCGGGCGCCAACCTGCTGTTGCTCGACGAACCGACCAACGACCTCGATCTTGAGACGCTGCGCGCGCTGGAAGAGGCGCTGGAGCAGTTCGCCGGCTGCGCCGTGGTGATCAGCCACGACCGCTGGTTCCTGGACCGGCTGGCCACCCACATCCTCGCCTTCGAAGGCGACAGCGAGGTGGTGTGGTTCGAGGGCAACTACGCCGACTACGAGGCCGATCGCCATCGCCGCCTAGGCACCGAGGCCGACACGCCGCATCGGATCAAGTACAAGCCGCTGACGCGCTGATCGATTGCCTTCCGTGGTGACTCCGCGCCGCCGCCGGCGGTTCAAGGCGGCCACAGTCCTGTGGCGCCGCCGTCTGGTCTTCTGGCTCGGCGCGGTCGCCGTCGGCTATGTCGCGGTCGGTTTCGCGGCTGCGGCCGATTGGGCGCAGATGGGCTTCGCCAAGGTCACGGCGATCTCGCCCTATCTGGCCTTGATCCTGACGCCGGCGGGCATTGCGCTGTCGGCCTTTATCGGCAAGCGCTGGTTCGTCGGATCTCAGGGCAGCGGCATTCCGCAGGCTATCGCGGCGCGCTTCATCCAGGATCGGCCGCGGCTCGAGCGGCTGCTGTCGCTGCGCATCGCCTTCGGCAAGATCGCCCTCACCGTGCTCGGCCTGCTCGTCGGCGCCTCGATCGGGCGCGAGGGGCCCACGGTGCAGATCGGCGCCTCGGTGCTGGTCTGGCTCAGCTACCGCACCGGCATGGGGCGGCAGAAGGGGCTGATCCTGGCGGGCGGGGCGGCGGGTGTCGCCGCCGCCTTCAACACGCCACTGGCCGGCATCGTCTTCGCCATCGAGGAGATGAGCCGGTCGTTCGAACGCTCGATCTCCAGCCTGGTGCTGATCGCGGTCATACTGGCCGGCATCGCCGCCATATCGGTGAACGGCACCGGCTCCTATTTCGGTCTCACCTCCGCGATCCTGGACGGGTGGAAGGACTGGTTCGTGGTCCCGGTCGTCGCCGTCGCGGGCGGCGTGCTGGGCGGGCTGTTCGCGCGGATCGCGCTGTTCGGTGCACGTAAGGCGCCGACGCTGTTCCGCGGATTCGGCGGCCGCCGTCCTGTGCTGTTCGCGGCGCTGTGCGGTCTGGGCGTGGCGATCCTCGGCATCGTCAGCCACGGCGCGTCCTACGGCACCGGCTATGGCGCGGCCAAGCTGGCGCTCGCCGGGCATCTCGATCACCCCTGGATTTTCGCGGCCACGAAATTCGCGGCGACCCTGCTGTCGCAGATAGCCGGCATTCCCGGCGGCATACTTTCGCCGTCGCTGTCGATCGGCGCCGGCCTCGGTGCGGCGCTGTCGCATCTGATGCCGACGGCCTCGCCCGGCGCGGTGGCGGTGCTGGCGATGGTCGGTTTTTTCACAGGGGCGGTGCAGGCCCCGATCACCGGCTTCGTCATCGTCGCCGAGATGACCGGCGACCAGGCGATGATCATCCCGCTGATGGCGACCGCCCTGGTCGCCACCGGCATCTCGAAGCTGATCACACCGGAACCGCTGTACCACGCCCTTGCAGAGGATTTCCGCAAGCGGCTCGAGAGCGAGCACTAGCCGAAGCCGGACTTGCCCGGGAAGGCTTAGTTCGCGCTGGCGGGCACCATGTTCTGGGTCTTCATGGCGTCGATCAGGGCCTGGATAGTGCCGCCGCCGCGCTGGATCACCGCGGCGAATTGCTGCTTGTCGGTGACCGCCATGCTGATGCCCTCGATCATCACGTCGGCGACCTTGAAGGTGCCGCCCTCGCCGCGGATGCGCCACTGCACGTTGACCGGCGCGCCGGCCGGGCGGGTGATGATGCTGCTCACCAGCGTGTCGGCCTCGCTGTCCTTCTGCTGGTTGGTAACCTTGAACTGCTCGCCGGAATAGTCCTGGAAGCGCTTGGCGTAGGCGTTGGTCACCTGGGTCTCGTAGAGCGAGAGGAATTCCTTCTGCTGCTCAGGCGTCGCGGTGCCCCAATAGGCCCGGCCGACGGTGAACTTGCCGATCGCGCCGGTGTCGAAATAGTCGGTCAGCAGCTTTTTGAAGCGCGCCCGTTCTTCCTGTTCCGGCACTTGCTGACCGGCCAGTTGCGCGATCGCCTTGTCGCCCAGCTGCTGGACGAACTGGCCCGGATCGGCCGCCTTTTCCTGCGCCGCCGCCGGGACGGGCGCCAGGATTGCCGGAACCGCCAGCGCCGTGGCGAAAGCGAGGGAGGCGAGAAACGCGTGATGGGCCGATTTCATCTTGAACCTTTTATTCCGATGCCGATGCTCAGGTATCTAGGGAGAAGTCAATCAACAGACAATGTTCGTGTAGCTACGCCTCCCCTGTCAGCTAACAACGTCGGGTACCCGCTGTTCCGGCGCATGGCTTGTACGGGACCGATCCAATCTTTCCGCCACGCCAAGGTTTCCGCGGGCGGCCATAGGCCCTAAATTAAATCGCATGTTCGAGTCTGAACGCCAGCCAACCAATACACAGCCTGTTCCCGCCAGGATCGATCCGCCCTATCTGGGCGGGCTGAATGAGGTGCAGCGCGCGGCCGTCGAGTCGCTCGACGGCCCGGTGCTGGTGCTGGCCGGCGCCGGCACCGGCAAGACGCGGGTGCTGACCACCCGCCTTGTCCACCTGATCGCGACGCGGCGGGCCGGGCCGGGCCAGATCCTGGCCGTCACCTTTACCAACAAGGCGGCGCGGGAAATGCGCGACCGCATCGGCGCGCTGCTGGGCGGGCCGGTGGAGGGCTGGTGGCTCGGCACCTTCCACGCGCTGGCCGCGCGGCTTCTGCGCCGCCATGCAGAGGAGGTCGGGCTCAAATCCAACTTCACCATCCTGGATACGGACGACCAGATACGTCTGGTGAAGCAACTGCTCCAGGCTGAGAATATCGATGACAAGCGCTGGCCGGCCCGCGTCGTGCTGGGCGTGATCGAGCGCTGGAAGGACAGGGCGCTGACCCCCGACAAGCTGAAACCCGAGGACGGCGGCGATGTCGCCGGCGGCCGGGTGGTGCAGCTCTACGTCGCCTATCAGGAGCGGCTCAAGGCGCTCAATGCCTGCGATTTCGGCGACCTGCTGCTGCACAACGTCACGATCTTCCAGCGCCGGCCGGACGTGCTGGCCGATTATCATCGCCGCTTCCGCTACATACTGGTCGACGAATATCAGGACACCAATGTCGGCCAGTATCTGTGGCTGAGGCTGCTTGCCCAGGCCTCGCACAATATCTGCTGCGTCGGCGACGACGACCAGTCGATCTATGGCTGGCGCGGCGCCGAGGTCGGCAACATCCTGCGTTTCGAGACCGACTTCCCCGGCGCCAAGGTGATCCGGCTGGAGCAGAATTACCGCTCCACCTCGCACATATTGGCCGCCGCATCCGGCGTCATTTCCCATAACCAGGGCCGGCTCGGCAAGACCCTGTGGACCGAGGCCGAGGGCGGGGAGAAGGTGAAGCTTGCCGCGCTCAACGACGGCGAGGAGGAGGCGCGCTTCGTCGGCGATGAGATCGAGGCGCTGCAGCGCAAGGGCTACGCGCTGAAGCAGATCGCCGTCCTGGTCCGCGCCGGTTTCCAGACGCGCGAGTTCGAAGAACGATTCCTGACCCTGGGCCTGCCCTACCGTGTGGTCGGCGGCCCGCGCTTCTATGAGCGGATGGAAATCCGCGATGCGCTCGCCTATTTCCGCGTCGTCAGCCAGCCCGCCGACGATCTCGCCTTCGAGCGGATCGTCAACACGCCCAAGCGCGGGATCGGCGACACCACGGTGCAGACCCTGCAGCGGGGCGCGCGGGCCCTGGGGGTACCGCTGACCGAGGCGGCTTGGCAGCTCAGCGAGACCGACGAGCTGAAGCCCAAGATGCGTACCGTGCTGCGCGCGCTGCTCCAGGACATCGCGCGGTGGAGCGGGCAGCTCGACCGGATCCCGCACACCGATCTGGCGCGGATCATCCTGGATGAATCCGGATACACGGCCATGTGGCAGGCCGACAAATCGCCCGAGGCGCCGGGCCGGTTGGAGAACCTGAAAGAGCTTGTCACCGCCATGGCCGATTTCGAGACCATGGGGGGCTTTCTGGAGCATGTCAGCCTAGTGATGGAGAACCAGGATTCGGCCGAGGGCGACATGGCGACCCTGATGACGCTCCACGGCGCCAAGGGTCTGGAATTCGATGTCGTCTTCCTGCCCGGCTGGGAGGAAGGGCTGTTCCCCAGCCAGCGTTCGATGGATGAGAGCGGCATCGCCGGGCTGGAGGAGGAGCGGCGGCTGGCCTATGTCGGCATCACCCGCGCCCGCCAGCGCGCCATTATCTCCCACGCCCATTCGCGCCGGGTTTACGGCAACTGGACCTCGACCATCCCATCGCGCTTCGTCGACGAGCTGCCGGCGGACCATATCGACGTGGCGGAGGAACCGGCGCCGTTCGCTGCCCAGGGCGGCTTCCGCTCGGGTTTCGCCGACTGGGCGCGCGATGCCGGCTACCGCCTCCCCCGCGCCGGGGCGCAGCCGCCGGAGCGGCGGTTCCCGGTGATCGACGGCCAGGCCTTCGAGGTCAAGCCACGCCCGCGCCCGGCCTCGCCGTTCGTGGAAGGCGCCCGGGTGTTCCATCAGAAATTCGGCTACGGCACGGTCGTGGCGGTCGATAACGACAAGCTGGAGATCGCGTTCGATCAGGCCGGGACGAAGAAAGTCATGGACAGCTTTGTCGTCGCTGCCGAAAAGGCTGGCTAAACTTTGGTATAATGATCGGTATCCCGCCGTGCCTCGTATATGCTGAAACATAAAGCATCTTTTGCCAGCACACTGCCCGTGGGATAATCATACGGTATGGATCGATTCATCATCGAAAACGAGGAGGCTCGCCAGAACGCCCTGCGTAATCTGGGCCTTCTCGACACACCGCCGAGCGAGAGTTTCGACCGGATCACCCGGTTGGCCAGCCGTCTTCTCGGCGCGCCGGTTTCGACCATTTCGCTGACCGACCATGACCGGCAGTGGTTCAAGTCCCGCTTCGGCGTCGACCTCGCGGAAATCCCGCGGGCAGAAGCGCCGTGCAACTACGCCATCCATAGCGACAAGGTTTTCGTCGTCGAGGATCTGCAGCAGGACGAGCGGTTCAAGGCCAGCGTGTTGGCCAATGCCGGCGTCCGCTTCTATGCCGGCGCCCCGCTGATCACCCGCACCGGCTACGCACTGGGCACGCTCTGCGTGATCGACGACAAGCCGCGCGCCATGTCGGACGACGAGTCACGGGTGTTGATCGACCTGGCGGCGATGGTGATGACCCAGATCGAGGTCCAGAACACGATCGGCCGCATTCACCCGGCCAGCGGCTTGCCCAACGAATATCAGTTCTTCGAGGATCTCGAAGACCTTGTCGGCCATTCTCCCGACGGGGGCCGGGTGGGGTTCCTGATCGAGCTGGCATCCCAGCAGCAGATGACCCACGGGCTGAGGGTCGTCGGCGCGGCCTATGTCGAGGAGCTGATCCGCAACGGCACGGCGGCGTTGCGGCAAAGCCTGGGCGACGACGTTCAGATCTATCATGTCGGTCCGACGCGCTGTGCCGTTCTGCTGAATGAAAGCGCGGCCGATGTCGAGCGGCTGGCCGACGGGATCGATGCCGCGCTACGCGATACGGTCTCGCACAGCGACGTGCCGATTTCGCCAGACCCGGTCATCGGTATCCATCGCTTCGCGCTCGGCGAGGTCAAGAACTCCCGCGATATTCTGCGCCGCCTGTTCAGCGCCGCCGACGACGCGCGCAAGAGCAGCGTCCGCATGGCCTCCTACAACGAGATGATCGACCGCGCCCATGCGCGCAGCTTCACGCTGATCAGCGACATGCGCGACGCGCTGGATCAGTCCGGCCAATTCTCGCTCGTCTACCAGCCGGTCGTCGATTTCGCCTCAGGCAAGTGCATCGGCGCAGAGGCGCTGATGCGTTGGAAGCACAAGACGCTGGGCGATATCGGCCCGGGCGAATTCATCCCCCTGGCCGAAGGGACGACCCTCATCCGTCCGCTGACGGGCTGGGTGCTCGATACGGCGCTGGCCCAGCTCGCCCAGTGGAGTCATGACGACCGGCATCCCAAGATCTCGATCAATATCTCAGTGCGCAATCTCGACGAGACCGACTTCGCGGCGGCGCTGGCCCAGAGGCTCGCGAAACACGGCGTCGACGCCAGCTCGGTCCAGATCGAGTTCACCGAGAGCGTGCTGGTCGGCTATAGCCCGCGGGCCATGGACCAGGTGCGGGAATTGAAGACGATGGGCGTTTCGATCGCCATCGACGATTTCGGAACCGGTTACAGCGGCCTGTCCTATCTGCAGCAGCTGCCGGCCTCGGTGCTGAAGATCGACCAATCCTTCATCAAGTCGCTGGCCACCAGCGAGCATGACCAGAAGCTGGTGCGGGCGATCATCTTCATGGCCCACGATCTGGGCTATCGCGTCGTGGCTGAGGGCGTCGAGAACCATGAGGCCTATGACATGCTGGCCTCCTGGAAGTGCGATGAGGCCCAGGGCTACCTGATCGCCCATCCGCTTGTCCCCGCTGCGATGGGGGCCTGGTTCGACGGTTCGGCAAAGGTCAACGGCTTCACGGCTTGATTGTCCTTGGTTGACGCTTACCTCTTGAAAGGAGGTGCGCCGTGAACCCTGCTCTCAAGAACCTGCGCGAATGGGTGCTGCTGCTGTTTGTGCTGTTCTGCGTGCTGAGCATCGCCGGGGTTCAGTACGGCATGGCGCTCGCCGACGGCGCCTCATCTTCTCCCAATCCCGATGTCGGGCAGATCGTGCCGATCGTCCAAGGGCCGCGCGGCGCCTGGTACAATGTTTATATCACGGTACGAGAATACTGGATCCTGAACGGCTTGCTGGCCGGCGCGGCGGTGGCGCTGCTGGGGTCGCTCGGGCTGATCGTGGCGCACGGCGTCCGGCATCTGCGCGCCAGCCACGCGCCGGCCGCCTCACCCCGCCGGAAACGATAGAACCGACCGCGACCCGGTCTCGCACGGCTGGCGCTCGACCGATCCGCGTAGCGTTTTCGCCATCGCGCCGATGATCAGCGTGCCCATGCCCGTTCCCTTGGGCGCCGCCGCCTCGTCATAGCCGACGCCATCATCCTCGATGGTCAGCATGACGCGGTCGCCGCTTTTGTCCAGCTTGATCCGGATCGTTCCGCGCTTGCCATTCGGAAAGGCGTATTTCAGCGCATTGGCGACAAGCTCGTTGACGATGACCCCGACGGAGACGGCCTTGTCGGTGGCGACGCGCAGCGGCGCCGCCTCGACGACGATCCGGTGGCCCTGCTCGGCTCCGGATACGCCGGACCGCAGTTCCTCGGCCATCGCCATCAGGTATTTGTCGATCTCGATCGATCCGACCTCTTCGGAGGTATAGAGGCGGCGATGGACCAGCATCACCGCCTGGACGCGCTCGCGCGCCTGGAGGAGGGCGTCGCGCGCATGCGGATCGCCGATGCGCTGTGCCTGGATGCTGATCAGTGAGCTGATCAGCTGCAGGCTGTTGCTGACACGATGGCCGACCTCGTGCAGCAGGGCGGTCTTCTGTTCCAGGAGAGCGGCCAGCCGGTCGCGCGATTCCAGCAGCTCGCGCTCGGCCGTCTCCTTTTCCCGCTTGATACGGGCTTGCTCCACCGCCTGACGGATGGCCTGATCCAACAGGTCCAGGAAGGCGCCCTGCACATCTTTGATCACATAATCGACCGCTCCCAGCTTCAGCGCGGCGACTGCGATGCGGCCTTCGTCGGACGCGGTGACATAGATGGCGGGGGGCGGATCCGGCAATTCACCAAGCTGCTTGAGCAGCTCGAGCCCGTCTTCGCCCGGCATGAAATGATCCATTGCGACGACATCGAAGCCCCCGCCCGCCAGCCGCGCAAGGCCGGTCGCGCCGTCCGTAACGGTGGTGACGGTATAGCCCTGGCGCCCGAGATACCGTTCGACCAGCCGGGCGATTCCGACGTCGTCGTCGATATAGAGGACTGAGATCGGGTGGATTTCGTCCTCCTGTGTCACGTCGGCTCGGGAACTTTCATGACTGACAGGAACAGGCCCAGCTGCCGGATAGCGGTGGCGAAAGCTTCATAGTCGACCGGTTTGGTGATGTATACATTGCACCCCAGATCGTAGCATTTCTGGATCTCCACCTTGTCGTCGGTGGTGGTCAGCACGATCACGGGAATGTGCTTCGTCGCCGCATTCGATTTCAGCGCTTCCAGGATCCTTGTCCCGCTCATGTCGGGCAGATTGAGGTCGAGCAGCACCAGGGTCGGCGTGCCGTCATGCGCCATCAGATGATCCAGGGCCGCGGTACCGCTGGCGAAATGGCCGATATCGTTGGTGACGCCGGCGCGCCGGATGTTCTTTTCGATCAGGCGGGCGTGCCCGGGATCGTCCTCGACCAGCACGATGGCCACGGGAAGCATCAGGCGGCGTCCTTCTGTGTTCTGATGTCGGCGAGCGGCAGGCTCAGCCGAAAGATTGTCCCCTCGCCAAACGTTGAATTCAGCGCGATTGTTCCGCCCAGCCGGTAAACCAGCTGGCGCACATAGGCGAGGCCGATCCCTTCCCCGGGAACGTCCTGCCGGCCCGATCGGCGGAACAGCTCGAAGACCCGTTCATGGTCCCCCGGCGCGATACCGCGGCCATTGTCCTCGATCTCGAAGATCGCCGACCGCCCCACGATCGTGCCCCGCACGGTGATCACCCCCGGCCGTTCCGGCGCCAGGTACTTGGCGGCATTGTCCAGCAGATTGCCGAAGACCTGCTCGATCGCCAGCCTGTCGGCGACCAGGTCGGGCAGCGGCTGCACGACGATCTCGGCGCCCTTTTCGTCCAGCCTGTGCTTCAGGTTGGCGGCGATGCTCTCGACCACCGGCCGCATTTGGAGCGGCTCGGGCGCCAGCACCCGCCGTCCCTCGCGCGACAGTTTCAGGATCGCGCTGATCAGCCCATCCATCTTGGTGGTGGATGTCTTGATGAATCGGAATGCCTCCGGCACATCCTCGGCGATCGCGGCCACGACCTCGGCCGGCACCTCGTGGCCGGGGTCGGCGGCGTGCTTGCGGATGAAGCCTCCGACAGTGCCCGCCGCTGTCTCCAGCTCGGCGGTGAAGCCCATGATATTGACCAGGGGCGCGCGCAGATCGTGCGAGACGATATAGGCGAACTTCTGGATTTCCTCGTTGGCCTGGCTCAGCGCCGCCGTTCGGGCCTCGACGATCGTTTCCAGATTGGCATTGGTCGACGCCAGATCGCGCTGGGCGGCGCGCAGCGCCCGGATGTTCCGGTAAAAGCTGGCGCCGGTGAACAGCGATATCACGATCACCAGCAGCGCCGTGCCGACCTGGGCGATCTCCATGATCTGTCCGGTCGACCCGGCGATGGTGAGGCGCGCCAGCAATTGCTGCTCCTGGTTGGCGCGAATGACGGCCGCGCTGGCCCGGATCTCGTCCATCAGGTTCTTGCCGCGATCGGACATCACCTCGCCGAGCGCCGCGCCGCGCCCCTCCGACTTGTAGAGGTCGAGCGAGCTCTTGAGCTCGGTCAGCTTGTCCATGCCGAGCGTCCGCATCTTCTCGGCTTCACCGGCAATCGGCAGGACGGCGGTTTCGACGACGAGAAGGTCCAGCCGATCGGCGGCCTTGCCGACGGCGGCGGTATAGGGGGCGAGGTAGGCTTCGCGCTCGGTCAGCAGAAACCCGCGCTGCCCGGTCTCCGCATCCTCGAGCAGCTCCACCGAGCGTGTCGTATTGCTCAGTATGGTCTGGGTGCGGGTGGCGAGCTCGAACGCTTCGCGATTACGCTGCGCCAGCATGACCGACACCAGCGTCATCGCGATCAGCGCGCCGAAGCCGAGCGTGATGAGGATGAGCTGGCCTGACCGCAGCACGCGGCCCGAAGCCGCCCGCGTGCCGGGGGTCGGCTCCGGAGGCGTCACCGGCGCCTCATTTGCCCACGCCGGTATAAGTCACGCGCCAGATCGTGCTGTTGCCGTCCTCACTGACCAGCAGCGATCCGTCATGCGCCGTCGCGACGCCGACGGGGCGGCCCCAGACAGAGCCTGAACTGGTGACGAGACCGGTCAGGAAATCCTCGTACTCACCGGTCGGCTTCCCGTCCTTCACGATTGCGCGCACCACCTTGTAGCCAGTGCGGTTGGCCCGGTTCCACGAGCCGTGCAGCGTCACGAACGGGCTGTCCCGATACTCGGCGGGGAACTGGCTGCCGGTATAGAAGGCGATCTGCAGCGGCGCGGAATGGGGCTGGATCAGCACGTCCGGGACGGTGACCTTGTCTGCCAGGTCGGGCCGCTCGCCCTTGCGGCGCGGATCCTCATGATTCCCGATATAATACCAGGGCCAGCCATAGAAGGCGCCTTCCTTGACCCGCGTCGCATAGTCGGGGGGCAGATTGTCGCCCAGCATGTCGCGCTCGTTGGTGGCGCACCACAGGTCGCCGGTCCCGGGCTGGACAGTCAGGCCCGCGCAGTTCCGGATGCCGTTGGCAAAGCTCTTGAGGCCGGCCTTGCCGTCCGGGCTGGTGACCAGCACGTCGGCGCGCCAGGCTTCGTCGCCCAGCGACGCGCCCAATCCCCTTTCGGTCTCAGCTGCCCGGAACTCCTTGGCGTCTCCCCGCTCGGCATCGACGTTAGAGGAGGAGCCGACCGAGATGTACAGCTTGGTCCCATCCGGGGAGAAGGCGATGTCCCGCGTCACGTGCCCGCCGCCCGCGGGCAGTTTCGGCACGATTGTCTCGGCGGGACCCGAGGCTTTCATGTCGCCGCTCTTGTAGGGGTAGCGGACGACCGAATCCTCGTTGGCGATATAGACATAGTGCGGGTCCGGTCCGGCCGGGTAGAAGGCGATGCCGAATGGGCCGTTCAGATGGTCGGCGAAGAGTTCGGTCTGGGTGGGTTTCGATGCGCCGTCGGCGACGCGCAGCACGCTGACCTGACCGCCGCCTGTCTGGGCGGCGAAAATGTCACCGTTAGGCGCGACGCGGATCGCGCGCGGCCGCTTCAGCTGGGCGAAAAGCTCGACCGTGAATCCGGCAGGCACCTTTGGCAACACGCCCGCGGGCTGCGGGACGATCGACGACATATTGGGGACGCCTTTGGTGGGCGCCGGGAGGTCGGTGAGGGTGATCTGGCGCCGGACCCCCGGCGTGTCCTGGGTGAAGTCGCCATAGGCGTCGGCCCCGGTGCGCAACTGGGCTGCAGCCGCCGGCCCCCACAGCGCCGTCGCCAAAAGGAAGACAGCACAGGGCAGGGCGACTTTCGGCATGACGTCCTCGTGGGTTGGGTCCCGGATACGAACTGGGCGGGATCATAGACCCCGCCCAACCCCAATCAACACAGAGAACTGTACGAAAGTTTCCTGCTAATTGCTTTATCCGCGCGGAGCCTGACCCTGCGCCTGTGCCGGGCGGTTGCGGCTGCGACGCCGGCGCTGCTGCCCGGAGGGCTGCCCCGGACGCTGGCCGTCCTGTCGATGACCCTCCG
>DATBAZ010000009.1:0-3840 GCA_036271255.1 Alphaproteobacteria bacterium
AAGCGAGCCTGGCGGAATGCACAATAAGCGCATCGCGGTCGTCGTTTTCATTGCCGTCGCCGTTCTGGCGATCGCCGCACCGATAGCGATATCCCTCTATCTCGCCCGGGAACAGAGCCTGGACGAGCAGACGGTGCACGCGACCCAATTGGCGCGCGACGTGTTGCGGCGGGGCGATGAGGCGGCGGCACAGATGACCGATGCGATCGTCCAGCTGGAGCGCGCGGGGGCGGCCGATCCGTGTTCCTCCGACATGATCGCCCTGATGGCGCAGATCTCGGTCGTATCAGAGCAGGTCCAAGGCCTCGGCTATGTCGCCGACGGGCGGCTGCTTTGCTCCTCCTTCGGCCGGTATCCCCAGGGCATCCCGGTCGGGCCTGCCGATTATGTCAGCGCCAACGGGGTCTCGGTCCGCTCGGCCGTATCTTTGCCGTCCATCGCCGGTGTCAAGTTCATCCTGACCACCCGGGAAAGCGGCTATACGAGCATCATTCATCCGAAGCTGCCGCTCGACGTCTTCACCGATGATCCCAGCCTGTCGGTCGGTATCATCGGCTATTCGGTCCCCAAGCCGATCGATGTTCGCGGCTATTACGACCCGCGCTGGCTCGATGCGCTGGGCAACACCTATGAGACCAGTTTCGTCGACCGGGACCATATCGTGGCGGTGCTCCGTTCCCATCACGCGGATATCGTTGCTTTCGCTGCCATCGCGGCCAGCAATGTCACGACGGGCCTGCGCCGGCTCGCCCTCATCCTCGTGCCCATCGGCACGCTGGCCGGGGTCGTGCTGGCGCTGGCGGTGCTCTATGTCGCCCGGCTGCAGCTGGCGATGCCGGCCGTGCTCAGGATCGCGCTCAGACGGAATGAGTTTTATGTCGAGTATCAGCCGGTCGTCGACCTGCGTACCGGCGCCTGGGTGGGCGCGGAGGCGCTGCTCAGATGGCGCCGGGGCAACGGTGAGCTGGTGCGGCCCGATTTGTTCATTCCGGTCGCCGAGGAGGCCGGGCTGATTTCGCGCATCACCGCCCAGGTGCTGCGCATCGTCGCCCGCGACGCGGTTGGCCTGTTCGCCCGTCATCCCGATTTCCACATCGCGGTCAACCTCGCCCCGGCCGACCTGGCGAACCCGCGCATCCTGGAACAGCTGAAGGAGCTGGCCGAACGCACCGGCGGGCGCGGCGAGAATTTCATCGCCGAGGCGACGGAGCGCGGCGTGATCAAGGGCAGCACGGCGCTCACGGTGATCAAGGACATTCGGGCGGCCGGCATCCGCGTCGCCATCGACGATTTCGGCACCGGCTATTCCAGCCTGTCCTATCTTCAGACCCTGGATGTCGACTTCCTGAAGATCGACAAGTCGTTCATCGATACGATCGGCGCCGATGCGGCGACCAGCCAGGTCGTGGCGCATATCGTCGAGATGGCGAAGAGCCTCAATCTCGGGATGATCGCCGAGGGGGTGGAGACCGAGGCGCAGCGTGACTTCCTGCGCGACCGCGGCGTCGATTACGCGCAGGGCTGGCTGTTCGCCAGGCCCATGGCGATGGACGCGCTCAAGGCGCGGCTCAGAACCGCGCTGGCGGCCTGACGCCAAGCCCCGGGTTCGGCGGTCACGCGGGGTTCGGCGGCACAGCCGACATGTCCATCCACATGATCTCCCAGACATAGCCGTCCGGGTCCTCGGCGGTGCGGGCGTACATGAAGCCGTGATCCTGCGACGGGTTGGGATCGGGCCGGCCGCCGGCGGCGACGATCTTCTCCAAAGTCGCGCCCACATCGGCGCGTGACTCGGAACTGAGCGCGAGCAGCGCCTGGGTCTCTTTCCGCGCATCGCCGATCGGGCGGGCGGTGAACATGCGATAGTGATCGTAGGTCAGCAGCATCACCCCGATCGCATCCGACAGCATCATGCAGGCCGCCTGATCGTTGGAAAACTGCGGGTTCAGCGTGGCGCCCAGCGCCGTGTAGAACGCCTTGGATTTGGCCAGATCGCGCACCGGCAGGTTTACGAAAATCATCTTGCTCATCGCTGTCTCCTTCAGCTCGTTTGCGAAACTGTCCTGAGGACGAACGGAAAACCTGTGAACCGACAGATGGCCGAATTTATTTCCGGCATCAGTTTCGCCATTCCTGGATCGGGAACAGGGTGCGCTCCGCATAGGCATCCGGTTCCACGTCGGTGCAATCCTTACGTGGTGTGGCGGCGATATCGATCAGCTTGAAGCGATAGGGCGGTGTCCACCAGGAAAAGAAGGGGGATGCGTCGCGACGTTTCTACTCCCCAAAACGCCTCCGCGCATTCGGAGAGTGGCGAGGATCACCCCGCTCCAGCAGTTCCGCAGGAACTGTTCCGCTCGGCCCGTTTCTCATACGATTCGGACCTCCAATGAAAAACGAATGCGGGGAGTTCATGCCGGCCTTTCTCAGTCTCGCATCGGTTTTCCTCACCGCGCTCCTCCTCGTCCTGACGCCTTACCCGGCTCTGGCCGACGATGCCCAGCAGCAGCAGCTGACGATCTCCGCATCCGAACGGCCGGTGACCGTGACGCGCTATGCCGCGGCGGGAGAGGGCAAGCGGCCGGCGGTGATCATCCTACATGGCAATGGCGGCCTGGATCAGCGGACGATGCCGCATTATGCCCGCTATGCCACGACGCTGGCTGCGCAGGGCATCGATGCCTACATCGTCGCCTACTACAGCCGTGACGATGTGCGGGATATGGCGGATGTCCAGGGGCGCGGGCGCGTTACCCGGGCACGCTTCCGGCCCTGGACCCTGCTCATCTCCGAGGTGGTGGGCGCGGTATTGCAGCGGCCTGAGTCATCCGGGCGCATCGGGCTGCTCGGCATGTCGCAGGGCGGGTTCCTGTCAGTGACCGAATCGTCGATGGATCCGCGCGTCACGGCCCTGGTGGTGCTCTATGGCGGCATTCCGCCGTCGCTGACGGACCGGATCACCCACCTGCCGCCACTCCTGGACCTGCACGGCGATGCCGATCCGGTCGTGCCGTTGGAGAAGGGGAACGCCCTGGTCGCCAAGGCGCGGCAGTTGAACGTTCCGGTGCAGCAGACCGTCTATCCGGGCGCGGGTCATGTCTTCGACGCGAATCCGGATAACCCGGATGCGCGCGATGCGATGGCACGCACGGTGGCGTTCTTTGCGCAGGCGCTGAAATAGCGCCAGGCAAACGGCCGCGGCGCCCCGGCACAGATTAGTCACAGTATAATATACGGGCCTCGGCGTCCGGCCCGATTCCCCCAGCGTAGACGGAGAAACACTGCCTGCAGTGCCGCACGAACAGGGGAAAGCAATGCGCCCGCGCACAATCTCGCTTCGCCTACTAACTATCCTTGCCGCCGGCTTCCTGATCGCGCCGACCGGTGCCCAAGCTGCGGCTCCGGCGATTACATCCTTCTCTCCTTCCAGCGGGACCATCGGAACCAGCGTCACCATTGCCGGCACCGGCTTTACGGGGACCACTTCCGTGGGGTTCGCCGGCGCGGTTGCGGATTTCAAGGTCATGGGTAACAAGAAGATCGTTGTTACTGCACCGAACAACGTCGCGACCGGAAAGATCACGGTCAAAAGCGCGAAGGGAACCGGGACCAGCAAAACCAATTTCACTGCGACACCGGGCGCTGATCTCTCGCCGTCATCCGGCGCGCCGCTCGCCACGGTCACAGTTTCCGGCGCCGGATTCAAACCCTCGACGGCGGTCGACATCTATTTCGATCTCACCGAACAGGCGCTCGCCATCACCTCGGCCCGCGGCACGATCTCGATGCAGATCCAGGTCCCGGCGTCGGCCCAGCCGGGAGCCCACTGGGTCAGCCTCG
>DATBAZ010000010.1:0-5567 GCA_036271255.1 Alphaproteobacteria bacterium
CTAGTGTCCTGCCCCTGAAGTTCGTCGCATCTTGCGGCGGGCTTCAGGGACCAGCAGGCCACTGGAAACAAAGAACTAGTGTCCTGCCCCTGAAGTTCGTCGCATCTTGCGGCGGGCTTCAGGGACCAGCAAGCCACTGAAAACTAGACCCTGATATAGCTGTAGTGCTGTTCCTGCAGTTCGCTCAGCCGCACCACGCCGGCCGCGACATCGGTTGCTTCGGGCAACTCCAGTATGTCCTGAACGGCCTTGTGTTCCGCCGCGGCCACCGCCTTGCGGCTGTTCTGGCAGGCGGAGAAGACAATGAAGGGATACTTTTTCTTCGTCGCAGCGACCTCCGCCTTCACCGGCGACGTGTCGGCGCGCAGCATCGTGTAGCCAGGCCCGTTCGCCACCAATTCGATTGCGACGGTCTCGTGCTTTTCGCTGTAGTACTCGGCAGCGGCGGCGATGTTGTGCAGGGCGACGTGCATCATCACCGGGTCGGCGCTGCCAACGTGAAAGGCCATCTTATGACTGGCCGGTTGCTCCCCACGGGCGGCAGCAATGCCGGCGGCCGCGAGCACGATGCCGCCGGTGGCGGTGCCAAAGGATCGGCGTTGCATGGCAAAGACTTTCTGACATTGACAAGCAGCACACCCACCATAGCGATGCCCCCCAGCCTGCGACAGAAGTTTCGTTCGGCACCGCGGTCCGCCATTCGGTCAGGGCCGAGGCCGGCCGCTCCAGTGCCCGATCGCGGTAAAGCGCGACTCACGCAGTGACCGCGATTTCCCGTGTGAATCGGTCACTCAGACAAACCTGCAACCAGGCAAACCTGCAACGATCGCGCTTCTCTGATGCGCGATACTAGCCGAACGCCACCCTCGCCCATACCATCGCCGCCAGACACGTCCGGGAGACTGCGAACATGACCAAGCTGCGCCACGGCGCCTTCCTGCCGCCGTTCCATCCGATGAACGAGAACCCGTCGGCCTGCATCGACCGCGACCTCGAACTCATGCAATGGCTCGACCGGCTTGGTTTTGACGAAGCCTGGATCGGTGAGCACCACTCCGCCGGCTGGGAGTTGATCAGTTCCCCCGAACTGTTCATCGCGGTTGCCGCCGAACGCACCAAATCGATCCGCTTCGGCACCGGCGTCATCTCGCTGCCGTACCACAACCCGCTGATGACCGCGAACCGCATTATCCAGCTCGATCACCATACCCGCGGCCGGGTCATGTTCGGTGCCGGCCCCGGCCTTCTCGCCTCCGACGCCCTGATGCTCGGCATCGACCCCAACACCCAGCGCGACCGCATGGCCGAAGCGCTCGACGTCATCCTGCGCCTGTTCAAGGGCGAAATCGTTACCGAAAAGACCGACTGGTACAATCTGGTCGGCGCCCGCGCCCACATCCTGCCCTACACCAGCCCGCACCCCGAGGTCGCGGTGGTCAGCGCCGTCACCCCCTCCGGCGGCCGTCTGGCGGGAAAATACGACCTCAGCATGATCTGCGTCGCCGCCACCAACCCGTTCGGCTACGACGCGCTGGCGGCCAACTGGAAGATCGCCAACGACATCGCCGAACAGAACGGCCGCAAGATGGATGCATCCCGCCTGCGCCTCGTTGGCCCCATGCACATCGCCGAAACGCGCGCCCAGGCGTTCGAGAACGTCAAATTCGGCTTCGAGCCCTACCTGAACTACCTCAACAACAACCAGCC
The DNA here is from genome assembly GCA_036271255.1 of Alphaproteobacteria bacterium. Taxonomy (GTDB): domain Bacteria; phylum Pseudomonadota; class Alphaproteobacteria; order BOG-932; family Roseiterribacteraceae; genus BOG-932. Next base: position 1,708 of record DATBAZ010000010.1, read on the forward strand.
CCGCTTCATCGTCCCGGCCGGCGAGGACCCGGCGACGTGGTTCGTGGAGAACAAGTTCGGTGTCATCGGCACCCCCGACGACGCGATCGCCCTGATCGAGCGCCTGTACGAAAAGCAGGGCGATTTCGGCGTGTTCCTGCAACAGGTCCACAACTGGGCGGATTTCGAGCAAACCAAACGCTCGTACGAACTCTACCAGCGCTACGTGATGCCGCATTTCTCCCGCGACAACCGCCCGCGCATCGAGTCGTTCGACTGGTGTTCGGACCACCGCGAGGAATTATCCGAAAAGCGTTCCACCGCCGCCCGCGCGATGTTCGAAAAACATGAAGCAGAACAGAAGGCAGCGGTCCAGGCACGTCCAACGAAAGGACGTGAAGCCTGGTGATCAGATAAAGTTTTCCCGCGTAATACCAACAACCTGTGCCAACGGGGGCCCGCCGATCAGCCGTTCCCGTCATGCCGACGCAGGTCGGCATCCACGCCTTCCGTCTCAGGCGATCGTCATGCCGACGGAGGTCGGCATCCACGCCTTCCGCCCCAGGCGACCGTCATGCCGACGGAGGTCGGCATCCACGCCTTCCGCCCCAGGTGATCGTCATGCCGACGCAGGTCGGCATCCACGCCTTCCGCCCCAGGCAATCGTCCTGCCGACGCAGGTCGGCATCCACGCCTTCCGTCTCAGGCGACCACCCTCTAGCGCCGCGTCGGCGACCCGATCGCCGGCTTCACGCCGGCCGGCCGCGGCGCCGGCATATCTTCCTCCAGGACGGTGAGCGTCAGGGAGTAGGACGTCTCGCCGTCATCGACATCCTTATGGACGGTGCCGATCGTCTCATCATTGACCGCCACCTCGACCGACAGACCCCGGCGCATCGGCGGCACGATCTTGATCCGCTCGCTGCCGAACAATTTGCGCAGGTAAGTTTGAAGACGTTCGATTTCCAACGGTGTCATGAGGCTCTCATACGAAAGAAGTTTTGCCGTTTACCCTTGAGTCCGGCCCGCGGTCCAGGGCGCAGCGTACCGGAAGCGGCCTAATCCAGCATGTGGCCGAACCGAGCGGCCTTGGTTGCCAAATATTCATCGTTAACGCCGTTGGGGGCGAACAGATGCGGCTCCCGCCCGGTCACCTCGATGCCGCACGCGACCATCGCATCCAGCTTGTCCGGATTATTGGTCAGCAGCCGCACGCGGTTGATTCCCATCAGCCGCAGGATGGTGGCCCCAATGAGGAAATTCCGCTCATCCGACCCCCAGCCCAGTGCCCGGTTGGCGTCCATCGTATCCAGGCCGCGATCCTGCAGGCCATAGGCCCGCAGCTTGTTCACCAGCCCGATTCCCCGGCCTTCCTGGGCCAGGTACAGCAGCACACCGGACCCATCCTCCGCCATCCGGCGAATCGCGCCGCGCAGTTGCTCCCCGCAATCGCAGCGCATGCTGCCCAGCAGGTCGCCGGTGAAACATTCCGAATGGATTCGCACCAGCGGCGCGTCCGTCGCCTCGGGCCGGCCGATCACGATCGCGAGATGCTCGAGCGCCGAACCGTGGCTGCGAAACACAACGACCCGGCTGTCCGGGGCATCATTCAGCGGCACGTCAGCCGACACCACCTGGCGCAGACCGGCCACGTCCGTCTCTGCATAGGCGAGTATGTCGGCGTCCGCGACCTCGACCAGGCCATGACCGGCGATCAGGGGGGCCGCGTCGTGCCGCAGCGGAACTGCAAGGACGGCGGGCAGCAGCCGGGCGATCTTGGCAAGACCGATCGCGGCATCGGCCAGGCGCGGCGCCGGCACCAAGCGCAGCATGTCCCGAACCGCCGGCTGAATCGCCAACGGGTCCACAAGGGATTGATAGATACCAATTTTATGCGACGAGGCCGGCAGCGTTACCGCGACCGCCGCGGTATCCGCCGCCATCGGCGCACGCAATATCGCAGCTGCCCGCGCCGGCGCGAGGATCAGCACCAGATCGGCGGCGGAAACCGTTTCCAGTTCCGCCAGTTCCGCGGCCCCTCCCGTCTCCGCGGCCAGGATCAGCAGCGGCGCTTCGCCGGTAATGACCACCGGAACGCCGCGCCGCAGGTCGGAGGCGGCACGATGCACCTGCCTCAGGCGCGGCCGTGCCTGATCGCCGGCGGCAGCCGGTTCAGCGGACATCCGTCACCATCCGAACCACTCCGATGAAGGGCTTTGTAAAATTTTGGAACATTGGATAACCAAATTTCGTCACTATTGACCTTCAAGCCACGATCCGTATCAGCAAGAGATGACGACGGGAAGCTGGGAACCATATAGTGAGGGAAATCGACGAGCGGTGGAGTCCGTGCCGACAGACCCGCCCTTGGCGGGGAAACTTGGGACGGGCCGGCGTTCATCGAACCTGCCGGATCGATTTCGGCCCAAACCGCGGCCGTATATGGTAATTTGGCCTCCTTGATACGACTCGAAGATGTGGCATCGGCACCAAGCCACGTCAATCACAGGCAAGAGGAACTCGATTATGTCGGCAGAACGCCCGGTCCTGATCGTCGATGATGATGATGCCCTGCGTGAGACCTTGGTTGATCAGCTTGCCGTGGACGGTGAGTTCGTCGCCACCGAGGCTGGTTGCGTCAAGGTCGCGGAGGATTGCCTCGCCGCCAAGGATGCGCGCTTCGATGCGGTCATCCTAGACGTCGGCCTGCCCGACGGCGACGGCCGCGACCTGTGCGCCAAGCTGCGCCGCCAGGGCCATCGCATGCCCATCATCATGCTGACCGGGTTCGACAGCGAAACCGACGTGGTCAAGGGCCTGGATTGCGGCGCCAACGACTACATCGCCAAGCCGTTCAAGCTCGCGGTGCTGTTGGCCCGCCTGCGCGCCCAACTGCGGATTTTTGAGAACAGCGAAGACGCGGTCTTCACCATCGGCCCCTACACCTTCCGCCCCGCGGCGAAACTGCTGCAGGAACCGGCCAAGAACCGCCGCATCCGCCTGACCGAGAAAGAGGCCGCGATCCTGAAATTCCTCTACCGCGCCGGCACCCGTTCCGTCGCTCGGCAGGTCCTGCTGAACGAGGTCTGGGGCTACAACGCCGCCGTCACCACCCACACGCTGGAAACCCACATCTATCGCCTGCGCCAGAAGATCGAGCCCGATCCCGCCAACGCGCGCCTTCTGGTCACCGAGGGCGGCGGCTACCGCCTCGACCCCGAAGGCATCCCCGTCGCACGCATGCCGATCGCGATGCAGGCCTGACCGGTCAACAGCCCGGATGCAAAAAAGCCCTCGCGAGAGGGCTTTTTTGTTGCGCAGTCCGGGACGGGATCCCGCACATCAATCGACCCGTCGACCCCGTCATGGCGGGCGCAGGCCCGCCATCCACGACTTTGTTCCCACATACCTGAGTCATGGTACCGATCCGCATCGGCAGCACGAGCGGTGCCAGCCGAAAGGTCAACATCAACGCCGACCGACCGTCAGAGCTTCTCCACCTGGGAGTATTCCAGCTCGACCGGCGTGGAACGGCCAAAAATCGAGACGCTGACCTTCACGCGGCCCTTCTCCTCATCGACTTCCTCGACGGTCCCGTTGAAGCTGGTGAACGGACCATCGGCGACGCGCACCTGCTCGCCGATTTCGTACAGCACGGCGGGCCGCGGACGATCCACGCCTTCCTGGCTCTGCTTCAGGATCCGATCCGCCTCCGCCTCGCTGATCGGGCTCGGCTTGGTCTTGCTGCCCAGGAATCCTGTTACCTTCGGGGTGTTCTTCACCAGATGCCAGGCGTCATCGGTCAGGTCCATCTTGACCAGGACGTAGCCGGGGAAGAATTTGTTCTCGCTGTTGATCTTGCGGCCGCGCTTGACCTCGAC
>DATBAZ010000011.1:0-4480 GCA_036271255.1 Alphaproteobacteria bacterium
TCCGGCCAGAACTATTTCCCTGAGGAGATGGAGCGGCAGGAATTCTACCGCCCGACCGGCCGCGGCTATGAGAAGATGCTGACCGAGCGGCTGGCGGTGTGGAAACGCCGCCGCGCCGGCGAACCCGATCGTTGATCCCGAAGTTCGATCGCCCAGTATTTGATCGCTATGTCGGCGTCGACTGGTCGGGGGCGGGCGGACGGCAATATGCCGGCATCGCCGTAGCCGAGTGCCGGGCGGGCACGGGCGCTCCGGTTCTTGTTCAGCCGCCGGGCAAGCGCTGGCGCCGTACCGATTTCGCCGATTGGATGGCGGCACAGGCAGGCCGGGGCGAGCGGTTGCTGGTGGGCATAGATTGCGCCTTCGCCCTGCCCGCGGCGATGGCCGGCACGCTGCTGGACGCGGACTATTCCGCTCCGGCGCTGTGGGCTTATATCGACGGGCATTGCGCCGAAGGGGAGGATTTCTTCGGCGGCGCATTCGCGCTGCATGAGCTGCACGGCCCGCATTTCTGGCACAGCGGCCCCAGACCAGCCGGCTTCGCCGAGCTGCATCGCGCCACCGAATATGCCTGCCGCACGGCTGGTTTGGGCGCGCCGGAAAGTCCCTTGAAGCTGGTCGGGGCGCGCCAGGTGGGGAAGGGCGGGCTGGCCGGGATGCGGGTGCTGCATGCGCTGAAGCTGCGGCTGGGCGGCCGTTTCGCCGTCTGGCCGTTCGATAAGCCGGACGCAGCCGATATCGTCTGCATCGAGCTTTACCCGCGCCTGTTCATGAAGATGGGCGGGCATGGCAACGGCAAGATCAGGACGCAGGATGCGCTGAACCGCAACCTAGCCGCGCTCGACGCCGACGCTTACCCCGACCCCGCACAAACGCTGGTCGACCATGAGACGGACGCGCTGGTTGCCGCGGCGGGGTTGCGCTTTATTGCCGGCGATCCTGCGGTGTGGGCGCCGAAGGGGCTCGATGCCTTGGCGATACGCGCCGAAGGCTGGATATTCGGTGTGACATGACTCAGGTTCAAACCATCGCCGTCGCGGCGGACGAGGACGATACGCGGCTCGACCGCTGGTTCCGCCGCCGCTTTCCCAACGTGACCAACGGCCGGCTGCAGAAGCTGTGCCGCACCGGCCAGGTGCGGGTCGACGGCAAGCGCGCCGATACCGCGACGCGGCTCGTTGCCGGCCAATCGGTGCGCGTGCCGCCGCTGGGTGAGCTGGAGCAACGGGCGAAGAAGGTCGCGCCGCCGATCAGCGACCACGATGCCGAAGAGCTGCGCAGCCGCGTGCTGTTCATGGACGATTGGGTGATCGTCATCGACAAGCCCTTCGGCCTCGCGGTTCAGGGCGGCACCGGCACGACGAAACATCTCGACGGCATGCTGAACGTGCTGGCCTATGACGGCGACCGGCCCAAGCTGGTGCACCGGCTGGACCGCGACACGTCAGGCGTGCTGATCCTGGCGCGCACGGTCCAGGCCGCACGCCGGCTGGGCGATGCGTTCCGCGGCAAATCGGCCCGCAAATATTACTGGGGCATCACCGTCGGCGTGCCGAACGAGCAGCGCGGCCGCATCGATGCCGCGCTGGCCAAGCAGGAGGGCGCGCGTGGCGAGAAGATGGAGCGCGACGAGGATGACGGCCTTCCGGCCGTGACATTGTTCTCGGTCGTCGACCATGCCGCCAACAAGGCCGCCTGGGTGGCGCTGTGGCCCTTGACCGGCCGCACCCACCAGCTGCGCGCCCATATGGCGCTGATCAACAAGCCGATATTGGGCGACGGCAAATATGGCGGCGCCGATGCGCATATCGAAAGCGACGGGATCGGCCAGGGGCTGCACCTGCATGCCCGCCGCCTGATCGTGCCGCACCCCTCGGGCAAGGGCACGATCGACGTCACCGCGCCGCTGCCGCCGCACATGCGTGAGACCTGGCGCTATTTCGGCTTCGACACCAAAAGCGACGGCGACCCGTTCGCGGAGATCCAGTCGTGAAGCGTTTCTACAAGACCGCCGGCGTCACCGAGGGGCCGGATGGTTTCGGCGTGACGCTCGACGGCCGGCCGATCAAGACACCCGGCCGCGCGACGATCGCCGTGCCGCATCGCCGCCTGGCGGAAGCCGTCGCGGCGGAGTGGGAAGCGCAGGAAGGTGAGATCAAGCCGCATACCATGCCTATGATGCAGCTCGCGGCCACAGTGATCGATCACTTCCCCGCCAACCGACCCGCGGTCGAGGCGTCGGTGCTGCGTTTTGCCGAAACCGACACGGTCTGCTACCGCGCCGAGCCGGGCCAGCCGAACGAGCTGATCCGCCTGCAGACGGCGCTGTGGGACCCGCTGCTCGACTGGCTGGCCGACAGCCACGGTGCGCGGCTCAAGACTGCCGAAGGCATCCTGGCGGTCACCCAGCCGCGCGTGGCGCTCGACCGGCTGGCCGGGGTCGTGACGGCGATGGACGATTGGCGGCTGGGGGCTCTCCAGTCGGCCGCTTCGTCCAGCGGCTCGCTGGTCATCGGCCTGGCGCTGGTCGAGGGTCGGATCGACGCCGAGGAGGCCTTTGCCGCGGCCGAGCTCGATTCCGGCTTCGAGATCGACCGTTGGGGCGAGGATGCGGAGGCCACCCGGCGCCGCGCCGTCGTCGCCGCAGACCTCAAGGCCGCCCGCCGCTTTCACGATCTGGTCGCATCATGACGATCGAGCATCCGCATACCCCCGATCACAAGGATGCGCCCTATCACAAGGACGCAGACGTGATCGCCTTCAAGGAGATCCAGGCCAAGGCGCGCCGCGCCGCGCGGCCGAAGCCGGACCCCGAGGCGGACAGAGCCCGCAACCGCTCCAACGTCGCGGCCCTCGTCTTCGCCGTCATCCTGATCGTCGTCGGCTGGCTGCTGATCCAGAAACTCGGCGCCAACGGGCGGATGGAAGACTGCCTGATGTCCGGCCGCACCAACTGCGCGCCGATCAACACGACATCGGGCGATAATTAGCCGCTGAAGCCTTCCGGCGGGGATATCCCGCTGAGGCCCAGCTGGTGCACCAACTGCTTCTTCAGCCGCTCCAGCCCCTCGAGGCTCGAGGCCTCGGCGCGGGCGACCAGCACTTCCTGGGTGTTGGAGGCGCGGGCCAGCCACCAGCCGTCGGGCGTGTTCACCCGCACGCCGTCGATGTCGTTGACCTTCAGCGACGGGTCGGCGGCAAGCCGTTCCTTGACCTCGACGATCACCTGGAATTTGCGCGACGCCTCCACGTCGAAGCGGGTTTCCGGGGTGTTGAACACCGTGGGCAGGCGGTCGACGATGGCGGACAGAGGTTCGCCGGCCTTGCTGACCAAAGCGGCCAGGCGGACCGCGCAATAGAGCGCGTCGTCGAATCCGTACCATTTGTCGGCGAAGAAGATGTGGCCCGACATCTCGCCGGCCAGCGGGGAATCGGTCTCCGCCATCTTGGCCTTGATCAGCGAATGGCCCGTCTTGAACATCAAAGGTTGTCCACCGAGGCGGGCGATCTCGTCGAACAGCACCTGGCTCGCCTTCACGTCGGCGATGATCACGCCGCCGGGCCGCGTCTCGAGCACTTCCTTGGCATAGATGGCCAGCAGCTGGTCGCCCCAGACGATCCGGCCGGTGCTGTCGATGGCGCCGATCCGGTCGCCGTCGCCGTCGAAACCGACGCCGAGGTCCGCCTTGTGCTCGGCCACCGCCTTCTGCAGGTCGATGAGGTTTTCCGGCACGGTCGGATCGGGATGGTGGTTGGGGAAATTGCCGTCGATCTCGTCGAACAGCAGGATATGCTGTCCCGGCAGCTTGGCCGTCATCCGGCGCAGAATCTCGCCTGACGCGCCGTTGCCGGAATCCCAAACGATTTTCAGGTCGCGTGCACCCGGCAGGTAGTCCTGGACCAGCCGATCGACATAGATGTCCTGGATATCCAGGTCCTCGATCGTGCCCTGGCCGGTCTCGAAGTCGCCGGCGGCCGCGAGCCGGCCGATCTCCTGGATGGCGTCGCCGTAAACCGGCCCGCCATACAGCGCCATCTTGAAGCCGTTATGGGTCGGCGGGTTGTGCGACCCGGTCACCATGATGCCGGCATCGGCATGCAGGTGCTTCACCGCGAAATAGAGCATCGGCGTCGGCCCCAGGCCGACGCGCTTCACATTCACGCCGGTCGACAGCAGCCCCTCGGCCACCGCCTGCGCCAACTCGGGCGAACTCAGGCGGCCGTCGAAGCCCAGCGCGATGGTCTTGCCGCCGTCGCGCAGGATGCGCGTGGCGTAGGCCCGGCCGATGGCATAGGCGTCGGCGGTGGACAATGTCGTGCCGACGATGCCGCGGATATCGTATTCGCGCAGGACCGAGGGATGGAAATTATGGCCGGTCGAACTCATGGAACTGCACCCTCCTGGCCGCCACCTTATCTGGTCGGTCGGCCGATCGATGAATAGGCGAAGCCGGCTTTCGCGGCATCCGCGGGATTATAG
>DATBAZ010000012.1:0-10683 GCA_036271255.1 Alphaproteobacteria bacterium
CTGCCGACGGACGCGCGCTGGAATCGCGTGACGGTCGAGGAGGCGACGGCGAGCAGCTATCGCCTCACCCTGCATTATCCCGCCGGCGCCGGCGACCCGGCTCAGGTCAAGGCCGATACCAGCGCGGTCGCCCTGGCCCTGGTCCGGCGGCTTACCGTTGCCGGCCACCATCCCGCCGACGAACGCATGGCGATCACCGTGTCAGCCCGCGAGGACGAGGCCGGCCCGGCGCTGATCGTCGCCCGCTTCGATCCTGACAAGGACGGGATCGTGTTCGACAGGCCGAAGCCCTGATCGGCCATCTCGATTTCGCCGATCGGTCCGATCTCGATCGGGAGCGAACTTTATCTCTTCCCACGTGCCGTTTCGGGGGAACTCTCCTCGCCGCACACAGCTAATCTCGCTGAGAGGCAGTTGTCTCGATGGCCTGAGGAGGCGGCAATGAAGCAGGAGTCGGTCGGACATCAGCTTGTCTGTCCCAGGTGCGGGAATTCCGGACAGGGGACACTCTTCGAGGACCACAATCCCGCCCATCCGGAACACATCGCCCGGCGTGTGGAAACACTCCCGAAAGGAATGGCGGGCGGCGCCATCGATGCGGACGGCAATCAGCAAGTGATCTGCGAAATCTGCAGCAGCCAGGTGCCGATCTGAGGTCTGGAAAGAGCGCGGGGATCTCGGTTGTCGGATAAGTGGCTTCGCGATACCCTGAGGCCCATGAATATCGCGTTCTGGCTGGTCCCTGTCGCCTTCTTCATCTGTATCGCCCGGTCGAATCTGGGACGGGCGGCAGCCGCCGGGGCATGGGCCGCAGGCTCCGCGCTGCTCGGCCGGATGCGGTCTCCTTCAGGCCATGGCTTTGCCGGAAAGCCCATCCAAGCCAGATAACGGTGCGGCATGTCGGATTGGAGCTACAAGACTGCCGGTGAGCTGAGCGCGGCGCTGGCGGCGCGGCAGATGTCGGCCGTCGAATTGACCCAGGACGCGATCGCGCGGATCGAGGCGCATGACGGGGCGGTGAATGCCGTCTGCGTCCGCGATTTCGACCGGGCGCTCGCGGCGGCGCGGTCAGCCGATGCGATGCTGGCGGCGGGGCAGCGCAAGGCCCTGCTTGGCATCCCGATGACGGTCAAGGAATCCTTCAACATCGCCGGCCTGCCCACGACCTGGGGCTTCCCGCCGATGAAGGATTTCGTAGCGCCGGAGGACTCGCTCGCGGTCACGCGGGTGAAAGAGGCCGGCGCCGTGGTCCTGGGCAAGACCAACGTGCCGCTCGGGCTCGGCGACTTCCAGAGCTACAACGACATCTACGGCACCACCGGCAATCCGTGGGACCTCGGCCGCACGCCCGGCGGCTCATCCGGTGGATCGTCCGCTGCGCTGGCCGCCGGTTACGGGCCGCTGTCGCTCGGCTCGGACATCGGCGGGTCGCTCCGGGCGCCGGCGCATTTCTGCGGCGTCTATGCCCACAAGCCCAGCCTGGGCCTGGTCCCGGCCCGCGGCCACACCCCGCCCGGCGCGCCGGCCTTGCCGCGCGAGTCCGACCTGGCGGTCGTCGGCCCGATGGCGCGCTGCGCGGCCGATCTTTCCCTGCTGCTGGACATCATCGCGGGACCCGATCCGCTGGACGCGGGCATTGCCTATCGCCTGGAACTGCCGCTGGCCCGGCACACCGCGTTGAAGGATTTCCGCGTGCTGGTGCTCGATGCCCACCCGCTGCTGCCCAGCGCCGGCAGCGTCCGCACAGCGATCGCGGAACTGGCCAAGGGGCTGGCCGCTTCAGGCGCCTCCGTCGCCTATGAAAGCCCGCTGCTGCCCGACCTGTCGGAAACAGGACGCCTTTATCTGCGGCTGCTCCGCGCCTTCCTCGGCTTCACCGTGTCGCCGGAGGTCTATGAGCGGTTTCGGGCCGGGGCCGCCGGTCTTTCGCCGGAAAACACGAGCACCGAAGCCGAGAATCTGCGCGGCTGGGCGGCGAGCCATCGCGATTGGCTGATCGACGACGCAAGGCGCCTTCGCCTCAAGGCGCAATGGGCCGCTTTTTTCGGCGCTTTCGACGCGGTGATCTGCCCGGTGATGCCGACCCCCGCCTTTTCGCACGATCATTCCGGCCGCACCGACGAGCGCCGCATCGCGATCGACGGGGTCGATCATCCCTATATCGACCAGCTGATCTGGGCCGGCGTCGCCACTGCACCCGGCCTTCCGGCGACCGCCGTCCCGCTCGGCCTGTCGCCCGAGGGCCTACCCATCGGCGCGCAGATCATCGGCCCCTGGCTCGAGGACCGCACGCCGCTGGCGCTTGCGGCCCTTATCGAACGGGAATTCGGCGGGTTTACGCTCCCGCCGGGCTATGGCTGAAAAAAGAAAGGCCGCCAACCCGGAGGCTGGCGGCCAAGTTGAACAGGGAGGCTTCACGTCTGAGGGACGTCGGGCCGAAAGGCCCATTCCGGACCGGGGAAGGGTTCGGAAGAAGTGATATTGCAGCGCAACATCGATAGGGAATGTGGTTGTTTTCGTTCGGTAATTCCATGCCACGCAGCTCCATGCTGCGTTGCAAAAAGCTCATGGCTGAACGAATGCGTACCGCAGTCGCTAGAACTGCGACTGGCCGACCTTTTTAATCAGATAGTCGCGCAGCACCGCGATGCGCTTGGAATGGCGCAACTCTTCGGCATAGACGAAGAAGGATTCGACCTCCGGCCCTTCCAGGTCGGGCAGCACCCGCTCGATGTTCGGGTCGTCCTGGACCACGAAGTCGGGTAGGGCGGCGATGCCGAGGCCGCTCTGGACCGCCTGGAAGATGCCGAACATGTTGTTGATCAGCAGCACCTTCGGCGATTCGAAGCCGATGCCGGCAACCTCCAGCAGCCAATTCGCCGTGCTGAAGGGCAGCCCCATATTGGGCGGAAAGCCGATGATCGCATGGTTGTGCAGCGAGGCCATCGTGTCCGGCCGGCCATGGCGGTCGAGATACTCCTTGGAGGCATAGATCTTGACCCGGATCGTTGCCAGGTGGCGCTGGATCAGGTCCGGCTGGCGCGGCGGCATCATGCGGATCGCGACGTCGGCCTCCCGCATTGCCAGGTCCAGCTCGCGATCGTCGATCAGCAGGGTCAGCTGGATGTCGGGATAGAGCTCCAGGAACTCACCCATGCGCGGCGTCAGCCATTTGACGCCGAACGCGAAGGTGGTGGTGACCTTGAGCGGCCCGCGGGGCCTGAGCTTGCTTTCGGTCAGCATCGCCTCGGTCATCGCCAGCTTGGCGAAGACGTCGCGTGCGGTGGAATGCAGCACTTCGCCCTGCTCCGTCAGGATCAGGCCGCGTGCATGGCGGTGGAACAGCGTGACCTTGAGACTGTCCTCAAGCGCGCTGATCTGACGGCTGATCGCCGACTGGCTGAGATTCAATGCGTCACCGGCGTGGGTGAAGCTACCGGCCTCCGCCACTGCGTAGAAGATTCTGAGCTTGTCCCAATCCATCCCTATACCCTGTCCGGCTGCAGCCGATTGCTGCAGTAGTGATGCATCGTGCCCGACGCATGTGCGCTGCTCGGCGGCCTCCTACTCAGCGGCGACAGCCGCTTTGTCGAATGCCGCCGCCGCGCCGCTCGCCTCGTGCTGCGCCAGGAAGCGGTCGGCCTCCAGCGCTGCCATGCAGCCCATGCCCGCCGCGGTGACTGCCTGGCGGAATGTCTTGTCCTTCACATCGCCGGCCGCGAACACGCCGGGCCGGCTGGTTTCGGTCGAATCAGGCGCGGTCAGGATATAGCCTTCCGCATCGATGTCGATCTGGCCCTTGAACAGCTTGGTCGCCGGATCGTGGCCGATGGCGACGAAGAAGCCATGGACGGGCAGGTCGCGCTCGGCCCCCGTATTCACATCGCGAATCTTGATGCCGTTAACCGACTTATGGCCGCCTTCGTTGCTCTCCCCCAGCACCTCGGCGATCTCGTGATTCCAGATCACCTCGATCTTCGGGTTGCGGAACAGCCGGTCCTGCATGATGCGCTCGGCGCGCAGGAAATCGCGGCGATGGATCAAGGTCACCTTACTGGCGAAATTCGTCAGGAACAGCGCCTCCTCGACCGCGGTGTTGCCGCCGCCGACGATGGCGACTTCCTTGCCGCGATAGAAGAAGCCGTCACACGTGGCGCAGGCCGACACGCCATAGCCCTGGAAATGCATCTCGCTGGGCAGGCCCAGCCAGCGTGCCTGGGCGCCGGTGGCGATGATCAGCGTGTCGCCGGTATAGACCGTGCCGGAATCGCCGACCGCGCGGAACGGCCGGACGGCGAGGTCGACGCTGACGATGACGTCATGGCGAAGGTCGACGCCGACATGCTTCGCCTGAGCCTCCATCTGCTCCATCAGCCAGGGGCCCTGGATGGGATCGGCGAAGCCGGGATAGTTCTCGACATCGGTGGTGATCGTCAGCTGGCCGCCGGGCTGCAGGCCCATCACCTGGACCGGCGCCAGGTTGGCGCGGGCGGCATAAATGGCGGCGGTATAGCCGGCAGGGCCGGCGCCGATGATCAAGACCTTGGAATGCAGAGACTCTGACATGGCGTAATGCTTTCGTTAGGCCCTTAGAAATGCCCCTTTTTGTGTCATTTTACAACGTCTCGCACTGCGAAGGTCGCTTCTGAGCGGTAAAACTCAGCGATCTGCCCGCAGGATACGCCGCACGGCTTCCGCCGCGCGCTCGGTTTCGTCGATGTGAGGATAGGTCCAGTTGTCGAGTCGCCCCGCAAAATCCCGGGTGATGCCGCGCGCCGCCATCATTGCATGGAACCGGCTGAACTTAGGCGATCCTCCCGCCAGCCGTAGGATCGAGATCGGCTTTCCCGTAGTCGCGGCCTCCGACACCATCGAAGCGGAATCCTCGGTGACAACGATATGATCGGCCAGCGCCAGATAGGCGAAATAGGGGTTGTCGCCGGTACCGTCCCAGATCGTCACGTTACCACCTTTGAGCGCCGCGCGGATGGCCGTCTCGGCTTCTGCCCCCGTCCGGCGGGAGAAGGTGACCATCAGTCCGGCGCCGGTGGCGGCGACCGCTGCGAGGTCTCCCGCGATCCGCCGAACGACCTCTTCGGGCATCTGGAACACGGCGTTCGCCCCGCCGATCAGCACGGCGGCCCGTGGCGAGGGCAGATGAGCGAGGCTGGGCCCGAAGGCAGCGGCTGCATCGGCCAGCCGTTTTGGCGTGATCCGGCCCAGCGCTCCGGCGGTCGAAAGGATGTTGCGGCCGGTGAGCTCATCATGTTCGGGCACGACGATCAGGTCGAATGAGCCGCGGCAGAAGCCCGGGTCCTGGACATTGACCAGCCGGGTCCCGCCGCCGCTCAGGTGGCGGACGGCGCGGGCGATCGGGATGGCGGAGCGACCGGACGTGACCACCAGCCTGGGCCAGGGCGGCTCGATCCGAGCCGATGCCTCGGTCAGCGCCCGTCCGCCGGCCCAGCCCAGGAACGGGCTCAGTTGGCGGTAGGGCGCCTTGAGGCCGATGACCTTGACGATGGGGTTCGGGGCCAGCGCTTCGGCCAAGCCCAGGGTCTGGCTGATATGGCCCGGCCGGCCGTCGGTCAGGACCCAGATTTCATCTGTGACAAGTGACACAGGTTTAATCAAAAGCTTGGCTCCCGCCGCACGCATCGCTATCTTCCGGTAATAAAATTACCATTTGGACCCCATGGAACGCGCGAAACTGGACCGAATCGACCGTCTGATTCTGCGAAACTTGCAGGAAGACGGGCGGATGACCAATGTCGAACTTGCCCGCCGTGCCTCGATCTCGGCGCCGCCCTGTCTGCGCCGGGTCCGGACCCTTGAGGAAACCGGCGTCATCGCAGGCTATCATGCCGACATCGACCCGGTATCGCTGGGCTTCGGCGTCATGGTCTTCGCTCAGGTCGGCCTCTCCAGCCAGGCCGAGCACGACCTCGAGGCATTCGAGCAGCTGATCGGCTCGTGGCCCGAGGTGCGCGAATGCTACATGTTGCGCGGCGAGACCGATTTCCTGCTCAAGATCGTCGCCGAGGACGGCGAGGCCTATAACCGCTTCCTGACCAGCCACCTGACCCGTGCCCCGAACGTCGCCCGGGTCAAGTCCTCCGACGTCATCCGCCGCTCCAAGTACCAGCCCGGCGCGCCGATCCCCGAGGATTGATCCTCACCCGGCCATGTCCCGCGCCAGCTTGAGGTCGGCGCGAAACGTAGCCTCGGTTTCCGGCCCGATCGAATTCTGCCGGGCGACGAAGCTCGGATGGAAGGTTGCGATCACCGGCGCATCGCTCAGCCGGTTGGCCAGCACCTGCCCGCGCAGGCTGGTGATGCCGTTCATGCCCGTCAGCGCCCACAGCGGCGTGCGCCCCAGCGCCACGATCACCGGTGGCGCCGCGGATTTCAGCGCCTCGCTCAGCGCCGCGATCTCGGCTGCGAACCGGGCGCGGCAGAACTCCGCCCCCATCTTGCCCCAGCTTTCCGCGATCGGATCATCCTCGGCCAGCGCCCGCCGCCGCGAGGCAAAGAAATGCCCGACCTTGTTCTCGGGCGGGCGATAACGGAAGACATTGGCGATCAGGCACCGGTCCCGGTCGATGCCGGTCGCGGCCAGCGCCCGGTCGAGCAACTGCCCGGCCTTGCCGACGAAGGGACGGCCGAGCTTGATCTCATCCGCCCCTGGAGCTTCGCCGATCAGGGCGAGGAGGGGCGGCTTGCCGTCTTTAGGATGGGAATAGTCGGCGAAGGGGAGGTCGGGGGGCATTTGCCCTCGTGTGATTACTTGAACTCGATCTTCAGTATCTCGTAGGCCTTGGAGCCGCCGGGGGTGGTGACTTCGATATTGTCGCCGACGGTCTTGGCGATCAGGGCGCGGGCCAGCGGCGAGGTGATCGACAGGCGGCCGGCATTGATGTCGGCCTCGAACTCGCCCACCAGCTGGTAGGTGACTTCCTCGTCGGTGTCCTCGTCGACCAGCGTCACGGTGGCGCCGAACTTCACCGTTGTGCCCGACAGCTTCGACGCGTCGATCACTTCGGCGCGGCTGATCTTGTCCTCGATCTCGCCGATCTGCCCCTCGATAAAGCTCTGCCGCTCGCGCGCCGCATGGTATTCGGCGTTCTCCGACAGGTCGCCATGCTCGCGCGCCTCGGCGATGGCGCGGATGATCGCCGGCCGCTCTGTGCCTTTCAGATGTTTCAGGTCTTCCTGGAGACGCTGAAACCCAGTGGCGGTCATCGGAACCTTATCCATCGTCAAAAACCGTCCAAGTTATGACCGCCTTCTAAACCGAAGACGGGCGCAAATGGTGCCGGTGACCCGGCTTTTTAATACGACCCGCTGAGATAGGATTGGAGCGGAGCCACTTCAAGTGGACCGCGCCGCAGCGCCTCGATCGCCGCTACAGCCGCCCGTGCCCCAGCAACAGTCGTGTAATAGGGGATGCTATTGGTCAGCGCGGTGCGACGCAAGCTGAAGCTGTCGGCGATCGCCTGAGCGCCTTCCGTGGTGTTGATCACCAGTTGGATCTCGCCGTCGATCATCGCGTCCACAATGTGCGGTTGGCCTTCCAGCACCTTGTTAATGCGTTCGGCGGCAATTCCCTGCGCCTGGAAGTGCTTTTGGGTACTTTCTGTCGCAACAACGCGGAAACCCAGCGCGATCAGCTTCCTGGCGATCGGCACCAGGTGCGGCTTGTCGCTGTCCTTGACCGAGATGAACACCCGGCCCTCATTGGGCAGTTGCACGCCTGCGCCGGACTGGGCCTTGGCGAAGGCGAGCGCGAAATCTGCGTCCAGCCCCATCACCTCGCCGGTGGACCGCATCTCCGGCCCCAGGATCACATCGACGCCGGGGAAACGGTTGAACGGGAACACCGCTTCCTTGACCGCGGTGTGGGTCATCGCCTTGCCGGTCAGGCCGAAGCTCGCCAGCTTGTCGCCCACCATCAGCCTGGCGGCGATCTTCGCAATCGCCACGCCGGTCGCCTTGGCGACGAAGGGCACGGTGCGCGAGGCGCGGGGATTGACCTCGATTATATAGATATCGTGCCGCTCGCCCTCGGCCTTGACCGCGAACTGCACGTTCATCAGCCCGATGACGCCCAGCGCCTTGGCCAGCGCTTCGGACTGGCGGGTCAGCTCGGTCACGACGTCCGGCGCCAGCGAATAAGGGGGCAGGGCGCAGGCGCTGTCGCCCGAATGGATGCCGGCCTCCTCGATATGCTCCATGATGCCGGCAACATAGACGGTCTCGCCATCGGCCAGGACGTCGACATCGACCTCGATCGCATCCTGCAAATAGCGGTCGATCAGCACGGGGTTGGAGCCGGAGACCCTGACCGCCTGCTCGATATAGCGGGCGAGCCCAGCCTGGTCGTGGACGATCTCCATCGCCCGGCCGCCCAGCACATAGGACGGGCGGATGACGACGGGGAAGCCGATCCGCGTCGCCACGGCCGCCGCTTCCTCGCGCGACCGCGCCAGCCCGTTGGGGGGCTGCTTCAGCTCCAGGTCGATCAGCAGCTGCTGGAAGCGCTCGCGGTCCTCCGCCAGGTCGATCGCATCGGGCGGGGTGCCCAGGATCGGGATGCCGGCATCGAGCAGGCGCTGCGCCAGCTTGAGCGGCGTCTGGCCGCCCAGCTGAACGATCGCGCCCAGCAAGGTGCCCTTGCTCTGCTCGACCCGGGCGATCTCGATCACGTCCTCGCCGGTCAGCGGCTCGAAATAGAGCCGGTCCGACGTGTCGTAGTCGGTCGAGACGGTCTCCGGGTTGCAGTTGACCATGATCGTCTCGACGCCGATCTCTTCGAGGGCGTACGCCGCATGGACGCAGCAATAGTCGAACTCGATGCCCTGGCCGATGCGGTTGGGCCCGCCGCCCAGGATCATCGCCTTCTTGCGCGCCGATGGCTCGGCTTCGCACTCGCCGGGCCGGCCGACGTCGCCGACATAGGTGCTGTACATATACGGCGTCTGCGACGGGAACTCGGCCGCGACCGTGTCGACGCGCTTGAATACGGGCGCGATGCCGGCCTTGTGCCGGGCGTCTGCAACGATGTTTTCGCTAACGCCGGAGAGCTTGGCCAGCCGGGCATCGGAGAAGCCCATCCGCTTCAGCCGCCAGAACTCAGCCTGGTCCTTGGGCAGGCCGTTCTCCTTGACCGCGCTCTCGGCATTGACGATCTCGCGCATGCGCTCGAGGAACCAGGGATCGATCTTGCAGGCGGCATGCACCTCCGCCGTCGTCATCCCGGCGCGCAGCGCGTCGGCGACGTAGAGGATACGCTCCGGTGTCGGTTTGGCCAGCAGCGGCCGCAGGGCGTCATGCGCCAGCGTCTCGCCCTCAGGCGCCACCACCTGCTCGTCGAAGCCGGTCAGGCCGGTCTCCAGCGAACGCAGCGCCTTCTGCATCGATTCGGCGAAGGTTCGGCCGATCGCCATCGCCTCGCCCACCGATTTCATCGCGGTGGTCAGCGCCGAATCGGCGCCGGGAAATTTCTCGAAGGCGAAGCGTGGAATCTTGGTGACGACATAATCGATGGTCGGCTCGAATGCCGCCGGGGTATTGCCGGTAATGTCGTTGGTCAGCTCGTCCAGCGTATAGCCGACCGCCAGCTTGGCCGCGACCTTGGCGATCGGGAAGCCGGTCGCCTTCGATGCCAGCGCCGATGAGCGGCTGACGCGCGGGTTCATCTCGATCACGACCATATGGCCGTTGGCCGGGTTGATCGCGAACTGCACGTTCGACCCGCCGGTATCGACGCCGATCTCGCGCAGGCACGCGATCGACCAGTCGCGCATCCGCTGATATTCCTTGTCGGTCAGCGTCAGCGCCGGGGCGACGGTGATCGAATCGCCGGTATGCACGCCCATCGGATCGATATTCTCGATCGAGCAGATGATGATGCAGTTGTCGGCGCGGTCGCGCACGACCTCCATCTCGTACTCTTTCCAGCCCAGCACGGATTCCTCGATCAGCACCTCGCTGACCGGGGAGGCGTAGAGGCCGGAGCGGACGATGTCGTCGAATTCGGCACGGTTGTAGGCGATGCCGCCGCCGGTGCCGCCCAGGGTGAAGGACGGCCGGATGATCGCCGGCAGCCCGACCTCGGCCAGCGCCTTGCGCGCCTCGTCGAAGGCGTGGACGACCTGGCTTTTGGGGCAGTTCATGCCGATTTTCAGCATGGCGTCGCGGAACAGCAGCCGGTCCTCGGCCTTCTCGATCGCGGCGCGGTTGGCACCGATCAGCTCGATGCCCAGCCGCTCCAGCGTGCCGTCCTTGGCCAGGGCCATGGCGGTGTTGAGCGCGGTCTGGCCGCCCATGGTCGGCAGCAGCGCCTCCGGCCGCTCCTTCTCCAGGATGCGGGCGACGGTGGCGGGGGTGATCGGCTCGATATAGGTGGCGTCCGCCAGCCCGGGATCGGTCATGATCGTGGCCGGGTTGGAATTGACGAGGACGATGCGATACCCCTCGGCCTTCAGCGCCTTGCAGGCCTGGGCGCCGGAATAATCGAACTCGCAGGCTTGGCCGATCACGATGGGACCGGCGCCGATGATCGCGATCGTCTTGATGTCTGTACGTTTGGGCATTCGATGCTGGGATCGGGTTCCGGATGGGCGTGAAAAATCGACCGGCCCCGTGAAGGAACGACCGGACCCGCTTCTCGCGATGTCTAAA
>DATBAZ010000013.1:0-9554 GCA_036271255.1 Alphaproteobacteria bacterium
GACGCCGTTCCAACGCGCATCGGTCGGCAGCGATGCCAGGAATTTCTGGGCCGTATCCTTGGCCACCGCGTTCTGGGCGGCTATCAGCTCGGGCGGGTCGCCGGGCCGCGTAAAGGCTTCGTAGCCCGCGAATGCAACGAGCACGCCGAACCCGACAATCCCGACCTTGACCGCAACCGACACGCACAATCCTCCGACGCGAAATCTTTCCACCGCTTCGTGTTACATTGCAGCCCGAACTTCAAGACTCGCCATGCCCCTAGAGATCACCCCAGCCATCATCATTCCCGACGAGGAGCTCGTTGAGCGCTTCGTCCGCGCCAGCGGCCCGGGCGGGCAGCATGTCAACAAGACCTCGACGGCGGTGGAGCTGCGCTTCGACGTGCAGGGCTCGCCGTCGCTGCCGGATGAAGTCAAAGCGCGGCTGGCGAAGCTCGCCGGCAGCCGTCTGACCCTGGAGGGCGTGCTGGTGCTGTTCGCGCAGGGCGCCCGGTCGCAGGAGATGAACCGGCAGGAGGCCCGCGCCCGCCTGGCCGAACTGATCCGCCGCGCCACGGAAAAACCCAAGCTGCGCCGCCCGACCAAGCCGACCTATTCCTCGAAGCTGAAGCGGCTGGAGACCAAGAGCCAGCGTTCCAGCATCAAGTCGGGCCGAGGGCGCGTGCGGGATGACGGGTAGGCTTTGAATTCGCCGCCCCGCCCCTCTACCTTCGCACAGGCGAGTCGCTTGAGAGGCCGTTTTCCGACATGACCGATCTTTTCGGAGCCGATCAGGCGTCAGCCGGGCAGCAGCCGGCCGGCCGGGCACCGCTCGATATCCTGCAGACCGTCTTCGGCCATAAGGATTTCCGTGGGCCGCAGGCCGAGATCATCGATCAGGTCGTCGGCGGCGGCGACGCCATCGTGCTGATGCCGACCGGCGGCGGCAAGTCGATGTGCTATCAGATCCCGGCGCTCTGCCGCGACGGCGTGGGCGTGGTGGTGTCGCCGCTGATCGCGCTGATGCACGACCAGGTGGCGGCGCTGCGCCAGCTCGGCATCCGTGCGGCGGCGCTCAATTCCAGCCTCTCCGACGAGGAGCGGACGTCGGTTCGCCGGGACCTGCGCAACGGCAGACTGGACATGATCTATGTCGCGCCCGAACGACTGATGCTGCCCTCGTTCATGGAGTTCCTCGACGGGGCGACGATCGCGCTGTTCGCCATCGACGAGGCCCATTGCGTCAGCCAGTGGGGCCATGATTTCCGCCCCGAATATATGAAGCTGGAGCAGCTGGGGGAGCGTTTCCCCGGCGTGCCGCGTATTGCGCTGACCGCCACGGCCGATCCGCAGACGCGCGAGGACATCCGCCGGCGACTGCGGCTGGACGATGCCCGCCTGTTCCTCTCCAGCTTCGACCGACCCAACATCCGCTACGCCATCCGGCTGAAGGATCAGCCCAAGCAGCAGCTGCTCGCCTTCCTTGGCGCGCATAAGGGCGAGAGCGGCATCGTCTATTGCCTGAGCCGGAACAAGGTCGAGGACACGGCGGCGTGGCTCTCGGCCCAGGGGATCAATGCTCTGCCCTATCATGCCGGTCTGGATGCCGGCGTGCGCCGGCGCAACCAGGATGCGTTCCTGAAGACCGACGGGCTGGTCTTGGTGGCGACCATCGCCTTCGGCATGGGCATCGACAAGCCCGACGTGCGCTTCGTCGCTCACCTGGACCTGCCGTCGAGCCTGGAGGCCTATTACCAGGAGACCGGGCGCGCGGGGCGCGACGGGCTGCCGGCCGAGACGATGCTGCTCTACGGCATGCAGGACCTCGTGCTGCGCCGGCAGATGATCGATGACGGCGAGGCGCCGGAGGAGGTCAAGCGGGTCGAGCGCCGCAAGCTGGAGGCGCTGCTCGGCGTCTGCGAGACCGCCGGGTGCCGGCGGCAGGCCGTCCTCGCCCATTTCGGCGAGACGCTGGAAGAGCGCTGCGGCAATTGCGACGGCTGCCTGGACCCGGTCGAGACCTTCGACGGCACGGTCGCGGCACAGAAGGCGATCTCGGCTGCCGTGCGCACTGGCCAGCGTTATGGCGTCGGCCACCTGGTGGACGTTCTGCTGGGGACAAGCAACGAGAAGATCGCCCGTTGGGGCCATGACCAGTTGCCGACCTTCGGCGTCGGCAAGGATATCGACCGCAAGGAATGGAGCTCGATCTTTCGCCAGCTGGTGGCGATGGGCGTGCTGGAGGTCGACCACAACGCCTATGGCGGCCTGCGCGCCACCGAAGCGGCCCGGCCCATCCTGCGTGGCGAGCAGCCGGTCAGGCTGCGGCGCGACAAGTCCGCCTCGATGAAGCGGGCGCTGAAGGCCGCCGTGAAGGCAAAGGGCAGCGAGGCGACGACCAGCCTGCCGACAGAGGACGCCAAGATGTTCGAAGCGCTGCGCGCCGAGCGCGCCCGTCTGGCGCGCGAGCAGGGCGTGCCGCCTTACGTGATCTTCCACGACACGACCCTGATCGCCCTCGCCGGCCGCCGCCCGCGCACGATGGGCGAACTGAACGACATACCGGGCATGGGCCAGAAGAAGATGGAACGTTACGGCCCCGCCGTGCTGGCGGTGCTGGCGGCTGATTCCGAATAAGAATTTAGCCACAGATTGCACAGATTAACGCAGATGATGAATCCCGTTGCGCGGCTTTCAACCGCCGAAGGCGATATCTGGATTTGATCTGTGCAATCTGTGGCTAAACTCTTCCGGTTTTTTTATCCGGGCCCCGCCTGCTCCCTGCTGGCGATCTCCAGGATCAGCTTGCGCAGCACCCCCTCGTCGAAATCCTTGAGGTCACGGACAACGAGGAAGAACGAGCCCGGCCCGCCGATGACGTTCTGGGCGTAGTATTTGTCGAGGTCCGGCGGGGCGGATTCGCGCCAGGACGGGCGGGGATTCATCACCGGCAGGCCGTTGATCGTGATGCCGGCCGCGACCGCGGCGTCGCGCGACTCCTTGATCGGGCGGCCGTAATCGCTGTAGCCGTCGCCGGAGACGTCGATCACCTTGCGGGTCGGGGCGTAGGGGCTGGCCTCGATCTGATGGGCGCAGAAATCGATCCCGGAACTGATCGAGGTGGTGGTGCCGGTTTTATAGGGCGCCTTATCGAGCGCATCGGCGAATTCGTCGGCCGAGGCCTCATCGGAAATAAGATGCCAGCCGACCAGGATGCGCTGGTCGGTCACCGACGACCATTCGATATAGGTCACTGCAATGCGGCCGTACTTGCCGGCCTTGATCGAATCGATGATGCGCTTATCGCGGAGCGCAGCGACATAGCCGTGGCGCTGGAACTTGGCCTCGTCCTCGGCCATCGAGAGCGAGACGTCGACAGAGAGGACCAGGGACACATCGACCGGCAGCTTCTCCGCCCGTGCCGGCTGAGCCAGCACCAAAAGCGCGGCGATCCCCCACATCGCCAGTCGAAACCCCATCATGCCCCCGTCGACACCCGTCTGTCGCAATATCTATTTGTGTGTCTGGGTGAAGGACCGGGCGTGATTTGGCAAGGCGTATTCGGCCGCTTTTGCCAACAAAACCAAAGAAAAGGCGGCGAATGCCATAACATCCGCCGCCTGGTAATGCGGGAACGAGCTCGGGTTCAGATCAGCTTGCGGCGGCGGGCGGCCCACAGGCCGATCAGCCCCAGGGCGAAGACCGCGACGGTCGATGGCTCGGGCGTCGCCACCGTGCCGGTCGCCAGATAGACCAGGTCCTGGACACTGCCGGTGGTGCTGGTCAGGAACTCGACATAGTGATTGGCGTCGGTCTGCCAAGTGCCGCTTGTCACGTCGTTCAGATAGACTTGAGCCTGGTTGAGCGCGGCGGTGCTGTTCGCATCGCTGGTATGGCTGAAGTAGAACGAATCGGCAGACGTGAGATTGTAGCTGCCGCTGGTGACCGGGTCGTACTCCGCCGCCCAGATCGCGATCTGCAATGCCGCCGTGTTGACGACGTTCTGGGCCTGCAGGCTGCCGTTGATCAGCAGCGCTGTGATGGTGTTGACCTGCGCCTGGGTGAAGGTGCCCGTCGCTGTGCCGTTCTGGAAATGCGAGCCGGCGGTCAGCACGTTCTGGTTGAAGGTATTGACGCTGGGATTGCCGGTCTGGATGTAGTCGAACAGGTCGACGCAATAGGTGTTCAGCACGCCGATATTGGTCTGCAATCCGATCGTGCCGGTGATGATGTTGGAACCGCCGCCATCGACCGACTGTGCCGTGTCGTTGATGTTGACGGTCGTGCTGCCGTTGGGAAGGCTGACGCTGCTGGTCGTAACCGTGGTCGCCATCGCCGAACCCGCGGCGAGGCCGAACAGGATGCCGGAAACCGCCAGCACCGACTTGAATGTGAAACCGATCGACGTAGCCATTGTCTTATCCCTGCAATTCTTAACGCGTTAAGCGATATCGTTCGCAATGCAGGATACGTGCCAATCCCCCAGGCTTTTGATTCTATTGGCTATTGCTTCGTATATTGTATCAAATTTTCCCTATTTGTAAATTTATCAGACAGCGATCGTTACTGCGCCGGCTTCAGCGAGGTGAAGCGGGCGATGAATTGCGGGTGCATCACCATTTCATCGTCGTTCGCCAGCACCGATTTCAGAATCGTGCCGCTGAAGATAATGGGCGAGGCGATCTTGGCAGACTGGGCTGCGGCGAACAGCTTGGCGTGTGGGCGGAACATGGTCGCGGAATCGCTGTCCTCACGTTCGCCCTGCCAGGTCGAGACCGTGATCCCGTCAGCGATCTCAATCGAAATCCAGGCGTTGCCGTCCGGCGTGATGCCACGCGACTTGACCGTGCCGACCCAGTCGGTCGCCACCTGGCTCTGCCGCATGAAGCCGATCACGCGGATTTGCATGTCCATGCGCGCATCCTTGGCCGGCGAGGGCGAATGGCTGGTCTGGTAGGCCTTGCGCGCCGACATCAATATGTCGATCAGGTCACGCTCCCGCTGAGGCATGTTCGATGCGCCGGCCTCGGGCACATCCTCGGCGAATGAGGCCGCGGGAACCGCGCAGAGCGCGAGGAGAAGAGCCGAAAGGGTAAGCCAGCCGCTTTTTCGCATGTCCCGCATATCTTTTTACAGTGAAACGCTTGCGTAAAACCTACACGCGGAGCGGTGCGAACTCAAAACGGAAAAGCGGATCAGATGAGCGCACCGCAGGCCCGTTGAATCCGGCTGCACGCCTCCTCCAGCGATTCGGTCGAGGCGGCGTAGGAGATGCGGAAGAACGGCGACAGGCCGAAGGCCGCGCCGAACACGACCGAAACCCCAGCCTCCATCAGCAGGTAGGCGGCGAAATCCTCGTCGCTTTCGATCACCTTGCCATCCGGCGTTTTCCGCCCGATCGTCCCGGCACAGGACGGGAAGACATAGAAGGCGCCTTCCGGCCGGGCGCAGGTGAGGCCTTTGGCCTGGTTCAGCATCGACACGACCAAATCCCGCCGGTCCTTGAAGACCAGCGCCCGCTCGGCGATGAAATCCTGCGGCCCGTTGAGCGCCGCGACGGCCGCTGCCTGGCTGACCGAGGAGGGATTGGTGGTGGACTGGCTCTGGATCTTGGCCATCGCCTTGATCAGCGCCGCCGGCCCGCCGGCATAGCCGATGCGCCACCCGGTCATCGCATAGGACTTGGACACGCCGTTGACGGTCAGCGTCCTGTCGTACAGCCCAGGCTCGACCTCAGCGATCGTGGCGAACTCGAAACCGTCATAGACCAGATGCTCGTAGATATCGTCGTTCAGCACATGGACCTGGGGGTGGCGCATCAGCACGTCGGCCAGCGCCTTGAGCTCGGCCCGGCTATAGGCCGCGCCGGTCGGGTTGCTGGGCGAGTTCATGATCAGCCATTTGGTCTTCGGCGTGATCGCCCGCTCCAGCGCCTCGGGCCGCAGCTTGAAGCCCTGACTTTCGGGACATTCGACGATCACCGGAGTGCCTTCGGCCAGGATCGTCATGTCCGGGTACGACACCCAAAAAGGCGCCGGCACGATCACCTCGTCGCCGGGATTGAGCGTCGCCATCAGCGCATTGAACAGCACATGCTTGCCGCCGGCGCCGACCGTGATCTGGTCGATCCCGTATTCGAGCCCGTTCTCGCGCTTGAACTTGGCCGCGATCGCCTGCTTCAACTCGACCGTGCCGTCGACCGCCGTGTACTTGGTCTGGCCGTTCCGGATAGCGGCGATCGCCGCCTCCTTGATCGTATCCGGCGTATCGAAATCCGGCTCGCCCGCATCCAGGCTGATGATATCCCGCCCCTGCGCCCGAAGCTCCCGCGCTTTCTGCCCGGCGGCGACGGTGGGGGACGGCTTGATGCGGCCGATGCGCGAGGCGATGAAGGACATGGCGGGACCCGAATGTGAATTGCGGGGCGGAAGCTAGGGCTGCGCCGCCACCGACGCAACCCTCTGTGCCGGGTCGCGGGCGCGACGCTTTTCCCCTCTGCCATCGTTAATCCGGTGTTTCGGTCATGTCTTCCGGGGGACCGATCATGGCGTCCGCCGATGACGGATCGTACATCCATAAACGCCGGCACAACATCGCATGCACACGCATCGGTTGTGACCCATGCCGGCATACCGACCGCAGACCGGTCTCCATCGGGGTATGACCATGAACATGACGACAAGGATCGCCGGCGGCGATCGTTACGAACGTTGCATCCGCATTTCCAAGAAAGTCCGCTGGGATATCGATCTCGACGTGATCCGGGGCCGTGCATTCGCCCCCGCCGAGAAATACCTGCCCGACGGGCTGTCGCTGGTCGGAAAATTCCCCGGACTGTCGGAAGACGATAAGCGTTTCGTCAGCCAGATCCAGGGGCGCACCTATGCCAACATGTTCGCGTTGGTGGAGCGCTTCATCAACGCCAAGATGCTGGAGGTCAGCCGCGACCATTGGTTCGGCGACCAGACGGCGCTGGAAGCGCTGATCCGGCTGAGCGACGAGGAGCTCAAGCATCAGGAGCTGTTCCGCCGCGTCGACGCGATGATCGCTGAAATGATGCCGGACGGCTATCGCTTCGATGTCGACCCGAACGCCGTCGCCGGCGTCGTGCTGGGCAAGAGCACCTGGGCGGTGCTGGCGCTGACTTTGGATATCGAGCTTTTCAGCCAGCTCCATTACCGGGAGAGCATCGAGCCCGACGGTCAGCTGTCGCCGCTGTTCAAGGACGTATTCCTGTTTCACTGGAAGGAAGAAAGCCAGCACGCGGTTCTCGACGAGCTGGAATAGGTACGTCACGACGCGGGCGTGACCACGGAGGAACGCGACAGGGCAGTCGACGAATTCATCCTGCTGGTCGCGGCGGTCGACGGCATTCTGCAGGCCCAGTCCGCGGCCGATGCACGCTATTTCACGGCGAACCGGCATCGCCCGACGGGGGAGACCGAAGCCAAGGTCATCGAAGCGCGATTCCTCGATGCCTATCGCTGGCAATACATCCACTCAGGTGCCGGCCACCCCCACTTCGGCAAGGTGCTGTCCAGCCTGACTTCGGAAAACCAGCAGGCGCGCATCCAGGCCGCGCTCGCCACCATGCACTGACGCACTATCCGTAAACCGAAAACACCAAGCGAAGGAGAACGATCATGACTGCACACGCAAAAAAGGCCGAACCCAACATCGTCAACGGACTGAATGTCGACGACCTGTTCGCGCTGATTGAAAGCGTCCAAAACGACGCCGCGAACGCCAAGACCAGCTGGCGCGTCGCCACGACCTGGCAGGGCCAGACCCGCAGCCGCGCCGAGGTCACCGGCTACGGCATCGCCGGCGTGGATGTGCCGCGCCGCTTCACCCTCGACATCGACGAGCCGTGCGAGCTGGGCGGCACGGACCGGTTCGCCAATCCCCAGGAATATCTGCTCGCGGCCCTGAATGCCTGCCTGACGGTGGGTTATGTGGCGCAATGCTCGGTGCGCGGGATAACCCTGCAAAACCTCCAAATCGAAACCGAAGGCGAGATCGATCTGCGCGGCTTCCTCGGGATCGATCCCAAGGTGCCGAACGGATATGAGAGCCTGCGCTATACCGTGCGGATCAAGGGCAGCGGCACGCCGCAGCAATTCGCCGAAATCCACGAGGCGGTGATGGCGACCTCGCCCAATTTCTTCAATATCGCCAATCCCGTCGCACTGAAGCCGACGCTGTTGGTCGAGTAAGACGGGCAAGCGCCGGCGCGGTGGGCTTTGACGAGTCCGCCGCGCCTATCGGCGAACCCGCCCGCGCACGCCCTCTGGGTCGTTCGGCGGCACCGTCCGCCAATCCGGGAGGATCGCGTTCAGCCGGTCGCGGATCGGGGCCAGGATCTGTTCGCCCTCCAGCGCCTCGTCCAGCAAGGCGGCGACGCGTGGCATGTAGCGCAGATAGCCATCGCGGTGGTCACGCAAGGTGAGGCGGGCGAAGCGGCCCAGCACCTTGGTATAGCGCTGGGCCGCCAGCACCCGGTACCACAGGCCGAACCCGTCGGCGTCTGCGGGACGGGCGGTGGCGATATAATGGTCGTAGAGCGCATCGGAGAGGGCCGGATCGATGCCCCGCCGCTCATTGCGTAGCAGGCACAGCAGGTCGTAGGGCTTGGGGCCGATCTTGGCATCCTGAAAATCGAGCAGACCCGCCGCCGCAGCGCCCGGCCGGCCCTCGAGCCGCATCAGATTGTCGACGTGATAGTCGAGCAGCACCAGCCCGGGGTCGGACGGCGGCATCCGGTCCAGCAGGTCGTTCCAAAGACCGACAAATTCGGCCACAGTGTCAGCCGGTGCCGGCCTGCCAGTGAGAGCGAGCCCATACCATTCCGGCAGCTCGCTCGCCTCGTCCAGCAGCTTGGCGCGGTCATAGGGCGGCGCCTCGACCGCCGCGCCGCCCGGATGGGTGTGCAGCAGGACCAGCGCCTCGGTCGCCGCCAGGAACAGCGGTCCTTCGGCTGCGCCGGCATCGAGCAGGCGGGTGTAGGTCGCCTCACCGAAATCCTCGATCAGGGCGAAACCTTCCTCCTCGTCGAACTCATAGATTTCCGGCGCGCTGAGCCCCAGCCCGGTCAGATGCCGGGCGATCCTGATGAAGGGCCGCACATCCTCCTTGGGCGGCGACGCATCCATCAGCAGCATCGGCCGGCCCGCGCCGGTCAGGCGGAAATAGCGGCGGAAGGAAGCGTCGACCGGCAGGGCGTCGAGGGCGGCAGCTGCGCAACCATGCCCATTGAGAAACGCGGACCGCGCGACGGCCCGTTCGTCGATAGCGGGAGAGGATGATGTCATGCGTCTGGGATGCTTCCGGATGCCAATGAAGAGGTTTTGATGGTCGGCCTTGCCGTCCGCAGCGAGAGGAGACGGCGTTTCAACGTGATGAAACCACGGCTGAACGCGATCAGCCCCAGCCCAACGACAACCCGCGTTCCCGCCGCCAGCAAGCCGCCGAATTCCGTTGACGGGAGATAGTAGCTCCGGCCGCTCATCAGCTCGATAACGCCGCGAAGACCGTAATACTTTCCCCCGTAGTAGAACCCCTCGGCGAGGCCACCC
>DATBAZ010000014.1:0-10506 GCA_036271255.1 Alphaproteobacteria bacterium
CCATCGCAAGAGTTTCGGCCAAGGTCCGGCCGATGGAGCGTCGAGCGCCACCCCGCCCTGGAAGCCTTCGTGCTGGAAGGTTCGCCTCGGAGCGCCTTTCGATATTGACGCTCTCCATGCCTCCGGCCCATGTTGCCGGCAAATCTACGGGGAACCAGCATGTCCGATTTTAGCTACGAAGCGACCAGCCGCGTTCTGAAGGATCCGGCCGGCGATATTCATTATCACGAGGGGGGTGAGGGGCCGGCGCTGGTGCTGCTGCACGGCTCGGGCCCGGGCGTCACCGGCTGGGCCAATTTCCAGAACAACCTGCCGGTCTTCGCCAAGGATTTCCGGTGCTTCATCCTCGACCTGCCGGGTTACGGCAAGAGCGCGCCGGTCGCAGGCATGCCGATGCAGGTCTGTGCCGATGCGGTGATCCGCTTCCTGGACGGCATGGGGATCGCTAAGGCCCATATCATCGGCAATTCGCTGGGCGGCATGGTCGGCTCGATGGTCGCGGCACAGCATGCCGGTCGGGTCGACAAGTTCGTCACCAT
Source organism: Alphaproteobacteria bacterium (assembly GCA_036271255.1). GTDB lineage: Bacteria > Pseudomonadota > Alphaproteobacteria > BOG-932 > Roseiterribacteraceae > BOG-932. The sequence continues at coordinate 540 of DATBAZ010000014.1, forward strand.
CGGCGGCGTCGGCTACGGCCTGTTCAACGCCTTCCCGAACGAGGGCATCAACCTGCTGGTCGATTTCATCGAGAACCCGTCGCGCGAGCGGCTGGTCCAGTGGCTGCATTCGATGGTCTATGACAAGTCGATCGTCACCGATGAGCTGATCGAGGGCCGCATGAAGCAGGCCCTGGATCCGACCACCTACGAGACCAGCAAGAAGCTTTATTCCCGCGCCTCCATGGACGCGATCACCGCCATGACCGAGGGGCCGCACGCCGCGGCCACCTTCGCTCATCTGGCGGCGATCCAGGCCCCCACGCTGATCGCCTGGGGCCGTGACGACCGGGTCAGCTCGATGGATCGCGCCTTCGTCGCCATGCGCATGATCCCCAACGCCGAGCTGCATGTTTTCCCGAAATGCGGCCACTGGGCGATGATCGAGCGCAAGGCCGAATTCGAGAGCACCACCCTGGCCTTCCTCAAGCGTTAGGCGCCAGCCCCACGTAGCGTGCGCGCGGACGCAGCAGGCTCCCCGTGGCCTGCTGCTCCAGCGCATGGGCCAGCCAGCCGACCGTCCTGCCGGCGGCAAAGATGATGAAAGGCGCATCCTCGGGCAGCCCCAGCTCCCGCTGCATCGCCAGCAACGCGTAATCGAGATTGGGCGGCGGCCCGCCGGCTGCGGCGACCGCCTCCGCAAGCGCAGGCCTGTGCTTTAGCCGCGCCAGGATCGCGGCGGTGCGCGGATCGCCGTCGGGATAGAGCGGATGGCCGAAGCCCGGCAGATGCTGCTCGCCGCGCTGGAGCCATTCGGCGACCCCCTGTTCCGGACCGCCCGCGCGTTCGAGGTCACGAAAGAGCGCGGCGATCCGCACCCACGAACCGCCATGCAGCGGCCCGCTGAGCGCTGCCAGGCCGGCTACGACTGCCGCGCCCAGCGAGGCGCCGGTCGAGGCGACGCAACGGACAGTGAAGGTCGAGGCATTGAGTTCATGGTCGGCGCACAGCACCAGGGCGGCGCAGACGATGGCGGCGCCACTTGCGTTCAACTTCCAGGCTGACGCCAAGGTTTCGTGGACGAGGCGCCGGTCCGGTTCTCCGGCGACCAGGGCCGCGGCGACCGACCGGACGATGGCGGCAGCGGCAATCTGCTTGCGGCCGGTATCCGAAGGCCAGACCGGCGTATCGACCGAGGCCGTGAGCGGCAGGAGGGTCAGGCTGCGGCTCACCGCGGAGCCGGCGGCGCAGCGCGGCATCGCTTCGCGCCAGAGCGCATCTGCCGGCGCCTGTTCGGTTGCGAACGGATCGGTGTCCGCCGCGCCCCACATCAGCCTTGCGACATCTTCCAGCGTCGCACCGCTTTCGGCGAGCTTCACCGCATCGCGGCCGCAATAGTAAAGCCGGCCGTCCTCGACCAGGGTCAACGCTGAATCGAGCACCGGCAGGCCCCAATCCAGCGCGGTCTGGGCGGCGCGCGCCGGGGTGCGGCCTCGCCGCTTTCGGCCCAACAGGGCATTCACGTCGTCGGCGCGATAGAGCCGGCGATGGGGATCGCCTTCCTGTCCGTTCGAACGGATCAGGCCACGGCTGACATAGGCGTAAAGCGTCTGCCGCCTGATCTTGAGCAGCGCTGTGGCCTCATCGGCGGTCAGGAATTTTGTCACAGCGGCCTCAAATCGATCATTGACGATATTTATCAACGTTGACCAAAAGATGCCAGGGCGCAGGATCGCCTCCTCACTGTTTCCCGAGGAGGGCATCATGCAGATCGATTTCGGCAAGACGGCATCGGATTACGGCCGCCACCGTGCCGGGTTTCCTGAGCAGTTCTTCGACCGCGTGTTCGCAGCCGGCCTTATCGCACCGGGGCAGCGCCTGCTCGATCTCGGCACCGGCACTGGAGCCGTGGCGCGCGGCATGGCCTTACGCGGCTGTATGGTGACCGGCCTCGACCCTTCCGTGTCGATGACGGAACAGGCGCAGCAGCTGGACCGCGAGGTGGGGACGGATATCCGCTATGTGACTGCCAAGGCTGAGGAAACCGGCCTGCCGGACGGCGCTTTCGATGTCGTCGCCGCCGGCCAGTGCTGGCACTGGTTCGACCGTCCGCGCGCGGCTGCGGAAGTTCAGCGCCTGCTGAAACCCGGCGGATTGCTGATGCTCGCCCATTTCGACTGGCTGCCGCTCAAGGGCAGCACCGTCGCGGCAACCGAGGCGCTGATCGTGAAGCACAATCCGGAATGGAACATGGCCGGCGGCAACGGCCTGCATCCCTGGTGGTTCGCCGATCTGGAGCAGGCGGGTTATCACGACATCGAAAGCTTCACCTTCGATGTCGCCGTGCCCTATACGCATGAGGCTTGGCTCGGCCGCATCCGCGCCAGCGCCGGTGTCGGCGCGTCACTGCCGCCGGAGGCGGTGGCGCGCTTCGATGCGGATCACAAGGCGATGCTGGCGCGGGATTTCCCTGAGAACCCGCTCAGCGCCCCGCATCGGGTTTTCGTTATTCACGCTCGGCCACCTGCCGTGAATTAATCAAGACACGTCATTGCGAGAAGCGTAGCGACGCGGCGATCCAGGGTCGTTGGCCCGAAACCGATCGGTAAGGCCCTAGATTGCTTCGCTGCGCTCGCAATGACGGGAAGGCGTATCAATCCGCCAGCGGGTCGGGCCGCATCTGGAATTTGACCACCTTGCCGTAGGAGCCTTCGCCGGTCTCCTGGTGCCACAAAGCGGTCTCGCTGTTGTCGGACCAGATCGCCTTGCCCTTCCAGCCGGCCTTCGGATCGTCGATGCGGGCATCCAGGCCGCGCGGGTAGTAGCCCATCGGATAGGGGACCCGCATGACGACGAACTTCTTGGTGTCGGGCAGGAAGGCGATCAGCGAGTCCGAGTTCGATCCCGGCAGGATCGGCACGTCCTTGCCGAGGCCGAACACGTCATGCAGGTCGACCCACGTCAGGTAATGCCAGTCGGCGCTGCCGATCTTCACACCCGTCACCTTGGGGCCGGGCGTGTCGAAGAAGCTCCAGCCGTCCGGGCATTGCTGGCCGTTCGCGGTCGGGCCTTCGGTCACCTTGCATTTCGACCGGTCGAAGCGGCCGAGCTCACCCGAGCCGAACGCGACCCAGGCGATGCCTTTCGAGTCCAAATCGACGCCGCGCATATTGAAGGCGGCGAAGGAGCCGTCGGGCTGCTTCGGCGGCTCGTAATACTCGGTCTTGCAGGTCTCGGGCGGGTTCTTGCCCAAGGTCAGGCGGATCAGGCCGCTGGGGACGGCCGGCGTGTATTTGGCGACCCAGATGCTGTCATCCACCGGGCTGACATTCATGCTGTAGGGGAAGCCGTTGATCCGCGTGTCCGCTTTTGGATCGAAGACATGCTTGGGCGCCGCGTCGGCGCCGCCGGCCTTGCCGACCGTGCCTTCAGCGCCGCCGGCGGCGGCGATGGCGTCGCCCGGCTGGTTCCACTTGGCCCGGTCCGGATCAATCTTGCCGTCGCCCGACGTATCGAGCACGAACGGGCACCAGCCGGCCGCCTTCTTGGCGTCGTGGGTCTCGTCCCACACCTTGGTGTTGACCCAGCCGAGCGCGTTGAAGTCGCCGGAGAAGTACATGATGTTGTCGGCCGTATGACCGATATTGACGTGGTGTGTGTCGAAGCACACCGGGATCAGTGTGATCTGCTTGGTCTGCGGATCGTAGACGGAAACCTGCTTGCCCTTGTCCGTCTTCATCGGAAAGTACTTGGCATAGGGGCTGAGGTTGCCATCGGCGCACCAGTCGTGATCGGCGCCTTCGCCATCGCGCATGGACATCCACACGCGGCCCTTGCCGTCCAGCATCGGATTATGGACTTGGCCGTTCTGGTTATGCGGGCTTGGCGGGGTTGAGCCGGGCACGTCGACCAGGGTCGACTTGCCGGTATTCGGATCGAGCAGCGCGAGATGGCCGTTGAGCGTGTCCGTACCATAGATCGGACCGTTGGCATTCACCGTCGGGTCGCGCTTGTCGGTCGTTGCCTCGTCATGGATAAAATGGCCGTCGGCCCAATCCCACAGCGTGATAACGACATTGCGCTCGGCGCCCTCAGGCCGGGGCGGAGCCTGCGGCGGCAGCGCGCCCGCGGCGATGCTGTCCGACCAGGCGGCGAACATCTTGAGACCGCGTTCGCGGCCATAGCGCGCCATGTTGTTCTGCATGGTGGCGGAGAATTCGCGGCCGTGATTGCCGACCACGACATCGCCGTCGGCACGCGCCATTTGGATGCGTGCCGCCCAAGCTTCGACGCTGCTGCCGCCCGCCGAGACCAGGGTGCGGGTCGCCTTGTCGCCGAACTGGTGGCAGAAGAGGCAATTCTCCTTCATATGCGCCAGCCAGTCCTGCTGGATCTTCATCGTCTTGCCGATGCCGTTGCCCTCCGCGCCGGTGCCGGGGAAATCGCTCGCCGGCGGCGGCTGGAGCAGCGCATACCAATAGTTCGGCGGGTAGTATTCCGCGGCTTCCTTGGCCGACGGTGCGACCTTGGCGGTGAGGTCCTGGCTGTTGCCCGGCGTGGCCTGGACCGGATCGGAATCGATCAGGCCATAGCCGCGGACCCAGACCTTGTATTTGGCTTTTGGCAGTTGCGGCAGCGCGTAACGGCCCTTGTCGTCGGTGACGACGATCTTCACGAAGGGGTTCGGCAGGTCCTTGGTCTCGGCGATCACCCACACGCCGGCCTCGGGTCCCTTGGCACTGGTCACTGTGCCGCCGATGCTGTCGGCGACGATGTGGATGGCGCTGTCGGCCGCCCGGGCAGCGCCAGTTGCGGTGATCAGGCTCGCCGTAGCGAAAAGTGCAGCGATCGATGTGCGCTTCATGAAGTCCTCCCCGACTGTCATTGTGCGTTCAGTTCAGTGCTGGTTCTCTTGCTTGGGCCCCCAGCTGGCCTTGCGGTCAGTCTACCGCCGGCTTCCAGTCCCGTAAGACCTCTTTTCCGTCCAGCGTGCGGATTTCCCGGCCGATATCGTTGAGATAGGTCGTGCTGTAGACGGTCAGGCCGTTGACCGCGTTCGGATCGCAGGAGGCCAGCGCCAGCGCGGTTTCGGCCATGCCCTCGACCGGCTCCTCGACCCAGCCTGGCAGGCCGCGATATTTTTCGACGCCGACCATCGCGGTGCCGGGTGTCCAGACGATGGAAAAGGGGCCGAACTCGTTGCAGCATACGCCGGTGCCGTCCAGCTCGGCGCCGACGCCGGCGGTGAGCCGGTTCAGCATCGCCTTGGTCGAGCCGTAGAGCATCACGCCCGAGCCCTTCTCGAACGGATTGAACGGTCGTGTCGGCAGTTCGGCGGTCTTCGATCCGATATTCACGATCCAGCCGCTGCCGCGCTTGATCATGCCGGGCGCCAGGCGCTGCATGAAATCCAGCGGTCCCTTGATGTTGGTCTCGATCAGGCGGTCGAAATGGCTGCTGGTGATATCGATCCAATTCTGACCGTAGCCGCCGCCGGCCGCGTTGTTGACCAGGATGTCGATATGGCCGACCGCGGCCAGGGCCTCCTCGACCGCCTTGGCGCGGGAGGCGGGATCGGCGACATCGCACTGGATCGGCACCGCCTTGCCGCCGTCCTTCTCGATCTGCGCGGCAACCTCCTTCAGGGACCCGGCGATCGGGATCGGCGCTGCCTCGGCCCTGGCGTTCTCGGTGAACGTGCCGGTGCCGGGCTCGACCGTCCGCGCGGTGATGACCACCGTCGCGCCCTCGGCGGCGAAACGCCGGGCAATGGCCTCGCCGATGCCGCGGCTGGCCCCGGTGATGAACGCAATCTTCCCGTCGAGTTCCCTGCCCATATCCGCCACCCTGATGATTGGATTTGCGCCTGTTCAGAAACGATACGGCGTCGGAGCATTTATAAGCCGGCGACTAATCCGAATCCAGAACTAAAGCGCGATGCCGCTCACCATCACGTCGATCATATTGTCGATATAGGCGGTCAGCTCCTCCTCCGTCGGCTTATCGCGCTGGTGAAGGGCGACGCGGTTGGAGAAGCTGTAGATGTTGAACAGGAACAGCTCGGCCAGCAGGTTGAGATTGACCGACCGGATATTCCGCTTGCGCTGATGCGAGCGGAAATATTCGATCATGCTTTCGCCGTGCTCGTCCTCAACGGCCTTCCACAGCGATTTGCCCAATTCGGGGAAGTGCGCCAGCTCGACCATGAACAGCCGGGCGATGGCCAACTCGCTGTCCGTCAGCGAGCGCTCCATCATCTGCCGGGCGCGGCGGCGCAATCCCTCGCGCAGCGGCAGCTCATCCTCGCCCCACAGGTTTTCGAGAACCCGCCGCTCGGCGAGGCGCCGCATGACTGCGAAGAACAGGGCCTGCTTGTCGGCATAGCGGGCATAGATGGTGCGCTTGGCGACCCCCGCCTCGGCGGCGATCCGGTCCAGGGTCGTGGCGTTGTAGCCAAGGCGCACGAAGATGTCGGTGGCGACGTCGAGCAGATGCTCGTTCCGCCGCGGCACGTCCTCCAGCAGCGGGCGGCCGCCCCTGTTCTTCACGTTCGCGGTCATGACGGCGCTCATCGGGGCGACAGGCATGGAATCGGCAAAAGCTCTGGCATGGGCTCAGGGATCATTGTACCAGTAACGAAACGACACAAGTGCGTTTATTTCACACCAATCCGGGGAAGTTAGCATGACGCAGGCCGTACCGTCTCTTACCGGGAAAGTCGCTCTCGTGACCGGCGCCAGCCGCGGCATCGGCCGGGCGATCGCGCAGCGCCTGGCCTCCGCCGGCGCGATCGTGGTGATCACCGCCCGATCGATGGAGAGCGCGGCGACCAGCATCCGCTCGAATACCGAGCGTGTCATCCCCGGCACCTTGGCGGAGACCAAGTCGCTGATCGAGGATGCGGGCGGCACATGCATCGCCATCGCCGCCGACCTGGAGGATGCCGCCGAGCGCGACGGGCTGGTCGATCGCGCAGCCGAGGCCGCCGGCGGGCTCGATATCCTGGTCAACAATGCCGGCTATGCCGACTATTGCCGCATGGAGCATATGTCGCTGGAGACGTTCGACCGCACCGTCGATCACTATTTCCGGGTGCCGTTCGTGCTGTCGAAGGCGGCGATCCCGCATATGAAGGCCAGGGGGGCCGGCTGGATCGTCAATGTCGGCTCGACCACCGCGTTGGCCCCGCGTAAGCCCTACCGCCCCGCGCAGAAGGCCGGCGGCGAACTGATCTACGCCTCCTGCAAGGCCGCATTGAACCGCTTCACCCAGGGGCTGGCGGCCGAATTGTTGGATTACAATATCGCCGTGAACGTCATCGGCCCCTCGACCGCGATCCGCACCCCCGGTGCCACGGACCTGATCCCCGAAGGCTACGACACCGAGGACCCGGCCTACCTGGCCGAGGCTGCACTGGCCTTATGCTACCTGCCGGCCGCCGAGCGCTCGGGCCTCGTCACCTACAGCATGCATTACCCGCACCATCTGGGCATCCAGGTGAAATCGCTTGATGGAAAGTCCGACCTGCCGCGCAAGGACCCGCCGGACTGGGCCCACGCGCTGATCAATGCGACGGGGGAGTGGCCGTAAAGGTGCCTTTTCCCACTTAATACGGTGCCTTTCCCTTACTACCGTCATGCCCGGGCTTGACCCGGGCATCCACGCCTATCCGTTCGCGCAAACGGTCGAGGTTCAACACCCGGTCATTTCTCGTGGATACCCGGGTCAAGCCCGGGTATGACGGTTTTTGGGGCGAGTTAACCTTCCACGACCTGAAAACTCAACGTCCCCAACAATTCCACCCCGCCGCGCACCTCGTCCCCCGGCTTCAACGGGCCGACACCGGACGGGGTGCCGGTGAAGATCAGGTCGCCGGGCTTCAGCGTGTAGAGCTGGGACAGCTCGGCAATGATCTCGGGCACCGACCAGATCATCTGGTCGAGGTTGCTGGTCTGGCGCTGTTCCTCGTTCACAATCAGCCAGATCTCGCCGCGGTCCAGCACGCCGGTGTCTTCGATGCGGCGGATCGCGGTGATCGGGGCGGAGTGGTCGAAGCCCTTGGCGGTGTCCCAGGGCCGGCCGACATCGCGGGCGGCGAATTGCAGGTCGCGGCGGGTCAGGTCGTTGCCGACCGCGTAGCCGAAGATGAAGGCGTTGGCGTCCTCCAGCAGGATGTTCTTCCCCTCACGGCCGATGGCGACCACCAGCTCGATCTCGTGATGCAGGTTCTGGGTGCGGGGCGGGTAAGGGACGTTCGTCCCGTTCTCGACCACGGCGTCGGCCGGCTTGTCGAAGAAGAAGGGCGGTTCGCGCTCGGGATTGCCGCCCATCTCGCGGGCGTGATCGGCGTAGTTGCGGCCGACGCAGTAGATGCGGTGCACCGGAAAACGCTCGTCCGAGCCGTGTATCGCAACGGATGCATGGTGTCCGGGATCGAATGCGTATTTCATCGTAAGTCTGCCTGTGGTGTCTAAACCGATATGGCTCCTATATCAGCAGCATGAAGATGCGCCTATCTTACACCACCCTTGGCGCCGCGCTTGCGGCCGCCCTGATCGCCGCTCCCGCTTTGGCCGAGGATGCGCCGGTGAAGCCGGCGGTCGCGCTGGACTACAAGATCTATATCGGCGGGCTGGAGGCCTTGGCGGCGACCGTCACCATCGGGGAAGACGCCGCGCATTACGATGTCGAGATCAAGGCGGTCACGGCCGGCGCACTCGGCCGGATGATGCCCTGGACGATCGATATCGGCTCCAAGGGCAACGTCGCGGGCGATGTTCTGCAGCCGGTCGAGCATGCGCAGCACAACAACTTCCAGGGCAAGGAACGCTCGGTCGTGCTGCGCTATGACGGGCATGGCGGCTTCATCGACCGCAAGGTCGTGCCGGACGCGCAGGAGGACCAGCGCGAAGAGGTACCGGCGGACCAGACAAGCAATACGCTGGACATCGTGAGCGGCGTGTTCGCCGGCCTGCGCGCGGTCGACCGGACGGGCAGCTGCAATACGAGGGTTCCGGTCTTCGACGGCCGCCGCCGCTTCGACCTCGTCTACAGCGACGACGGCCATGAGACGCTCGAAGCGAGCGGCGTCGCCATGTATGCGGGCGACGCGCTCAAATGCGCGGTGAAGGTCGAGCCGGGGGCGGGCTACTGGAAGAAGAACCAGAAGAAATTCTTCACCCGCAAGGTGAACGGCGAGGATCAGGTCGTGCCGATCGAGGTCTATATCGCCCGCGTCGGCGCCGCCAAGGTCGAGGTTCCGGTGCGGATCGAGAGCACCAGCCCTTTCGGCCCGCTGGTCCTCAACCTGCAGGCGGTGCGCGATCCGTCCTGAGCGATGCTGAAATAACCGGCCCTGGTCCGGCGTCTCGCAAGGATTATATGTTATCCGACCGGCCGTTGAGCGCCGGGTGAGACGAGATGGGGATCGTGGCTGGCTGGTTTGGCATTCGCCGTATGCTGGCGGGTCTGGCTCTGGCGCTGTTCGCGCTGTCGGGGGCCAAGGCCGAGGATTGCACGCACGCGCCGTTGGCCCGGCTGCCGCTGATCCCCAATGACGACGGCACGCCGGTCGTGTCGCTGCGGATCGACGGCGCTCAGCGCAACGTGCTGCTGGATACCGGCGGCTTCTGGAGCCTGATCGATCCGTCGATCGCGCGGAACTACCGCCGCCACCGGTCGCGCGTCATCGGGCAACTCGGCCTGCAGGGCATTCCGCTGACCGACGCGGTTACGGTGCCGTGGATCGAGATCGGCTCCCAAAGAGTTCATGACGTCGATTTTTTCGAGGGGCCGGCGGGCTATATCCCGACCGCGGCGACCCTGGGTGCAAACTGGCTGGGCCGCTGGGATGTCGAGATCGATCCGGCGGCCAGGCAGGCGGCCTTCTTTCCGCCCAGCCATTGCCGCGACGAGATCATGACCTGGCCGCACCATGATTCCGCCGTGCTGCCGGTCACGATCGATCGGCAGGAGCGTCTGATCAGCA
>DATBAZ010000015.1:0-20077 GCA_036271255.1 Alphaproteobacteria bacterium
TGCCAGCGCCCGTAATCCACCCCCGTCCCGCTTGACACCCAGCATCCCCTCGCCGCCCGGCAGCAGCATGACGGTGACGCCAAGCTCGGCAAGGCGTGCCCGCAATGGACCATCCTTGAGCAAAACCACAGTGCAGCGGTCCCGGTAGCGATGGGCGATCGGCAGCAGAGTCAGTTCCGCCCCGCCAAGCTCGCCGGTGTGATTGACGAAGAGGATGCGCGGGCTCACGCGGTAAGCTCACGATAGACCGCCGCCGTCCGCTGGGCGGCGAGGCTGGTGGCGAAATGGGTTTCCGCATAGGCCCTGCATTCGGCCGAGCCGGGCAAGGCGGTGTCGCCGCGCAACGCGGCGATCAGGCCGGCAGCGAGGTCACCCGTCTTGCAGGATGCGAACACCAGATCCGGCGAAAGACCTGACACCACCTCCGGCAGCCCGCCGACCGGCGTCACCATCGACGGCGTGCCGGCTGCCAGCGCCTCGGCGGCGGTGAGGCCGAAGCCCTCCAGCGCCGTAGTCGGCACCACATTGATGTCCGCGGCGCGATAGGCGACCGGCAGCTCCTCGTCCGGCAGAAAACCGAGCAGGCGAACATTATTCTGTAGCCCCGCCTCGGCGATCTGCGCGCGCAACGCGCCTTCCAGCGGACCGCGGCCGGCGATACAGAGCAGAACCTCGGGCACGGCTTCCTTCACCGCCTTCATTGCCTCGACCAGCTTATCCAGCCCGACCCGCGCGATGAGCCGGCGGATCGACAGCAGGATCGGCCGGTCCGCAGGCCAGCGCAGGGCGGCACGTGCCGCGTCCTTGGAGAAGCGGTCGGTGAAGCGTTCGAGATCTACACTGCCGGGCACGATGCGGATGCGCCCATGCGGGACGCCGTACTCCCTCATCAGGAGTTCGGCGAAGGCGTTGGAAAGAACGATGAACCGGTCTGCCCGGCGATAGACGAAGCGCTCCAAAGCCTTCTTCGCGAAGACCGCCCCGCGTCTTTGTCCCTCGACGCCGGATTCCTGCGCCCAGGGCCCGTGAAAATGCATGACCAAAGACGTATCGCCCAGGATGTCCAGCACGGGCGCCAGATAGAGGGCGAAATGGCCGGCGATCAGGCCGATATCGCCGCTCTTCAGAGAGTGCCTGACGGCCCGGCGCACACCGAGGAGGCGATTGGGCAAGCCGGCGCCGTCATCGGCGAAAGCCTGGATTCTGCCCCCAGTCTGCGTGGCGACATCGGCCGGCTGGACCACCAGCCCCTGGACCGCGACGCCCTGGGCCGGCAGCGCGTTGGCGAGATCGTAGAACACCCGGTCGAGACCGCCCGAGCCGTTGCCGAACCAGCGCATGCCGATCTGCAAGGAACGGATATCGGGCGGCGCGACCAGCGTTGTGGCTTCGCGTTCGGCGGCGACCGGCGGTATGGTCTCGACGCCCATCAATGCACCACGTTGCGGTAAATCTGGAGGTAGCGCTCGGCGATCGCCTCGGCACTGAACTCCTGGGCCCGCTCCAGGCCGCGCGCCTCGAACTCGCGCCGCAGATCCTGGCGTTCCAGCAATTGGAGCAGATTGTCGGCGAACCCCTCGTCGTCGACGATGACGCCGTATTGCCCGTTCTGCAGAACCTCGCCGGCGCCGGCGTTGGGGCTGGTGACGATGGCGGTGCCCGCAGCCATCGCCTCGATATAGGGGATGCCGAACCCCTCGTAGATGCTGGGGTAGCAGAACACCCAGGCCTCGGCGAGCAAGGCCGCCAGAGTGGCGTCGTCCGGATGGTGGTGGAGCGTCACGTTGGGATGCGGGATCGCCGTGTCGCTGATCATATGGAGCTGCGCGTCAGGGAAGCGCGTCAGCACCTTGTTGACGAAGACGTCATGGGCGAAGCGGCCGCGCTTGCGCCCGTTCCACAAGCCGATGAAGACGATGGTGGGCGCTGCCGCCTTGGGGCGCGTCTTGAATTTGTCGAGGTCGACGCCGTTGCCGACCACCTCGTTGCAGCCATAGAGCTTTTCGGTATCGCGCCCCACCGCGACGGAACGCGAGGCGAGCCAGACCGAGATTTGCTCCAACGGATAGACGACGTACTGGATCAGCTTGCGCCTGAGCTTGGTCGCGCTCTGCGCCTCGCGCAGGGCCGAGCCGTGCATGGTGCGCACCGTGGGCACCCGCCGCCAGAACCAGAACCAGTCGTCCCCGTGCGTATGGACGACGTCGTATTTCCGCAGATCCATGAAGTTGAACAGGAGCGGCAGCAGGAACAGCCGCGCCCAGCGGTTGCGCATGGCGAAGGGATAGATCCGGCGATAGCCGTAGCGCGCATCGGGCGGCTTGCGGTCGCAGGTCAGCACCGTCACGTCAACTGCGGGATGGTCGGCGAAGCTGGAGGCGAGACGGTGCACAGCCGCCTCGACCCCGCCGATCTTCCGCTCGGGCGATGGCAGGGAGGTATGAAAGATCGCTACGCGCAACGGGTTCAGTCTTCGGTGCGCAAAGGCATCGATAACTTGGCCCTCAACATGCGCCGGTCGAGGATCTTGTACCTCGTCCGGGCTGAGGATTGCACGATCATGTCTCGATATGCCGCCCATCGTCCCTTCTGCGCATAAAAGAAACGTCGCCAGGATTCGGCCCCGAGCGCTCGCGTATACCGAACCGCCTGGGCGAGCCCTGGTTCCACCTTCGTGCCGATCAGGGAAGACCAGATGATGAAGGCCATGCGCCGGACCGGCGGGAGCCCGTCCCAGAGCGCGACGACCATGTTGTAGGCGGCGTCCTGGATCTCCACCGGATCGACCGCCGCGCTCACCGCGCTGTAGGCGCGTTTCTCCGGCCGGCCGGCATAGTGATAGACCAGCACCGCCGGGTCATAGATCAGCTTCCAGCCGCGCCGGGCGACCGCCAGCGAAAAGGCCAGATCCTCATGTGCCTCGATCTTCCGGCCGGTGAGCCTGGTGTCGAAACGGACGCCGGCCATCGCCTCGGCGCGGAAGGCCATGTTGGCGCCCTTGAAGTTGTGCACTTCGCGAGGGCCGCCATAGCCCAGGTGATGGTTGCCGATCGGCCGGCCGAACCATTGCAGCCGCCCGACAGTGGGGGCCAGGCGCTCGTCGAACTTCTCCCCGTCATGCACATGGTCGCGCCCACCGACACCGCCTACCGCCGGATCGGCCAGGAAATGTCGCTCCATCCGGGCAAGCCACTCCGTATGCGGCACGACGTCGTCATCGATCGAGGCAAGGATGTCGGTCTGGCAGGCATCGTGCCCGGTGTTGCGGGCGGCGACGATCCCCGGCCGGCTGACGAGCTGAACCCTGACCGGCAGGCCGTCGTCAGGCCGGCTGTCCAGGAATTCGCGGGTCGCGTCGTCCGTGTCGCGGCGGACCACGATCACGTCGTCAGGTTGGCGCGCCTGTGCCTTAAGGCCTTCAAGGCACCTCTTGAGGTCGGCCGGCCGCTTGTAGCTGCAAACCAGCACACCGATGGAGAGCTTCTCAGCGGGCATCGCCGGCACGCGCTCCCTACTCACTCATCGCGATGGCGCGGGGCTCTTCGGCCTGCGGCTCCATCAGGCCGCCGTAGCGGCCATAGGCAAGCGCGTATTTCTGGAGCTGACCCTTGCTGAACACGGTGCCCGCGATATTGGCGCCGTTGCGCTGAAGCATCTTGACCGCATCGGCGAAGGCCTTGCGGGGCGTGCGCTGGAAATCGACGACCAGCACGACGCCGTCCGCCATCGGCGCCAGGGTCAGCGCATCGGCTACCGCCAGAACCGGCGGCAGGTCCAGCACGATCAGATCGTAGTGGTGGCGCAGATGCTGCAGCATGTTGCGGATGACCGAGCCGCTCAGCATCTGGTTGACGGCATTCTTGGTGCGCATCGGAACAACATGCAGGCCGGTCGTTCGGTCGACCGTCAGCGTGCGGACCGATGACCCGCCGGCTGAGCCGAGCTCGCCATCGGGCTCGATCTCGGTGCGGTTGGCGTTGCGCATCATGCGGTCGACCGACGGGCTGCGCAGGTCGCAATCGAGCAGGATGGTCGACAGGTCGGAACGCATTGCCGAGCGGCCGACCGCCAGTGAGAAGGATGTCTTGCCTTCGCCCGGGATGGCCGAAGTGATGAGCACCACCTTGCCCAGCCCGTCATGCGGCGTTGGGATCGCGCCGGCGATATTGACCAGCGCCGAATGCAGAGCCTCGCCGTGCAGCGATAGCGGCGTGCCAGATGCCATGTCCTCCGGCGCACCGTTATCGTCCGGCTTCGGAAACACGCCGAGCATGCGCAGGCCGGTTTCCTCCTCGAGCTGATCGGCATCGCGGAACACGCCGGAGAGCAGTCCCATGGCGAACGCCGCGATCGTGCCGAGGCCGAGGGAGCCCAGGAAGGCGCCTGCCAGCATCACGGTCTTGTGCGGGAAATCGGCCTTGTCCGGCACCATCGCCTCGGTCGCCAGGGTCGCGTCGGATTGGGCCATCCCCTGCTCCGCCTCGATCTCGCGCAGCCTTGTGGTCGCGCTCAGATAGACGTTGCGCGCCGAGGTGGCGTTGCTTTCCAGCGCCTGCAGGCCGACATCGTCGGTACCCTGCTGGCCGACACTGTTCTGGCTGGCATTGAGCTGCTGGGTCAGCATCGCCTTGCGCTGGTTCAGCGCCGCGACCTCACGGCCCAAGCCGGTCACCGCCTTGGCAACCTCGCTATGCACCTGGGTCCGCGCCTGGGTCGTGCGCGCATGGGCCGACTGAACGCCAGGATAGGCGTTGCCGTACTGAGACTTGAGTTCGGCCTCGTTGTTCTCGGCCTGAGCCTGTCGATCCATCAGGCTGGAGATCAGCGCCGAATTCAGCAAGGGTGCCACCGCACTCGAGTCCCCACCGGTGGACTGCATGCTCGCCACCTGGTCCAGCGTGCTCTGCTTCTGCGCGATCTCGTTCGCCAGTGTCGCCAGTTCGGCGTTGAGCGCCGAGGCGCTCTGCACTGCCGTCGTCGCGCCCTGCAGCGCTATCAGGTGATGATCGTTCCGATACTTCGCCGCCGCCGCGTCCGCGGCCATGGACTGGCCGCGCAGTTGATCGACATAGGATGCAAGCCAGGTCGTGGCCTTCTTGGCAACGTCGGCGCGCATCTCTTGCCGGTGGGCGACGAAGGCGTTGGCATAGGCGTTGGCGATCGCGGCGGCGAGCTCGCCGGTGCCGGTCTCGGCACGAATGCGGATGATGTAGGAGCGCCCGTCATTGGTGGCGGTCACCGCATTCATCACCTTCTTCGCCACCTCATCGACCGGCGCATCGCAATTCGGCGCGTTGCCGCAGAACTCGGGATTCTTGTTGAGGTTCAGCGCATTGACGACCGTGCGAGCGAGATTGATCGAGCCGAAAGCCTCCATGTCCGAGCGGACCAGCGATTCATCCAGCATCGGGCTGGACAGCAGCGCTTCCTGACCGACCACATGCACCTGCCGCACATCGATCGCGACCGTCGCCTCGGCGGAATAGCGCGGCTTCAGATGCCAGATCACCACGCCCGAGATCAGCGTAACGACGGCGGCAAAGCCGAGGATCCGCCACTTCCACCGCATGATCAGCCGCATCGGCGTCGAGCGGTTGGCGTTGAGCAGCGGCGCCGGCTGTTGCCATCCCGACAGCAGCGGCGTCTGGTTCCGGAAGTCGGGGATATGCATCACCATAGTGAAAGGATCCTCGTCTGGGTCAGGCTGCGGCCGAATGCACGACGGCCGGTTTCACAACCTTGGGTTTGCTAGGCTGGCTGATCGGTCGGATGGCGAGCTCGTCTTGCAGCGCCGCAACCCGGCTTTCGACGAAGTCCTTGAACTCCCGGTCGAATCGCGCGGTGCTGAAACGGCGCGCATGGGCATAGCAATTCTCGGGCGTGAACTCGGCCTCACGCTCCTTGAACTCTTCAACCGCGGCGACAATGGCTTCCGGCTCGGGCCGGTCGAAGAACAGTCCGGTAGGTGTGGGGCCGTCGGCGACGACGGTCTCCCGGGCGCCGCCTTTGCCGTAGGCGATGACCGGCGTCCCCCTGCCCTGCGCCTCAACGACGACGATTCCGAAATCCTCCTCGGCGGCGAACACGAAGGCGCGCGCGGCCGACATCAGCTGCGCCAGATGCCCATCCTCGACAAAGCCCAGGAAGGTGACGTTTGGCGTGGCGATGGCTTTCAGACGCTCCATCTCAGGCCCGCGGCCGGCGACCAGCAGGCGGTCGTCGGGCATATGCTTGAACGCCTCCACGATCGCCCGTGTGTTCTTGTAGGGAACCAGACGCGAGGCGGTGAAGAAGAAGCCTTCCTTGGCCACCGGCTCGAAACGGTCGGGAACGTCCACCGGCGGGTAGATCACCGACGCGGCGCGGCCATAGATCTTCCGGATACGGCGGCCGATGAAGCGCGAGTTGGCCACATATTCGTCGACCGCGTTGGCCGTGCGGGCGTCCCACACCCGCATCTTATGCAGCAGCGTGCGGGCCAGCGCGCTCTTGATGCCTTTGACCATGCCGGACTCGCGCAGATACTGGTGCTGCAGGTCCCAGGCGTAGCGCATCGGCGAGTGGACATAGCTGATATGGATCTGGTCCGGTCCGGTCAGCACGCCCTTGGCGACAGCATGGCTCGAGGAGATGATCAGGTCGTACTGCGACAGGTCCAGCTGCTCGATCGCCAGCGGCATCAGCGGCAGATATTGCCGATGAAGCTTCTTCAGGAAGGGCAACCTCTGGATGAAGGTCGTTTTGGCCGGCGGAAGCTCAAGCTTCTCGCGATCCTGCTCGGGCAGGATATCGAACAGGCAGAAGACATCCGCGTCGGGATAGCAGCGCAGGATGGACTGCAGGACCCGCTCCGCGCCGCCGACGATGTAAAGCCAATCGTGAATAACCGCCACGCGCATCGACAACTCCAGACTTCTGCCAGATTCACAAAGGCCCGCTATTTTCTTTGAGAACGCCCTCGGAGATCGCCCGTCCCGGCACGATCCCCGTAAAGCTCAAAAGGCGTTCTTGGTGTCGACCACGTGGAAAATGGTTTTGAACAGGATCGCGATATCGAACCCGACAGACCATTTTCGGATGTAATCCATGTCGTAATTCACCCGGTTGACGAGTTGTTCCTCGGCATCCAGCGCGCCGCGATGGCCATTGATCTGGGCCCAACCGGTGATGCCGGGCTTCACGCAATGGCGGTGGGCATAGGTCGGCACAATTTCGTGGCTGAGCTTCTGGGCGGTGCGCATGTTCACGGCATGGGGCCGAGGGCCGACAAGCGACATCTCGCCACGGACCACATTCAGAAGCTGCGGCAGCTCATCCAGGCTGGACTTGCGCAGGAACCGCCCCACCCGCGTGATCCGGGGATCGCCCCGCTTCGTCTGCTCGGCGCAGGCATAATCGAGCTTCTCGACCCGCATGGTCCGGAACTTGAAGACCTCGATCTCGCGGTGACGATAGCCGTGGCGCTTCTGCTTGAAGAAGATCGGGCCCGAGCTGTCGATCCAGATCGCCAGCGCGATGAAACCCATCAACGGCGCGAAAAAGAAAGTAAGTGCCGCCCCGAGGCAGAAATCCTCGAGCGACTTCAGCACCAACCCACCCGAGCCTATCGGGCGCCGGACGACCAGTTTCAGCACATGGTCGGCCGCCTCATCCTCCTCATCGATGGCGCAGGCATAGATGTCGGCGGCAAGCGGAACCAGCCTATCGGCGGTGCGGGAAACCATCTCGCCCTCGCTCTTCAACGAAGCGACGACGATCTTGTTGAGCCCATGCTGGCGACCGTATTCGATAAGATCGTCCAGCCCACCCTTAACCTGTGTCTCCCCGAAAGCGGTGGTTTCACCCAGTCCGTAAACGTTGCCGGTGTCGAAAGCATCGGCCAAGGTGGCTTCGTCGCGGCGCAGGCGTCCCATTGAGCCTGGCGTGGCCAGGATCACCGCCCGAGGTGAGCGGGCGCGCGCCAACGACCGGGCCGAGGCGCGGGGCATCTCGATGACGATGAAGGGAACGACCATCCAGACGACCGCCCAACCGATGGCCCGCACGTCGCCGACCGACTGAGGCAGCGAAGCCCAATAGCCCGTAACGGATATGCCGACTATGAATGCTGTATTCGCACCCGCCAGCAGCCACAGCCCGGCGCGGCGGGATACGCTCCCCGGCTTTTCGCCGAACACCGCCCGTACCGCCAGCAGGAAGGCCGGCGACATGATCAGCAGCACGGCAATCAGCTTGAAATCCGCAGGCCACAAGTCGCGATGGGGCGTTACGAATGCCTGGTAACTTTTCGACGACAGGAAGTATGCGAACATCAAGCCGCCAAACAGGGCGAATTCCCTGAAGGTAAGCTTGGCTGCCGCCGTCCCGATTGCATGGCGCAGACCTCGGGCAGCAGAGACTTGCCCCGTATTCGCCAGCTTCAAGGGAGTTGGCAGTGATATCTTGTCTTCGACCATGGATGATTTCCAGAAAGCGTTACGTTGAGGCTCGCACTTCAGTGAAATACATGCAGTTATCGCAGTACGCGCTTACTCCTCTTGCGGATTTATTCGCCTGAGACAGAAACACGACCATCGTTGACTTCAAGTTGCCGTTAATTTTAACAGCGCCTTATTTCATTAGGTTAGCCAAGCTTTACGTGCCCTAGAACGCAGCCAAGTTCGCCAAGGTTCCAACGACCTCACGGCTTTTTGCGGTGCAACCAAAATGTCACGGTACCGATTTACAGTGCCCAAAAACAACGGAAACGCACTGTTGGTCGCATTTTGCGGCTTTTACGAACAACATCATTTCACGGGATAATGCGGAGTGTCTATATTCACATCTAATATTGAGGCAATGACACAGATCGATCACGGCGACTGGAGCCAAATTCCACAAACTGCAACGATACTTTAAAAATGTAAAAGAGCTGTGGGAAATCTGTGACCGGGATAAATTAACTTCTGAAATGGCCGAGCTTGTACTTCTGAAATTACATACGGCACAAAAAAAGCCGACGGTTGACGACCGCCGGCTTTTTAGGAGTGATCCTGGGACCGGATCTTTGCGCCAATCTCAGGCGGCCGGCGCAACCGCAAACGCCCGCGTATCCCATCGCGTAACCGAGACCGGCAGGACGCCGCTGCCGCTCGCAATCGTGAAGCGGACGGTCGCGCCGGTGAACAGGTCTGTCGCGACATAAGTGCCCGCGGCCAGGGTCTTCAATGTGACTTTCCCGTTTAAGGTGCTGGCCCCCTGGTTGGTGACCGTCACGATCAGGCGATTGCTCTGATCATAGAAGCCGATGCCGGTAAGGCCGGCTGAATAGGCCAGCGGCGCGTTGGCGAAGGTCTTGGCAGCCGCCAGCGAGGTCAGCACCGGAGCGATCGCCTTGAGCTGGGCGAGCTCAGCCGCGGGCACGGTCCCGTCCAGCACCAGCCAAGCCGCCGGCTTGTGCCCCGCCTGAAGGCCGGGCAGCCCTGCGGTCGCGATATAATAGTTCACCGCGCCGCCCGCGTTCTTGAAGTTCATCAATATGTCGGGGTTCATATAGCTGGCATTGAGATCGCCGCTGACCGGCACTTTCACTTCTTGAGCCCGCTCGGCGGCATTCGAGTAATACAGCGCGAAGCCGAACGGCTTGGTCGGGACGACCGTCTGGATCAACTTCTGCACCTGCGCGTCGAGCGCCCCACCATCCCAATAATCGCGCGACATGAAGGCCATCGCACGGCGCGAGACACCCTGGCGGGTGGCGATCTGCGACCAGGCGGTCTCGAGCCACGCGCGCTTGAGCTCTTTCAGCCCCCGCTCCTTCTGCGCGGCCGGGCTAAGGTTGCTCCAAAAGGTCGCCACCGCCTGCCAGAAGCTCGAATCGTCCGCGCTGAGATTGGCGCCGTTGCGGATATCCGGCTCACGCGCCGCGGCCAGGACCATGCCGCCGATGCCCCAGACCATCGATGCACCGCTGCGGCCGACCTGCATCGTCTGGTCGTCCCAGATGCATGTGAAGTTCGCTGCGCCCACCGTCTTGGCGATCGTGGTCTCGTCGATGCCGTAGAAACGGCGTGCGCTGGGCCACATGCCGCACTGGTCGATCACCAGCCCGGTCTGCCCGGTGTTGAAGCTGAGCTGGGTCGAGAGTGCATAGAAGAACTTGGCATAGCCCATCGCCAGATAGTCGTTCCACAGGTTGGTAAGGTGGGCGTTGATGTAGGCCGCCTGCTGAGCGATCGTCGAACCCGGAACGGTCACATGGGTCATCGCGGTGAAGCCCTGGATGATTTCCGGATTGAAGCCCTCCAGCCAGGAGGGCTGCGACGGCTGGCTGTCGGAGAAATCGGACAGCTGAATGCCGTAGGCGCCGGTCAGCTTGGCAGTCTGGCCCCAGCGGTAGGCGTACCAGTCGCCGTAGGTCGCAGTGGTCATGCCGGGTGGCGCATCGGCCGCCGGGATCGGCATCAGCGGGCTGATATGGCCCCAGCTTCCGCCCCAGGACCGGAACTCGGACGGATCCTGGCCGCCGTCGGCGCCGATCATGAACAGGTTCTTGTGCGCGGTCTCCCAGGCCGCCCATGCCTGGAACTCTGGCTGGTTGACGATCTGCTGGCGGTCTTCGTTGATCCAGCTCGGCTCCCCCGGGAATTGGGAGGCCGGCAGCGAGGCCTCGTACGTGTCTTCCCAGCGCTGCGAGCCCGAAGCCGGAACGACGCCCTGCGTGGTCAGCGCGCTGGATGCGATCTTCGCGTTGGCCATCGTCGTGGTGTTGGTGAAGTTGGCGCTGGACTGCCAAAACAGGTTCGCCGGCGACAGCGACGGCGAGGCGCCCCAGGAGATCTGGTAGACCGAGCTGACGAAGGGCAGCGTCGTATAGGAGGTCTGCCCGACCGAGCCCGTGCTGTTGATCGTCGCGGCGCACTTGCTGCCGTTGGTGGCGAGGCATCCGGCCGAGGCGCCCGACGAAGCGGCAATCAGACCGATCGCGGCGGCGATGCCCAGATACTTCGACTTCGATGCGGGCCGGTGATTATTGAACGCAGCGGGAATAATATTCCGCGGGAAGGCCATATCCATTGGGACACCCCATCGTTGAGATGGAGGATTACTTAACGTCCCAAATTAATTAACTGTATCCGGATATTTACTTAAAATTGGTAGGGATTATTACTAAGAGCAGATACCTATCGAAATAATAACGCCGGTATAATGCCATTTCATCTGCATAAAAAGATTTCGCCAGCAGGAAATGATGCCCCTCGGGGGAAAGGGCGAGACATTTCCTGCTGGCGATACAAAACGCCGGGCCATTTATTCAGGCCATGTTTTTATTCAGCCGGATCAGGCCATTTGACGGCGTCTTGCAAACCTCTTCAGTTCTTGACGATGGCGAAGGCCCGCGTATCCCAGCGCGTGACGCTGAGCGGGAGGGCGCCGCCGTTGGCGCCGACGGTGAATTTGATGGCTCCGCCGGCGATGAGGTCGGTGGCCGTATAGGCGCCGGCCGGCAGGGTCTTCAGCGTAATCTTGCCGTTGACCGTGCCGCTGCCCTGGTTGGTGGCGGTCACGATCAGGCGGTTGTGCTGGTCATAGAAGCCGATCCCGGCCAGACCGTCCGAATAGGCCAACGGCGCCTTGGCGAAGCTCTTGGCGGCACCCAGCGAAGTCAGCACTGGGGCGATCGCCTTCAGCTTGTTGAGCTCGGCCGCCGGAACACCTGCGTCCAGCACCAGCCAGGCAGCCGGCTTCGAGGCAGGCTTCAGCTTGGCGAGGCCCGCGGTAGCCACATAGTAGTTGACCGCACCGCCCCCATTCTTGAAGTGCATCAGGATGTCAGGATTCATATAACTGGCATTGAGGTCGCCGCTCACCGGCACCTTGGCCTCCTTCGCCCGCTCGGCGGCGTTGGAGTAGTACAGCGCGAAGCCGAATGGCTTGGTCGGAACCACGGTGCGGATGAGCCCGGTGACCTTGGCGTCCAGCTTGCCGCCATCCCAATAATCGCGGGACAGGAAAGCCATCGCGCGGCGGCTGTCGCCCTGGCGAGTGGCGATCTGCGACCAGGCGGTCTCAAGCCATGCCCGCTTCAATTCCTTCAGGCCCCGCTCATGCTGGGCCGCCGCACCGAGATTCGGCCAGAAGTTCGCCGTCGCCTGCCAGAACTGGTCGTCATCGGCGCTGAGATTGGCGCCGTTGCGGATGTCCGGCTCGCGGGCAGCGGCCAGAACCATGCCGCCGATGCCCCAAATCATGGATTCGCCGCTGCGGCCGACCTGCATCGTCTGGTCGTCCCAGATGCAGATATAGTGTTCGGTGCCGACGACCGATGCGATCGTCGTCTCGTCGATACCGTAGAAGCGGCGGGCGCTCGGCCACATGCCGCACTGGTCGATTACCAGGCCGGCCTCGCCGGTCGCGCCGCCGAGCTGGGTCGCCAGCGACTTGTAGAACCCGGCATAGCCTTTCGCGAGGAAGTCGTTCCACTGCACCGTGTAGTGCGCGTTGATATAGGCCGCTTTCGCCGCGATCGTCGCGCCTGGAACGGCTTTGCCGATCGACTTTCCGAAGGCGGCGGTGATCTCGGGATTGAAACCTTCGGTCCAGCTCGGCTGAGCCGGCTGGCTATCGGAGAAGTCCGACAGCTGGATCGCATAGGCGCCGCTCTTCGCCGCCGTCTGGCCCCAGCGATAAGCGAACCAGTCGCCATAGGTGGCATTGGTCATGCCGGCCGGCCAATCGGCCTTGGCCAACGGCATCAGCGGGCTGATATGGCCCCAGCTGCCCTTCCACGCCCGGAACTCCTGCGCCATCTGGCCGCCGTCCGAGCCGACCATGAACAGGTTCTCGTGGGCCTTTTCCCAAGCGGCCCAGGCCTTGAACTCAGGCTGGCTGATGATCTGCTGGCGATCGTCGTTGATCCAGCTCGGCTCCCCCGGGAATTCGGAGGCCGGGCGGGAAGCCTCGTACGTGTCTTCCCAGCGTTGCGCGCCCGACGCGGCGACGACACCCTGGGTGGTCAGCGCGCTCGCAGCGATCCGCGCATTCGACATGGTCGTGAGGCTGGTGAAGTTGCTCCCCGACTGCCAGAACAGGTTGGTCGGCGCCAGGCCGGGCGAGGAGCCCCAGGAGATCTGATAGACGGAGTTGACGAATGGGATCGCGGTGTACGAGGTGCGGCCGACCAGCCCCTCTGCATTGATGGCCGCCGAGCACTTGGCCTTGGCCGAGACGAGGCAACCGGCCGATGCAGCGGATGCAGTCATCATGACAGCAACGGCGGCAATGACTCCGAAGTACTTCTTTGTATTCTTAAGATCACAATACGTAGAATTGCGTACTGCCCGAGCTTTCGCTCCGTAATGCTTGCTGCCCATTCCTTGATCCCCCGATCACGCTTGGTGAGGGAGGGGATAAATTAGGGAGGGTTACGGTCCTATTAGTAGTACTACTTAATTTCAGCCTCAACCGGGCTTTCAGCGTTAAGAATAGGTTACGAACGGCAGGTAAATCGATCAATTGAGCGCGCGCCAACTATGATCGGCGCCAGTTATTTTGGATTTTATATTTCTGCAGCAACAGACATGAGAGCGCCTGAGCGGATCGGAGCCAGTCCGTCCACGCGCGTATCACCGCGCACAGGCCTATGCTACGGTGATCGACTGAAATGTAACGATATCTGGAAGGAACGCGGCTAGGCCGCGATCAGAGTGCGGACCAGAGGAAGTAGCCGACGGAAATCACCGCAGCCCAGCTCGCGAGGGCCAGACCGACCCAAAGCAGAACTTTGGCGCTGTGCGACCACGGGGCGTTGGCGCTCCGCGGCGCCTCATGAACCAGGAAAGTGTCGAACCTGCCGTAAGCAGGATTGTCGGTGCCACTGGACATTATGCGCTTCCAATTAGCCTGTCTTCTTAATATGGCCTTTTTGTGTCATTTGTCCAGAGAAACTATGCTGAGTAGGTAACAATACCTACACGATATAGGATTTCACATCGGAATCCGGTGACAAATTACCCTTAGAAAATATCCCCCTTATCTGTCGTGGTTTAAAAATACGCCGCAGAAATAGTGCGCTTTCTCTTATCTCGACCTCATCGAGGTCATGCGCCAATCCCGCCGGGTACAGCGTTTCAACCAGGACGCCGGCCCCGGAGAGCTCTCGCGCCGCGGAACGGGACGACTGCACCGGCACGAGCTGGTCCTCCATGCCGTGCATCAGCAATATCGGAGGCCGGTTCCTGATTTCCGCGGCCAGCCGGCCTGGAGCGATCAGCGATCCGGCAATAGCGACAATGGCACGCGGCGGCACCGCGCGCCGCAGGCCGGCGAACAGCACCGTCATCGCCCCTTGGCTATAGCCGGCCAGCACATAGTCTTCCGGCCCGAGGGCGAGCCGGTCCAGCTCCGCATCGATGAAACGGTCCAGCAGCGCGGCGGCGGCCCGCACCCCCGCCTCGTAGGCGTCGGGGCTCTTATCGCGAATGCTGAACCATTCACGCCGCTTTCGCCGGAAAAACCCCAGCCGCCGCCGGGCCCACGGCGCATGCGGCAAGGCGAACCCAGCCGAGGGCAAGGCGCCGCGCCAGACTTCCGCCAATTGGCTCAGCTGGCTGCCGTCGGCATGAAGGCCGTGGCACAGCACTATAAGACAGTCGGGCTTTCCCCCGGCCAGCGGGCCGACATAGATCGCCTCCAGGATATCGTCCACCGGATGCGTCAGGCCTCGCCCGCGATCGCACGCAGGTCCTTCGTCAACAGCGCCGCCAGTCTGCCGGCACTGGCCCTGACGAGATTCTGATGATCGGTCGCGACCGCCTGAACCGCCACCGACCGCGCCAGCGTTCCCCACAACAAAGTAGCGTCGAACGGAATCCGCATCTCCTCCTCGGCCTTGATGAAGGTGATCTCACCATCATAGAAGCGCGGCCTGTATTTCCGGTAGGCGACCTCCCCCGCCCGCTGAACGCGGCGGACGGCCTCGGGAATGACGGCGGTGCGCGGTGCGGTCTGGTTCGGCGCGTCGGGAAAATCGGCGAAGCGCTGCAACCAGGCGCCCAGGCGGAAGATATTGAGCGACAGCTTGGCCGCCCGCCACGCACGGCTCGCCAGATAGGCAAGTTTTCCGCCGGCCGATTTCGACCGCAACACATCGCGGTGATAATCGACCAGCCGGCCCAACGTAGCCGCGGAGCCCGAGAACCGCGCCAATCGGCGCCAGGATTCGAAGCGGGACCGCAGTGGCCAATAGCGGGTGTGCGGAAAGCTGTCGAGCAGCGCCAGGAATTCGACCGCCTCGCCTTCGCGCCGCAACTGCTGGGCCATCTCGAGCGCGACGAGGCCGCCAAAGGAAAAACCGGCGAGCAGATATGGCCCGTGCGGCTGAACCCGCCTGACCTCACCGACATAGAACCGCGCCATGTCCTCGATACTGTCGAAGGGATCGGCGCGGCCGTCGAGACCGCGCGCCTCGATCCCGTAGACGGCATTATCGGTTTCGATCGCATTGGCGACCTGCCTGAGCTCCATAACCGAGCCGCCCAGGCCGTGGGCGATGAACAGCGCGCCCGTTGCGGGCCCGGGCTTGAGCAGCACCAGCGACCTGCTGGCCGGCCGCATCTGCTCGGCGATCAGGACCGCGAGCGCGCGGACCGTCGGCGCGTCGTAGATCGTGGTCATCGGCAATTCCCGGCCGAAAACCTGTTCGATCTCCGCCATCAGCTCGATCGCCAGGATGGAGTCGCCGCCGAGATCGAGAAAATCATCATCCAGCTCGACATGGTCGCGCCCCAGCACGCGCTGGAAGATCCGGCTCAGCTTGTCGTGGCTGCCCGCCAAATCAGCCTCATCCGGATGGGCGGTATCTGCATAAGCCAGCGCGGTCATTCTTTGCGTTCATGCACGTAAGTGAGCCAATTGCTGAAAAGCCCCTCGGCCTTGCGGCGCCAGGGGGCCGTCGTGGGCATGGCGATATCCGCCGGGAAATCGATGTCGTGCTCACCGCGGAGAACGCGCTGGCGGAAGGCGAGCAGCGCGCTTTCGGTGGCCGGCTCGAAATAGCCGCGCGGCAGGTTCGGGTAGTTGGGCTGCGTGCCGGCGATATAGCGTCGGGCGTCGCGGCGATATTCGAGCAGCAGGCGATCGGCCTCGTATTCCGGATGCCCCTGGAAGAACACCGACATGCCGCGCCCGCGCCGCACGACGATGTTGGCGCCGGCGGCCGGCGACGACGTCACGACCTCGTACCCGGCCTCAGCCAGATCGCGCAATGGCAGTTCGTTCCACCGCGAATGCGGAATGCGGAGCGCGCCGGAAACGCCCCGCATCAGCGGGTGGTCGCCGCCGATCGTCTCCTCGAACACACCGAAGCACTTCTCCGGCAGATGGCGCCGGGCGATGCCGTCCCAATGCAGCGCGGCGGCATGGGCGGCGAGGCATGAGAAGATGGCCGGAACGCCGTTCTCCTCGGTCCAGTCGAGCAGCGCCGCCAGCCGTTGCCAGTAGGGCTCGTCGCGCAGGTCGTCGGTCTTGGGCTCGGTCCCGGTGAAGATCAGGGCATCGATCCCACTCTCGAAGATATCCTCTGCCGGCGCGTAATCCGGGCTGCCGTCGTAATTCTCGCCCAGCGTGAACAGGCGCAGCCGGGGCGCCAGCCTATCGCCGGCATCCAGCAAGTCCTTGAACTGGCGCGTCGTCGCGTCGCGCGCAGCCTTGGGCATGCTGTTGACCAGGCCGATTTGAAGTTGCTTCAGCGCCGTCGCCATGTCAGGCCGCCACGCCCAGGGCCTGATCGAGGTCGGCCAGGATATCGTCGATATGCTCGATACCGATCGACAGCCGCACCGTCTCCGGCGTGATCCCGGCCTCCGCCTGCTCGTCGACGGTCACTTGCCGGTGCGTGGTCGAGGCCGGGTGGGTGGCCAGCGACTTGGCGTCGCCCATATTGACCAGCCGCTTGAACATCTTGAGCCCGTCGAGGAAGCGCTTGCCGCCCTCGAACCCGCCTTTGACGCCGAAGGTCAGCAGCGACGGCGACTTGCCACCGAGATACTTCTGCGCCAGCTCGAAATAAGGATTATCGGGGAAGCCGGTATAGTTGACCCATTCGACCGCGCGGTGATCGCGCAGGAATTCCGCCACCTTGCGTGCATTCTCGACATGGCGCTCGACCCTCAGCGCCAGCGTCTCGAGGCCCTGTAGGATCAGGAAGCCGTTGAAGGGAGACAGGGTCGCACCGCTGTTGCGCTGCCCCACCGTGCGGCAGCGGGCGACGAAAGCGCTCCGCCCATACTGCTCGGTATAGACGATGTCGTGATAGGAGGGTTCCGGCTTGGTGAGCATCGGGAACTTGTCCGAATAGTCGCGCCAGGGGAAGTTACCGGAGTCGATAATCGCGCCGCCAAGGCTATTTCCGTGACCGCCCATGAATTTGGTCATGGAATGCAGCACGATGTCGGCGCCGTGCTCGATCGGGCGGAGCAGGACGGGGGTTGCCACTGTGTTGTCGACCACCAGCGGCACGCCATGGGCGTGGGCGACGTCGGCAAGGCGCTCCAGATCGACGATGTTCCCCGCCGGATTTCCCACGGTCTCGCAATAGACGGCGCGGGTGCGCCCGTCGATCAGGGCGGCGATGTCGTCGGGATTGTCGCTCTTGGCGAAGCGCGCCTCGACACCCTGCTTACGGAACAGGTGGGCCAGCAGCGTGTAAGTCGCCCCGTAAAGCTGGGGAATGGAGACGATATTGTCCCCAACCTCGATCAGGTTGTTGAGGGCGTAATAGATCGCCGACGAGCCGGCACTGACGCTCAGCGCCTCGATCCCGCCTTCCAGCGCCGCGACCCGCCGCTCCAGCACCCCGTTCGTCGGGTTGCCGATGCGGGTATAGATGTTGCCTTGCACCTCCAGGTTGAACAGCGCCGCGCCATGGTCGGCGCTGTCGAACTCGAAAGCGACGGTCTGATAGATCGGCACCGCGCAGGCATGGCTGGTCGGATCGCCATCGTACCCGCCATGGATGCTGATGGTCTCCAGCTTCATGCGCGTGACGGGGCGGATCGCTCGGGAGCGGAGCCGGCCAGCGGCAGGGGCCGCGTCCGCAGCTTGCGCACGAGATCGCGGGAGACGCGGCCTGCGGTGTAGGCGGCGCCGAAGGCAAAACGCATCATCGGGCCGAACGTGGCGGCCGCAGAGACGCCGACGAAATAGAAGCCGGGCACCGTCGTCTCGAAATTTGACGACAGCACCGGCGAATGATCCGCCGAAACCTTGATATCGGACAGCAGCGGCGCGGTCATGAAGGGCAACCGCCGAAGGTCTACGACATAGCCGGTGGCGGCGATGATATGGTCGCATTCGATCTGCTTCGGCGTGCCGTCGGCGTCATCGAATTGCATGATGACCTTGTCGCCTTTCGGCAAAGCACCGCGCAGAGTCGCGTTGAGATGGAACGGAACCTTGCCGTCCACCGACTTGCGGGTCCACCAGCCGGGCGCCGCGCCGAGATGCTTGTCGACGATCTTGAGCCGCAACGTCTCGGGCAAAGCCCGGAAAACCTGCGGCGCATCGGTGCACAGGCGCGAGCGCCAGCCGGGCCCCAGCCCGGACATCGGGGCTTTCAGGTTCTCCCAGAGCGTGCGCGGCTTTCCGGTCGGCGGGTTGTGGAAATGGATCTTACGATTGCGCGCCACCAGCTCAACTGTGGCGCCATTGTCGACGAGGATGGCTGCGGTATCCATCGCCGATGCGCCGGCGCCGGCCACCACCACCTTCTTGCCGGCGAATTTGGACAGGTCCGTGTGATGCGATGCATGCGACACGAACGCCTCGGGCAGGCCGGCGAATTCCGGTGGTATATGCGTGTAGTGCGTAATGCCTATCGCGGCCACCACGCGGCTGGCGGACACCATCTCGCCGTCATTGAGCGTCAGCCAGAACCCGTCCTCGTCGCGCTCGATACGCGAAACCATGCGGCTGTCGTGATGCGGAGCGAACCGCTGCCGGAAGGCGTCCCCGTAGCTGGTGAATACTTCGAGCGACACCGGCAAGCCGGTATCGGCATAAGCAATTCCGTTGGCGGTGGAATAATGCGCCAACGTGAACGTCTTCCCCGGATCGGACAGGCTGGAGGCGAAGCCTTCGGATTTCAGAAACATGCCTGCCGGCATGGCGTTGCGCCACGTATCCATGGCGGGGCCGAATATTCTGAAAGAGATATTCTGCGCCGAGAGGTGAGCGGCGATGGACAGTCCGTAGGGGCCCGCACCGACGATCGCGACGTCACATTTCATTTCCGCTGACTTCCGGTTGGTAATCAATTCTTTGGCCTGACCACGCCAACCCTCCGCTAACCCCGGATCCGATAAAAAAGTTGCTCTGCTGCGTTACAATCGCGCACTCAAATCGAGGTTCGAGGCGGGACCGTAATGGACGGGAAGTGTCGACACCGAAGTGGTGCCTGTCGATTGGCGCAGGCGACTTAGCGTGCGCGCGAGGAGACTGCGCTCGGGCCAAGGCAACTTCATGAGTTCTCTAACCAGCGCCTGCTCGCCCCACGGAATATCGTGATAGCCCGAATAAAGAAGCTCGCTACCCGGCTCCAGCAGCCAAGCCTGCGGGAAGAACGCGACGACATCCTGCGCGATCGACGGCACCGGGCTGATCGCCGTGATGCCGTCCAGCCGGGTGGCGAGCGCGGTCACGAGGTTCCGCCCCTCCCCCAGGGCCAGATGGCTGATCGGCGTAGTGCGGGCGTTCATCTCGATCAGATGCGCGGCACAGGTTCCTTTCTCGAGCAGGAAGTCGAAGCCGCAGAAACCCGACAGACCCAGCCGGCGGACCAGCTTGGCCCCGGTCTCGCTCATCTCCGGATGATCGATGACGCGCACAACCGTGGATGCACCCTGAGGACCGCGCGTGCGCATCGCCGCGACGCTGATGCTGGCCAGCACTTCGCCGTTCCAGCAGGCGACCGCACTGTTGGCCGGGGTGCCTTCGACAAAGCGCTGCACGTTGACGACGGGACGGGCGCCCGACATCGCTGGAAGGATCGAAAACGGATCGCGATCGACCATCAACCGCTTGAGCGCGCGCGCGCGTCCGA
>DATBAZ010000016.1:0-2862 GCA_036271255.1 Alphaproteobacteria bacterium
CCATTCCAGCGGCATCTGGTCATAGCTCAATATGCCGACCCGCCAGGTGCCGACCTGCTGCGAAGCGATGGCGCGGGGCGCGCTCAAGATCCGGTCGGCGGCATAGGTTACGGTCTGCCCCTTGTTCAAAACCACCCGGCCGGCCGCCTGTGCCTCGGGGCGCGCGGAGATCATCACCGTTCCCTCGCCGACCGACACATCGACATCCTGCCCCTTCATGTCGACATCGAAGGCGGTGCCCACATCCTTGATCACCCGGCCGCCGGCATGCAGCTCGAACGGACGTGCCGGATCCCTGCCGACGGTGACGAAGACCTCACCGCCGGAAAGCTCCACTTCGCGCAGTCCGTGGGTGAACTTGACGGTAACGGCGGTCGCGCCGTTCAGCGTCAGGGTCGTCCCGTCGCTGAGCGGCACGGTGCGGATCTCGCCGATGGCCGTCCGGTACTGCGCGACCCAGGGCTGCTGGGCGCGCAACCCCAACCCGACGGCCGCGACGACCGCCGCCGCCAGGGCCAGAGCGCCGCCCCAGGCCAAGCGGCGCCGGATCGCCGGGCGCGGGGCCGTCTTCGCCGGCGTGGCGGGAAGCGCGTAGGCGTCGGTCGCGATCCGCCAGGTATCCGAGACGAAATCATAGGCCCGCCGGTTCTCGGGGTGCTGGGCGAGCCAGTCGGCCAGGCGCAGATGGTCCTCGGCCGTGGCCTCGCCGCCATCCAGCCGTGCGAACCAGTCGCTCGCCGCGCGCAGAACCTGTGGGGAAAGCTCGCTCGTCAAAACCTACCTCTTCCGCCCCTCAACTACGATCAGGCGGGCCTTTACCTCAATAGTCATCTTGACTCATGCCGCTGCCGGGCGAGGCTGAGGCGGAAGACCGCTTCGGCGACGTGCTTTTCGACCATGCTCTTGGAGATGCCCATCTCGGCCGCGATCTCGGCATGCTTGCGGCCGTCGATCCGGCTCATGACGAAGGCGGTGCGGCAATTCCCGGGCAGGGCGGTAATTGCCGCGGCGACGATCTCCAGCTCCTGCCGCGCGGCCAGGGACCGCTCGGCGGAGACGGTTTGGGCAGGCTCGGGCGTCTCGGCGATATCGGTGAAGCGCCAGCGCCGGCGCTCGCGCAGCCGGTCGATGGCCAGGTTGGAGGCGATGCGGAACAGCAGCGGCCGTGCGCCGTCGATGCCCACCGAGTCACGGGCGCTCCAGATGCGCAGCATGGCTTCCTGGGCGATCTCGTCCGCGTCCTCGTCGCGCCGCAACGTCCGCTTGAGGTACAGGCGCAGGTCGCGGACGGCAGTGTTGAACAGCCGGACAAACGCGCCCTCTTGGAGCTCCGTCGGATCCACCCGGCTCATGCGCGCTTTGCTGCCTCCCTCGCTCACCCGGTGGTTGATCCGCCTGATGGTTATAAGGTGACTGGCTGTTCATGTTCTTGTCCAGACAAAACATGGGCGATTGCGCGAAATAATCGTTCGCGCAATCGCAGGATGTTGATTTTGCGCCATATTTTCCCGGTTCCGCTGGCCTTGGCCTGTCGCTAAGCTGACCGTCAGACAAGAAGATCGCGGGAGGGGGCGGCGATTGGGCCGGCGCGGCGCCATCGGCGGAACGTGGAAGTTGCTGGGCGCGATACTTGCCCTGCTGCTGCTTGCCGCCGCACCGGCGTGGGCTGCCGATTCCGTCGATTTCAGTATTCCGGCCCAGCCGCTCGCCGCGGCGGTGCTTGCGCTTGGGCGCCAGGCCGGCCTGTCGATCGCCCTTCCCGACGATTTCCCCCGCGACCGGATCAGCCCGCCATTGGCCGGCGCGTTCACGCCGCGGCAGGCGCTGGCCATCCTGCTGAAGGATGTGCCGGTTCGCGTGTCCTTCCTCGATCCTGAGACCGTCGCCGTCGCGGTGACCGCGGCCGACGCCGCCCCGGCCTCGCCGCCTCGTCAGCCGGCCGCCGATGCGATCGTCCTCACCGATCGCGGCGCGGTGGAGGAGGTGATCGTCACCGCCCGGCGCAAAGAGGAGCGGCTTCAGGCGGTGCCGGTCGCGGTCACAGCGTTCGATCCGGTCCAGCTCAAGGACCGCAACATCACCTCTGCCCAGGATCTCGGCCTCTACGTGCCGTCGCTGGTGATCAACAACAATGCCGGCATCGCGCCTGGCTTCGTACTGCGCGGCCAGGGTTCGACCCTGGGTGCGGGGCCGGGGGTGGTCGCCTATTTCGCCGAGGTGCCGATCATCGGCGGCCAGAACGCCACCGGCGCATTCCAGGGCGGCACCGGGCCGGGGCAGTATTACGATCTGGAGAATGTCCAGGTGCTGAAAGGGCCGCAGGGCACGCTGTTCGGACGCAACACCACCGGCGGCGCGGTCCTGTTCACACCCCAGAAGCCCAAGGACGATTTCGACGGCTACGGCCAGCTCACGCTCGGCGACTACGACTGGCGCGAGGAAGAGGCGGCGCTCAACATCCCGCTGGTACCGGACCGCCTGCTGCTCCGCGTCGCCGGCGATGTGTCGATGCGCGACGGCTACACGCGCGACGTCGGCCCCTTCTTCCCCGGGCGGGATTACGACAATCGCGATTATTGGGCCTTCCGCCTGTCGCTGGTGGCGCGGCCGTCCGACGATTTCGAGAACTACCTGATCGCCAGCAGCCTCTACACCCATGAGAACGGCACGGGCGGCAGCATCTTCGCGGTGAAGCCCGGAGGTCTCGCGGTCAGCGCCTTTCCCGCCATCGCCGATTACCTCGCCGTGCAGCAGGGGCTGGGCCCGCGCGCGACGGAGCTGTCGGGCGCGCAGATCGAAAAGCAGTGGACCTATGGCGTGATCGACATCGCCCGCCTGGATGTGGACGACACGCTCACGATC
>DATBAZ010000017.1:0-3200 GCA_036271255.1 Alphaproteobacteria bacterium
TCGAACCCGATGACATCACAGCGCATCGCGGTGTTGCCTACTCGGACGAAAGCGCCAACGCCTTTACCCTCGACAATCAGTTGTCGGGTCATGTCGACACCGGACCGGTCTCGCACGACCTGCTGGTCGGCGTCGATTATCAGCGCAACAGGACCCGGCTCGAGGCGGGGTTCGGCTTCGGCGGGTTCCATGAGCCCCCGCCGATCGACATCTATGCGCCTGACAACGACATGATCATCCAGGCGCCGCCGATCACGATCAACCAGCGCGCCGTTCAGCAGCAGACCGGGATTTACGGCCAGGATGCGATCAAATACGGCAACTGGGTCGGCATGCTCAGTGGCCGTTACGACTGGTACGACTCCGACACGTTCGATGTCGCCTTGGCCTCGCCGAGCAGCTTTTCGAAGACCGCGTTCACTGGCCGCGTGGCGCTGCTTTACCTCTTCGATAACGGCCTCGCGCCCTATATCTCGTATTCGACCTCGTTCGAGCCTCAGAGCTCCACAGACTTCACCGGAAAGGTATTGAAGCCGACTGAGGGCGATCAGGTTGAGCTGGGCCTGAAATACAAGCCGGCCGATATTGACGGCCTGATCACTTTATCGCTCTACGATATCAATCAGACCAATGTCGCGACTCGCGATCCGGCTCACCCAAATTTCGGCAGCATTGCCGCCGGCGAGGTCCGCTCGCGGGGCGTGGAGCTCGAAGGAAGGGTGACGCTTGCGCCCGGCTTCGAAGTGCTGGGTTCGTACACCTATCTCGACAATATCGTCACCAAGGACAATAGCGGCCTCCAAGGGAAGCGCCCTTATGGCATCCCGGCTCAGACGGGGTCGCTGTGGGGCATCTATACGATCGCGGAGGGACCGTTCAGCGGCCTCGGTTTCGGCGGAGGCCTGCGTTACCTGGGTCATTCCTTCGATGGTGACGGTGCATTCCAGATCCCCAGCGCCACGCTGGTCGATGCGGTGGTGAAATACGATTTCTCTTATCTGCGGCCGACCCTCCAAGGCCTGAATCTCACGGTCAATGTCACCAATCTGGCCGACGAGACGTATGTCAGCTCCTGCTACTACACAACCTGGTGCTGGTATGGCTCTCAGCGGACGGTGACCGCCAACCTGCGATACAGCTGGTAAATGGCTGAGGCCGCTGGTCTGTTGGCGGCAGTCGCCCTGACTGTCGCCGGCGTCGTCGCATTGCGGAGCGTGTGGGCGTCGGACACCCCCTCACGCCTCTGGCTTCTGGGCGGCTGGCTCGCTCTGTCGGTGGCGAGCCTGGGGTGGACGGCGCTTGCCACTGGAGACAAGGCGGTTGCGCTCGCACTGCTGGTGCCGTCGCCGGTGGCCTATCTCATCGTTGCCTTGGGCTCGGAGCGCACCCGGCGGCGCAATGGCCGGCGGCGTGACGGGGGCAGTGAAATCGAGCCGGCGGCCGGCCCTGCGCGGCCGTGGCGCGCGGCTGCTCGATTTCTTCTGGCCGGGCCGCTGTCGGCCATCGCGGCGGCTGCCATCGGCACGGCGATATCGCTGTGCCCGTTCTGGAGCGAGCCCAACCGTATCATCGCCGGCGGCCTGCTGGCGCCGGCTGTTTGGGCCGCCGGCATGTGCTGGTCGCTGTCGGATGACAGGCTCGGCCGGGTGGCGGCCGGTCTCGCCGCGACGATCCTCGTGGCAGGGGTGACGGTCTTATGATTTCGACCCGTTCGGGAACCCGTTGGCCGCGCGTGCCGGCCGCCTTCGTCGCCACCATGCTGTCCGGTCATTCGGTGTTGGGGCTCGCCTTCGGCGCCCTGATCTATCTCGTCTGCCTGACGGGGACCGCGGCTGTCTTCATCGACGAGCTCCAGGTCTGGGAGCAGCCTAATGCTCCTGTGGTCGGCTCGGTGGATGGCGCGGCGATCGGCAAGGCGATGCGCCTGGCTTATGAGGCGGCCGGTTCCGCCGGGCTGTCGGATGTCTACGCATCGCCGCATGCGCTTCGTAATCAGCATCTGATCGTGGCGGCGCTGGGGCAGGGGATCGATCGCAGCTGGGATGCCGACGCCGCCGGCAGTCTGGCGGTCGAAAACAAGGCTCGCTGGAGCGATTTCGTGGGCGACCTGCATATGACCTTGATGCTGCCCCACCCCTGGGGCGGCATGCTGGTCGGGATCGTCGGCGTCGCGCTGTTCGCGCTGCTGCTGTCGGGCGTCCTGTCCCATCCGCGCATCTTCCGCGATGCCTTCGCGCTGCGCCTCGGCGGATCGGCCCGCCTGCGCGAGGCCGACCTGCATAACCGCCTCAGCGTCTGGGGCCTGCCTTTCCACCTTGCCGTGACCCTGACCGGCGCGTTCTTCGGCCTGTCGTTCCTGCTGGTCCTCGCCGTCGCCTGGGCCGGCTATGGCGGCGACACCGCGCGCGTGACCCAGGTGCTGGAAGGTCCCCGCATTGCGCCCGATCCCGCGCCGGCGCCGTTTCCCGACATTGCCGCGATGCTGGCGCAGGTTCCGGGTCATCCGACCTTCGTCGGGGTGGAAAACCCCGGCACGGCGGGCCAGCATGTCCTGGTCGAGGCCACCGTCCCCGGCCGGCTGGTGCGCGGCGAGCAGTTCTTCTTCGACGGTAACGCCAGGCTGATCGCCAAGGGCGGCTTTGCCGACGGCGCGATCGGGCTTCAGGCCTATGCCGCCGCCGCGTCGCTTCATTTCGGCACCTTCGGCGGCATCCCGGTGAAGCTGCTGTACGGCATCCTCGGGTTGGCGCTGAGCGCGATCTCGGCCGGCGGCATCACCATATGGCTGATCCGCCGCCGCGACCGCGGACGGCCTGCGCGACGGCTTGAGAAGGCGTGGATGGCGGTGGTTTGGGGAAGCCCGATCGCCCTGGCGCTGTCCGGCGCGGGCAGCTTGGTGGCTGGGATACCGCCGTCTCCGGCCTTCTGGGGGCTTCTATTGCTGATCGTCGCCGTGAGTTTGGCGGCATCGAACGGGCAGCTTGTATCCAGGCGGCTTCGCTGGGTGCTGGTTGGCGGATTGGTTGCGCTGGTTGCCGCCGACGTCGTGCGGTTCGGCCCCCACGCACTGACCGGTTATGCGGTTTGGGTCAATTGCGCGTTTCTGGCTGTCGCCGGCGTGATCGGCGCGCTTAACGGTAAAGGGCGAGCCGAGCCGCCAGCGGCCTGAGCAGGTCGGCGTAGTGCCGCCATTTACCGAC
>DATBAZ010000018.1:0-10886 GCA_036271255.1 Alphaproteobacteria bacterium
AGGAACGACCGGCACGTTCTGCGCGAAGTCGTTTTTCTTATCGCCGTAATCGCCGAACTGGGTTTCGGCGTAGCCTTCGAAACGATCGGTCGGGTGCCTGGGCGTGATCGCGATCAGCCCGCCGACCGACGGCCGGCCGAACAAGGTGCCTTGCGCGCCCTTGTCGATCTCAAGGGATTCAAGATCGAAATAATAGCCTGGCGTCAGGCTGTGATTGAGGCCGGTCAGCAGCGTGTCGTCGGTGCTGCCCAGCGGAACGTCGGCGAAATAAACCTCCGCCCCCGGCAGGCCGCGCAGCCTGACCTGGCCTGAATGGAGCGCATTCGCGTCCGATCCGTTCATGACAACCGAAAGCGAAGGCACTGCCTTGGATAGATCGCTCAGCTGCTCGATATGACGCCGGTCGATATCGGCTTGGGAGAAGGCGGAGATGGCGATCGGGATGGTCTGCACCCGCTCGTCACGGCGACGGGCGGTGACGGTGATCTCCTCGAAAGCGGCCTGCTCGTCGGCGGCCGGCTGAGCGTGGAGAGGACGCACGGGCGCAAGGGCGGTCAGGCCGGCAGCGACCGAAAGCACCCAGGCGCATGTCCATCCGGTATGACGCTGACAGCGAATCAAAGTCCCTCGCGCCTCTTCGTAGGCTTACGAGTCCGATAACATAGCTTCCCGGTCCGAAAAACCGGCAAACACCCCTAAATGAGATGTTTGCATGGCAATCGATCAGAAATGATAGGAAGCGGTGACGCCGGTTGTGCGCGGGCGGAACGTCTCGGCGGTATAGAGCTTCGTGAACTCGTCCTGATGCTGCAGCGCCAACTGCGGGTGGGCATCGAAGACATTGTCCATGAACAGGTTGAATTCCCACTGGTCCAGCGTGATGCCGGTGCGCAGCGATACCAGGTTGGTCGCCGGATCGGCGTGCAGGCCGGGATCGAAATATTCGGTCTGCGGATCCTCGGCGATGATCGGCGTATGCCGGCGGCTGGTGAACTCGTAATCGGCGCGGACGAAGGCCTGATCGTCACCGACCAGGAAATTATATTGCAGGCCGATCGTGCCGGTCCAAGGAACCACATCCAGCGAATCGCCGGCGCGGGCAAGCAAGGCCCCCTTGGAGGTATGCGTTACGGTCGAAGGATCGATCGCGCTCTTCGTATATTTGGCCTCGGTATAGCCGATGGCCACACTCAGCTGCAGATTGTCGGTAATCTGATATTGGGCATCGAAGTCGAAACCTTCGCTGATCGCGTCACCGACATTCGCCGTGTATTGGATGCCGCATGAATTGACGTAGATCGCCTGCTGGATGTTGTTCCACTCAACGTAGTAGGCGCTCGTCGAAATCTGCAGCCGGCGGTCCAGGAAGCGGTCTTTGGTGCCGATCTCATAGCTCCAGGTCGTGTCGGACTCGTATTGGGTCGGGAAAGGCCCGCCGCAGGCGGCCAGCGGCAGCGGCGGCGAGGCGCCGCCGATGCGGTAGCCCTCGGCGATGGTCCCGTAAATCATGTCGTCGGGCGTCACCTGATAGGACAGGCTGACCTTGGGCGTAACCGGTTCCTCGTCCTCCTTGCCGCGCGGCGTCGCCGGCTTGCCGCCGTTGTCGAGCAGGTCCTGGGCGCCGGTATTGAGGTTGCGGAAATCGAAGTGCGTCCAGGCATAGCGCAGGCCGGCGGTGAACTTCCATTGGTCGGTGATATTCACTGTGACGTCGCCGAACAGCGCCACCTGCCGGTCATGGCCGTGCGTGTCGTTGACGTAATCGTCGCCGTTCGGCAGCAGGAGCTGGCCCCAGGCGGGGACCATCTTCTCGCCCCACAGATACTGGGTCAGCGCAGGCAGCTGCGGGTCGTTGATCTCCTCGTTGCTGTTCTGCATGTTCTGGGCATAGAAGACGCCGGCCACCCACTGCACCGTGGCTTCCTTGTCGGTCGACTGAACGCGGAATTCCTCCGTCACGTTGCTCTGCTTGTTGGTGATGAAGTTCTGCGACGTGTACGGCCCGAACCCCGGCAGGTTGATGCCGTCGGAGTTCAGCAGGACCGGATGCGTCTTGGCACAGTTATTGGAGCAGGGATTGCCCTGCGGGTCGCTGCCGCTGCTGGTGATCTGCTGGAAATAGGACAGGTTGTAGAGCGTGCCGCTATAGCCCTGCAGCCGCTCGGACCGTGAGAAATATGAGGAGTTGGAGATCAGCTGGATGTCGTCCAGGTCGTACTGGACCTTCATGCTGACCAGGTCGAAGCGGTCGTCGTCGCGCATGTTCTCGGGCGTGCCGTCGATGAACTTGCCGTCGTTGCGATCCGACAGGCCGACCCAGTACTGGTTATAGTTGTTCTGCGACCGCTGCTGGAAGTTATAGGCAGGGGTGATGGTCAGGTTGTCGATCGGGGCGACGGTAAAAGCCGCGCGCACGACATAGGTGTTGGTGCGGTTGGTATCCGGCTCGGTCAGCTGGCCGTTATAGGGATCGATCTTGTCGATATAGCCGCCATCGCGCCGGGCCCAGCCCGAAATCCGGAAACCGAGCTTGTCTTCGACGATCGGGCCGCCGACGGCCAGACCGCCCTCGAAATTCATTCCACCGCCTTCGGTGCCGGAAAGCTCGGTATGCACTTGGCCGCTATAATCGGTCAGGCTCGGCTGCGGCGTGATGTATCGCACCGTGCCGCCCTCGGATCCGGCGCCGAACAGCGTTCCCTGTGGGCCCCGCAGGATCTCCACCCGGTCGAGGTCGAAGACATAGGGCAGGGCGTTGTTGGCGTTGAGACCGAGGGACCGCAGCTGGATCGGGGTATCGTCGATATAGATGCCGGTCGTGGCCGAGCCGGCGTCCGACTTGATGCCGCGGATCGAGATCGCGTTCGAATCAGGGTCGAAATCGACACCGGGGGTAAATTTGGCCAGGTCGGCAAAGGATTTGACGTTCAGCACCTCCATCTTGGCCTGACCGAAGGCGCTGACGCTTTCGCTCACCTTACTGAGCGATTCCGAACGGCGTGTCGCCGTGACGGTGATCTCTTCCATCTGGCCCGGCACAGCCGGCGCCGCAGCCGGCGGCGCGTCGGCATTTTGCGCCGCAGTAGGAAAGGCGAGCATGAGGGAGACGAGCGCCGTCGAGGCGAAGAGCGGCTTACGGCAGTCTGACATATGGCTCATTAACGGGCCCCGCTGGTTTTGCAGGACGGTTTCACCTCGTCTGTGATCTGTCAAGCTACTGTGATCACGTAACGTTTGCAGTGCACTAATTTTTTCCGGCCGACTGTGGTGAAAACGCCACGAACAGAGAAAAACTGATAGTTTGATGGAGAGAGCGAAACATAGATGTTACGCAAAGGGGGTTGACCAAATTCAATCTGTGATCACACTTGTGGGATCATGACGGAACAGACCCTGGAGCACTGGCGGCGGCGTGCGCATGAGGCGCGGCGCGACTGGCCTGCCTTTATCGACGGCCGTACGGCGCCCGCTGTGTCGGCCAAGCAATTCCCGATGGTCGATCCGGCGAACGGCCGGGAGTGGGCGCGGGTTGCCTGCTGCGACGCCACCGATATCGACGTAGCGGTCAAATCCGCGCGTGCCGCCTTCGAGGACCGCCGCTGGGCCGGGCTGAAGCCGCGCGAGCGGAAGGACATCCTGCTTCGCCTAGCCGAGCTGATGCGGGAGCATCGCGAGGAACTGGCGCTGCTGGAGACGCTGTCGGTCGGCAAGCCGATTACCCAGGCGCTCTCCATCGATCTGCGCGCTGCGTCGGACGCGATCGCCTATTACGCGGAGGCCTGCGATAAGGTCTATGACCAGATCGCGCCGACCGGGGATAACGATGTCGCCTTGATCGTCAAGGAGCCGATGGGCGTGGTCGGGCTGGTCGTCCCGTGGAATTTCCCGCTGATGATGGCGTGCTGGAAGCTGGGGCCCGCCTTGGCCGCCGGCAATTCGGTGGTGCTGAAGCCGGCGGAGCAGTCTCCCCTCTCTGTGCTGCGCCTGGGCGAGCTGGCGATAGAGGCCGGGCTGCCGGCGGGCGTGCTGAACGTCGTGCCCGGCTTCGGCGAGACGGCCGGCAAGGCGCTGGGGCTGCATCCGGATGTAGACTGCATTGCCTTCACCGGCTCGACCGAGGTCGGCAAGCTGTTCCTGACCTATTCCGGTCAGTCAAACATGAAGAAGGTCTGGCTGGAATGCGGCGGCAAGACCCCGAATATCGTCATGGCCGATTGCCCGGACATCGACGCCGCCGTCGCCGCCACGCTCGAGGGCGTGTTCTTCAACCAGGGTGAGATGTGCACCTCCGCCTCCCGCCTGCTGGTCGACCGCAAGATCAAGGACCGGTTCCTGGAGGGGCTCAAGAAGCACACCGGCGCCTGGGCGCCGGGCGATCCGCTCGATCCGGCGACGGTCAACGGCTCGCTGATCAGCGCCGGGCACATGAAGACCGTGCTGGGCTACATCCAGTCCGCACGAGACGAGGGCGCTCAGGTCGCGGCCGGCGGTGATCAGGTGCTGAAGGAAACCGGCGGCGCCTTCGTCGCCCCGACCCTGCTCAACAAGGTGACGCCCGGCATGAAGGTGGCGCGGGAAGAGATTTTCGGTCCCGTGCTCTCGATCATCGAGTTCGACGGCGAAGACGAGGCGATCGCAATCGCAAACAGCACCGTCTACGGTCTCGGCGCGGCGATCTGGACGGCCAACATCTCGACCGCGCACCGCATGGCGCGGCGGGTCAGGGCCGGGATCGTCTATGTGAACTGTTTCGACGCCGACGACATCACCACCCCGTTCGGGGGCTATAAGCAGTCCGGCATCGGCCGGGACAAGTCGCTGCACGCGATCGACAAATATACCGAGACGAAGACCGTCTGGATCAGGATTTGACCATGGCACTCACGATCGACCCCGGTGCGCGTACGACGGCAGAATGGAAGTCGCTGGATTCCGCGCATTTCCTCCATCCTTTCACCGATCACAAGGCGCTCCATCAGGAGACCAGCCGGATCATCGTCCGCGCCGAAGGACTTCATCTGTGGGATTCCGACGGCACCCGCATCCTCGATCTGATGGCAGGGCTGTGGTGCACCACGGTCGGCTACGGCCGCAAGGAGCTGGCCGAGGCGGCGTCGGCGCAGATGATGCAGCTGCCCTTCTACAACGCCTTTTTCAAGACGGCGACGCCGCCGGCGATCGAGCTGGCGGCGCGGCTTGCCAAGCTGGTCGGCATGGATATGAACCATGTCTTCTTCGCCACCTCGGGTTCCGAGGCGGTGGATTCGATCATCCGGCTGGTGCGGCATTACTGGGCGCTCAAAGGGCGGCCGAAGAAGAAATGGGTGATCAGCCGGCAGTACGGCTATCATGGCTCGACACTGGCCGGGGCCTCGGCCGGCGGCATGGTCGACATGCACAATCAGGCGGGCGACCTGCCGTTCTTCGCCCAGGTGATGACGCCCTATTGGTTCGGCCATGGCGGCGAGATGAGCGAGGCCGAGTTCGGCATCGCCGCCGCCAAGTCACTCGAGGCCAAGATCCTCGAACTGGGGCCCGAGAATGTCGCTGCCTTCATCGGCGAGCCGATCCAGGGCGCCGGTGGCGTCATCATCCCGCCGGACACCTACTGGCCCGAGATTCAGCGCATCTGCCGCGAGCACGATATCCTGCTGGCGGCCGACGAGGTGATCTGCGGCTTCGGCCGCACCGGCGCCTGGTTCGGCTCGCACACTTACGGCATCAAGCCGGACCTGATGTCGCTGGCGAAGGGCATCACCTCGGGCTACGTGCCGCTCTCGGCGGTGATGGTCGGCGACCGCGTCGCCGAGACGCTGATCGAGGAGGGTGGGGAGTTCCACCACGGCTTCACCTATTCCGGCCACCCGGTCTCCTGCGCCGTGGCGCTGGCCAATCTGGACATCATCGAGAATGAAGGGCTGGTCGAGCGGGGGATGAAGCAGGGCGCCAAGCTGTTCGCCGCCTTGCAGGCGGCCATCGGCGACCACCCGTTGATCGGCCAGATCAGGATCAAGGGGCTGGTCGGCGCGATCGAGCTGGTGCGGGACCGCGACACGCGGCAGATGTTCCCATCCGACATGGGCGTTGGCATGATCTGCCGGAAGCACTGCCTCGCCAACAACCTGATGATGCGGGCCGTGCGTGACACGATGATCTTCTCCCCGGCGCTGACCATCGGCGACGGCGAGATCGCGGAATTCGTCGAACTGTTCACCCGCGCGGTCGAGGCGACCTGGCGGGAAGTGA
This sequence comes from Alphaproteobacteria bacterium, assembly GCA_036271255.1. Taxonomy (GTDB): domain Bacteria; phylum Pseudomonadota; class Alphaproteobacteria; order BOG-932; family Roseiterribacteraceae; genus BOG-932. Next base: position 6,247 of record DATBAZ010000018.1, read on the forward strand.
GGGCCTGAATCAATGGATGACAAGACGCTCGGCATGGACCGTCCGATCGCGCGGCGCGACTTCCTGAACGGGGTGGCGCTGACTGCCGGGGCGGCGATGCTGGGCGGCGCGCACTCCGCGCTTGCCGATGCCGCGACCCAGGACCAGACCGGTTACTACCCGCCGGCCCGCACCGGCCTGCGCGGCAGCCATCCCGGGTCCTTCGAGGCGGCGCATGCGCTGCGCGACGGCACGCTCAAGGTGCCGGCCGGTAGGCTACCGGGCGATGAGGAACATTACGACCTCATCGTCGTCGGCGGCGGTATCAGCGGCCTATCAGCCGCCTATTTCTTTCGCGAGCGCAAGCCCGACGCCAAGATACTGATCCTCGACAATCACGACGATTTCGGCGGCCACGCCAAACGCAACGAGTTCACGCTGAATGGCAAGCTCGCCTTGATGAACGGCGGTACGCTGGAGATCGACAGCCCGCGCCCCTACAGCGTCGTTGCCTCGGGCCTGCTGAAAAAGCTCGGCGTCGATCCGGTGAAGCTCGACGAGGACTGCAGCAAGGAAGATTTCTACAAGTCCTTGGGCCTCGGCCGCGGCATCTTCTTCGATAAGGAGACGTTCGGAGCGGACAAACTGGTCGCTGAGACCGAGGGCAAGCCGTGGAGCCAGATCCTGGCCGACGCGCCGCTGTCGCCGCAGGTGAAGGCCGATATCGTCCGCCTCTATGAGGCCAAGACAGATTACATGCCCGGCCTGTCGTCCGACGAGAAGAAGGCAAAGCTATCGCGCATGTCCTATGCCGATTACCTCGTGAAAGTCGCCAAGTGCGACCCCGGCGTGGTCAAAGTCTTCCAGGCGATGACCCATGGCGAATGGGGTATCGGTATCGATGGGGTCGGCGCGCTGGAGGTCTGGCCGTTCAAGATGCCCGGCTTCGACGGGCTGGGCTTGGAGCCCGGTCCGGCGCCGCATATGGGCGTCACCGCCTCGGGCTATTCCGAAGGCGGCTCGGACACCTTTCATTTCCCCGACGGCAATGCCTCGATCGCTCGCCTGCTGGTGCGCAGCCTCGTGCCCGGCGTGCTGACCGGCCATGACGCGCACGACATCGTCACCGCCAAGGCCGACTATACCAAACTGGACCGGCCGGGCGCGCCGATCCGCGTCCGGCTGTCCAGCCTGGCGGTGAAAGTCACCAATGTCGACGAAAAGACGCCCAAGCCCGCGGTCGAGGTGATCTATGCCCGGGCAGGTCAGCTCCACGCCGCCCGCGCCGGGCTCTGCGTCATGGCCTCCTGGAACATGATGATCCCCTATCTGTGCCCGGAGATGCCGGAGCCGCAGAAGGCGGCGCTGCACTATCTGGTGAAGACGCCGCTGGTCTACACCACGGTGGCGCTGAGCAACTGGCGGGCCTTCAAGACGCTGGGCGTCCAGCATGTCTATGCGCCCGGCTCCTACCATACCGGCTTCGGCCTCAACCCGACCGTCGATATCGGCGACTATAAAAGCCCGCGCTCGCCCGACGAGCCGATCCTGATCCGCATGTTCCAGACCCCCTGCAAGCCCGGCCTCTCCGAGCGCGACCAGAACAAGGCCGGCCGCGAGGAGTTGCTGGCCACGCCGTTCGAAACGTTCGAGCGCGCCATCCGGGACCAGCTTCAGCGCACCTTGGGACCGGCCGGGTTCGACGCGGCGCGGGACATCACCGGCATCACCGTCAATCGCTGGCCGCACGGCTATGCCTACGAATACAACCCGCTGTTCGACCCCGACTGGACCGAGCGCGAGCAGCCCCATGTCGTCGGCCGCGCCCCGTTCGGCCGCATCACGATCGCCAACTCCGATTCCGGCGCTGCGGCATATACCGACAGCGCCATCGACCAGGCCTACCGCGCAGTGGGGGAGGCTTTCGCCATCGCGGGTTGACGCGTGGCGAGACCAAGCTCGGCCCGCCGTTTTTTCGACAAGCCCCGCGAAACGATCGCATGCGCTTCCCGGATATAGTCCCGTAGTTCTGCGTCGCTCAGCCCGGGCCTGGCATAATGCTGAATCCATTTCATGCCGCGTGACGCGAGATACGGCGCCGGGCGCAAGCCGGGTTGTGTTCCGAGCAGTTCGTACGCGATGTCGCTGACCTTGAAGGTGACGCTCAGCTGGTGATCGTCCTCATGGCCAATCGCAAACACCTTGCCGCCTACCTTCCAGACATGCGATCCGCGCCACTGGACCACGGTGGTCGTTGCCGGGAGCGTCCGGCAGAATTCGTCATATCCTTCAAGGGTCATGAGGATTTCCCGGGAACACCGACATCTCAGTATGTGACCGAGGCGCGCACGCCGAAATAGCGGAAGCTGTCCCGCGCGGGTTTCCAGGTGAGGGCGTCGGTGGCAGGCGTTCCGCCGGGGTTGATGTTCCACTGGGCATCGCGGCCGATGGTCAGCGCGTAGCGCTCATCGAACAGGTTGTTGACGAATCCCGTGACCCGCCACCAGTCGCCGTCCAGCGACATCGACAGATCGGCGACGCCATAGGCGCCCTGTAGGGAATCGGGATCCTGCAGCAGGCTGTAGATCACCTTGGATTGCCAGTGATAGCTGGCGCCGACGGACAGGGTCAGGTCGGTGCTGATCGGAATGTCGTAATTTCCGCTGAGTACGAAGTTCCAGCGCGGTGCATTGAACAGTGGCTTGCCGGAAAGATCCTGCTGCCCGTCGACGCAACCCTGTGTCGTTGTCTGCCCTCCGAAACAGGCGGCGTTCGGAAAGCTGTCCAAGGTCGCGAGGTTATAGGTCACGGCGAAGTTCGTGGAGAATTGAGGATCGATCAGGGCTGAGACCTCGCTCTCGATGCCGCGCGAATGCACCTGCCCGATACTGTTCAGTACATTCTGGCCGGTCAGCAGGTCCCGGCTTTGCGCCTGAAAGTTCGCGAACTCCTCATCGAAGAGCGTCAGATTCCAGATGAGGCGCCGGTCCCAGAACGAATTCCTGATGCCGATCTCGTAGGCATTGACCGTCTCCGCGGGGATCGGCTGCTTGGAAGCCACCGCGTCGGCTGTCGGCAGGCCGGTCAGGGGGCCGCTTGCAACAGGCGAGCGGCTGGTCAGCGTGCTGGTCAGGTCATAGGCCATGCCCTTGTACCCGCGCGTGTAGGTGGCGAAGGCCATGACATCCGGCGTGATATGATACTGGAAACCGGCCCGTCCTGTCAGCGCGACGTCGTCGTCGCAGGTATGGACGGTCACCGTCGAGCTTTTGGTCGAGCAGTCCGGCGCGCCGTAAGTCACGTTGTTGCCGAAATCGAAGAAGTTGTAGCTGATCGCCTCATAATTGACGCGCAGCCCGCCGATGAAGTCCAGCGCCTCGGTGAGGCCGTACGTGCCCTCGGCGAACAGCGCGTAGTTGCTGGCCGCCGCGTGCGCGACATAGCCGGAATATGCAGTGCTGTTGGTGCTCGGCAGGGAGGTGAGGCCGTTATAGGTCCCCAGGTCGTTGGAGCCACGCACGAAGAACCGTTCCGACCCGGTGCGGCTGAAGAAGAAGCCGCCGACATAGCGGAAGCGGTCGTCCTCCGGCGAGGTGAGCCGCAGCTCCTGCGTTACGGAATCGATCTTGAACGCGCCGCCATTGGCCGATCCGCCGGGCGGCGCTTGCGGAACCAGGGTGCTGAAATCGAACGCGCTGGAGTCCGTATCCTGCAAGTCGTGTAGGAAGTAGCGGTCGTAGGAGGTGATCGACAGGAAAGTGAACCCGCCGCCGAGATCGTGACGGATTCTCAGGCCGGTGCCGAAATCGACCGAGTTGCCCTTGGCGTCGACGTCCATCCGGGTGAGCGTATTGTTCGGGCCGGGCGTGATCCCCTGCAGGATGGCCGATTGCGGAATGCCGGCCTTGGAAAAGGTGACGCCTGGGCTGACGAAATACTCCGCGCCGGCGCAGCATGAGGCGAGCTGATGGGTGTAATAGGGCGACAGGGTGACGTCCCAGTCGTCGCTGGGCGTTAAGTCCAGCTTGCCGCGCAGCGTCGCGTCGGAGGCGCCGTTCAGCCAATCGTTCGTGCCGAGATTGAAAATGTTTCCGCGGTAATGGCTATAATTGCCCGACAGGCGGATGCGCAGATTATCGGCGATCGGGCCTGAGAGCGTCGCCTCATAACGCTGCTCGTCATCGCCTGTGAACAGCACGCCGGCGCGGCCCGTCCACACGTCCGAGACGGGCAGGGTGGTGATGTTGACGACACCGGCCGAGGCGGATTTGCCGAACAATGTGCTTTGCGGTCCGCGCAGGACCTCCACCTGTTGAACGTCGGCGAGGGCGGCAAAGGCTTCCGCCTGAAAGGCCTGCGGCACATCGTCGATGACGACCGCCACCGACGGTTCGGTCGCAATCGAATAGGCGTAGGTGCCGATGCCGCGGATGTTGATCGAGTTGTTCGCAGGCTGGGAGGTTTTCGTGATGGTGAGCGAGGGCACGACCTTCACCAGATCATCGAAATCCCGGATGTTCTGCCGCTCCAAGGTCTCCCCGGTCACGGCCAGCACGGAAATCGGTACATCCTGAATATTGTCGGCACGTTTCGTGGCGGTGACGACCACCTCATCCAGGGTGTCTGGAGCCGAAGCGGCGGACTGGGCGGAGGCGGGTGGG
>DATBAZ010000019.1:0-12723 GCA_036271255.1 Alphaproteobacteria bacterium
CGCCGTCGCACATGGCGCGATCTGCCATATCACTGCCGGCGACGACCTGATCCGCGCCAACTTCCCTGCTGTCTATGCCGTGGGCAAAGCCGCCGCCGAGACGCCGCGGGTGGTCGATATGCGCTGGGGCAATGCCCACCACCCCGAGGTCACGCTGATCGGCAAGGGCGTCACCTTCGATACCGGCGGGCTGGACATCAAGACCGGGTCCAGCATGGACCTGATGAAGAAAGACATGGGCGGCGCGGCCCACGCGCTGGCGCTGGGCCAGATGGTCATGGACGCAAAGCTGAAGGTGCGGCTGCGCATCCTGCTGGGCATCGCCGAGAACGCCATCGGCCCCAACGCCAACCGCCCCGGCGACGTGATCAAGACCCGCGCCGGCATGACGGTCGAGATCGGCAATACCGACGCCGAAGGCAGGCTGGTGTTGGCCGACATGCTGGACGCAGCCTGCGAGGCCAACCCGGTCGCGGTGATCGATTTCGCCACGCTGACCGGCGCCGCCCGTGTCGCGCTGGGGCCGGACCTGCCGGCGCTGTTCGCCACCGACGCGCTGGCGGAGGATATTCTGAAGTCCTGTGCCGCCGCCGATGATCCGGTCTGGCGGATGCCGCTGTGGCAGCCTTATCGCCGGAACATGGACAGCAAGATCGCCGACATCAACAACAACGCCTCCAACTCCTTCGCCGGGGCGATCCATGCCGCCCTGTTCCTGCAGGACTTCGTGAAGCCCAAGGTGGAGTGGGCGCATTTCGACCTCTATGCCTGGAATGCCAGCGCCCGCCCCGGCCGGCCTGTCGGCGGCGAGGCCTTCGTGCTGCGCGGCCTGTTCCGCATGCTGTCGGACCGCTACGGCAAATGACCGCTACCCGCATGCGCATCGCCGCGCCGAGCGCCTTCCTGCGCAAGCGCCCGGACGACAGGGCCGAGGCGCTGACCGAACTGCTGTTCGGCGAAGAGGTCATGGTCATGTTCAGCCGCGCCGACTGGGCCGAGATCGAGAGCCTGACCGACGGCTATAAAGGCTTCATGCATGCGGCGGCCCTGGGCGAGTCCGGGCCGGCCCCGACCCATCTGGTGACGGCGCTGCGCACTCTCGCCTATCCCGAACCCAATCTCAGGTCGCCGCCGATCGGCGGGCTGAGCTTCATGTCGCGCACCCATACCGCCGATGAACACAACGGCTTCGCGGAGCTGGCGCCGGGCATATGGGTTCCGGCGAGCCATCTCTCCCCCATCGGCACGACCGAACCCAATTACCTCATGACCGCCAAGCGGTTCCTTGAGGTGCCCTATCTCTGGGGCGGGCGGACCGCCCAAGGGCTGGATTGTTCGGCCTTGGTGCAGCTGTCACTGGCGGCCGCTGGAATCACCGTGCCGCGCGACAGCGCCCCGCAACGCGCGTCGGTCGGCCAGCGGGTGCTCGGCGATGCGCCGCCCCGCGCCGGCGATCTGGTATTCTGGCCCGGCCATGTCGCCTTTGCCATCGAGGACGGGAAGATCGTCCATGCCAATGCCCATCATATGGCCGTGGCGATCGAACCTCTCGCCGAAATGGTGCAGCGGGTCGGCGCCCCCGTGGAAGTGCGCCGCCTCGGCTAAGTCACATGCTATAGCGGAACACCCGCAAATGCTGACTGTTACCCTCGCAGTGCCGCCGAAGACGTATCACACCGCACCCCACCTGATTTTCGGCCTCCTGCTCGCGGCTGCCGTCTGTGGCTCCGCACGCGCCGAAGTACCCTACGACGTCACCTTCAACCCCACCGGCGACGACAGACTGGACAGTGCGCTCGAAGATGCGTCGCAACTCGACGCCCTGTCCGACAAGCCGCCGGATTCCGACGCCGCGTTGCGCAGCCGGGCCGCGGAGGACAAGGATCGCTTCAACGCCGTGGCCCGCGCCTACGGCTATTACGACAGCACGATCGACGTCGCGATCGATTCCAAGGCCTCCCCCGTCAAGATCACCGTGACAGTGACGCCGGGCCCGCAATATCTGCTGGGCTTGGTCACGGTCGTCGGCGCCGACGGCAAACCGCTGCCGGCGAGCGTGCCGTCGATCACGGCCGAAAGCCTGGATCTTGACCCTGGCAAAGCCGCCTACTCCGCCCCGGTCGCCGCCGCAAATGCCAGGATCGAGCGCGTCTTTCGCGCCAAGGCCTATCCCTTCGCCAGCGTGAAGACGCGCAAGGTGACGATCGATCACGGCACGCATCTCATGACCGTGGTCTATTTCCTCGACCCCGGCCCCACCGCATCCTTCGGGGCGACCGGGATCAAGGGGCTGGAAGACGTCAACGAGGACTATGTCCGCCGCCATCTCGGCTGGCAGGAAGGCCAGCCGTACGATGTCGATAAGGTCGAGAAGACACGCGACCAGTTGATCGCATCGAACCTGTTCAGCACGGTCGCCATCACTACGGAAAAAGGACCGGTTCCCGACATCACGCCGATGGAGGTGGATATCACCGAGCGCCTGCCCCGCTCTATCGCCGCCGGCGCCTCATATGCCTCGACCGAGGGTGTCGCCTTCAATGCCAGCTGGGAGCATCGCAACCTGTTCGGTGAGGCCGAGGACTTGAAATTCAGCATCGTGGCCGGCCAGGAAGACAAGGCGATCACCGGCGAATTCCGCAAGCCGGACGTGTTCGGCGTCGGCTGGGATTTTCTCAGCACCGCGACGGTCGGCAAGGAGGATGCCAACGCCTATACCAGCGAAGGCTATAAGTGGTTCAACGGCTTCGAGTACAAGATCATCCAGAATGTCGTGATCGGCGCCGGCTTGTCGCTGGAGCATGCGACGATCAGCGATTACGAGCTGCGCCAGCACTACACGCTGATCGGCATCCCGGTTTACCTGAAGCACGACGGGTCCGATGATCTGCTGAACCCGACGACCGGTGATCGTGAAGCCGTCACGATCACCCCCTATACCGATCCCGGCAACAGCAACCTCAGCTTCATCACCGGGCGCGCCAGCGCCAGCTACTATCAGCGGCTCGGCGCGAGCGACCGCTATGTTATCGCCATCCTGGGCGCACTCGGCGCCACCGCGGGTGTCAGCCTCGCCGATATGCCGAAGGACAAGCGCTATTATGTCGGCGGCGGCGGGTCCGTGCGGGGTTACGGCTTCCAGCGCGCCGGACCCATCGACGCCAACGACACGCCGATCGGCGGCCTGTCCTCGGCCGAGGCCAGCCTGGAGTTCCGCTACAAACTGACCGAGACGATCGGCATCGTGCCGTTCCTCGATGCCGGCAATGTCTACGACACCAGCTTCCCCGACCTCAGCAAGCGGGTGTTCCTCGGCGCGGGCATCGGTGCGCGCTATTATACCGGCCTGGGGCCGCTCCGTTTCGACATCGCCGCACCTCTGCATCGGCGCAGCGGCGATCGGCCCTTCCAGATCTATGTCAGCCTGGGGCAGGCTTTCTGATGCGCCGCGCCGGAAAGATCGCACTGTGGACTTTTGGTGGGCTCGTCTGCGTTATCGCGGCTTGCTTCGCCTTCCTGCAGACCGGCCCCGGCAAGGCCTGGGTCGCCGCGACCTTGACCAGGTCGCTGTCGACGCCGGCCAGCAGCATCACTGTTGGAAATATCCAGGGATTGGTGCCATTCGACATCACCGTGGACCGGATCGCATTGGGCGACGCCGGCGGGCCGTGGCTCACCATCGACAGGGCGGCGCTCGCCTGGTCGCCGAGCGCGTTGCTGCACGGGCGGCTCCGGGTCGACGCGCTGACCGCCGACGCGATCACCGTGCTGCGCCAGCCGGCGCCGGCGCAGCCCTCCAGCAGCTCGTCCGGTTTGGCTCTGCCCCGCCTGCCGGTGGCGGTTGAGCTGCGTGAGCTGCAAGTCGGGCGGCTCGCCATCGCCCCAGCGCTGGCGGGCGGCGACAATGCCTCGGCATCGATCAGCGCCCATGGCCTGCTGACCACCGACCGTGCTGACCTTGTGGTCAACCTCGCCCGGACAGATGGGCAACCGGGGGCCGGCCTGCTCGACGCGAAATACGACGTCGCCGCCAACGCGCTGGCGCTGAAGCTGGATATCAATGAGCCGACCGGCATCCTGCTCGATGCCGCAATGGCGCGGACCGATCACCTGCCGCTTCGGGTCACGCTCGACGGCAGCGGCCCGTTGTCCGGCTGGCAGGGGCAGTTCCATTTCCTGTCGGGCCAAGGCATCCACAGCGACGCGACGATCGGCATCGCAGCCGGACACGGAAGCCGGGTTGCACTGAAAGGCGGAGCATCGATCACCCCCTTGCTGGCCGAGAATCTGCGGCCGCTGATCGGCGAGACTGTGACGTTCGACATCACCGCCGCCGATGACGGCAAAGGCGGCTCCAGCCTTGCGTCGTCCCATATCGCGCTGGCGGCGGTGCAGTTCGACATGCAGGGCAGCCGGACGGCGCAGGGCGCGCTGGACGGCAAGCTGCATATCGCGGTTCCCGACACCGGCGTTGCCAATTCCCTGGTCGGCAAGCCGACAACGGGCGCAATCGCGATCGACATGACCCTAGGCGGCACCGTCGACCGGCCGAACATGACAGTGAGCGAAACCGGCGGGCTGACCTTCGGCGACATCGCGGTCGAGGGGCTGAAGATCAACGCCAAGGCGAACGGCAAGGACGGACCGGCCAAGGACGATCCGGCCTTCGACCTGACGGTCGACGCCACTGCCGATGCGCTGAACGATGCCGCCACCGGCATGTCTTACGGCGCGCTCGCGCTGCATGTTGCCGGAACCGCCGATGCCAAAGGACAATCGGTCGACATACGCGACCTGACCGCGAACGGCAGCGGCATCGACCTTAAGGGCGCCGGCAGCTTCAAGAATGACATCGCCGACGGTAAGGCGACCTTGACCGCCGCCGACCTGTCGGTGATCGGCAAGATGTTCGAGCTTCCGCTGGCGGGCGCGGCCAACCTCGACATCGCCGTCAGCACCGACCGCGCCAAAACGATCACAGCCAAGGTCACCGGCAAGGGCGACAATCTGCGGACGGGCACGCCGGCGGCGGACGCTTTGTTGGCCGGCGGCCTCACCATCGACGCCGACGGCACTCGCGACGCCGCCGGCAAGGTGACCTTAGGCTCGCTGGTGCTTGCGACCAGCCGGGCGCGGATCGAAGGCAACGGCGGCTTCAATCCTGGCGACCAAGCCGTCAACGGGACGGTGACGGCGAGCCTGACCGACCTGAAGGCGCTGTCGGTCGCAGTGAAGAGCCCGCTGGCCGGCAGCGGCAAGCTGACCGCGACAGCGGGCGGCACGCTCGACGCGCCGACCTTGGATGCCCAGGCTACTGTGGACCGGCTGGTCTTCGGCGCCACCAAGATCGATCATTTCGAAACCACGATCCAGGCGCCGCAGGGGCTGAACGGCGCGGCGACCGCCAAGGGCAGAATCGTCTCGGGGAAGCTCAACGAAACCATCGACGCCGAATTCGCCCGCGACGATCCGCAGACATTCCGCCTCAGCCGGTTGAAGCTTTCCGGCACCGGCGGATCGGTCGACGGGGCCTTGGTTGCGGCGCCAGCCGCCCAGCGCTTCTCGGGCAAGCTGACGGCCGCGATCGGCGACCTGTCGGTCTGGTCCGGCGTCGCCGGGCTGCCGCTTGCCGGCAAGGTGGATCTATCGCTGAATCTGCCGGCCAATGGCGGCCAGGGTCCGATCAAGGCGACGATCGAGCATCTGGCGCTGGGCGCCAGTCCGCATTCCACAGGCGTCACCCATGCATCCATCAACGGAACGCTGTCCGGCGATCTGGCGCGCCAGAGCGGCACGCTGGACCTGGTCGTCGCCGGGATCTCGACCAATGGGGGAGCTGTGACCGGGGCGGAGGCGCATGTCGCCGCCAAGGGCAAGACGACCGACTTCCGCTTCAAGGCCAATGGCCGGGCACGCGACCCGTTCTCCATCGAGATGGCCGGCTCGGCGACAGTGCAGGCAGGAACCAATACCCTTCGCCTCGCCTCGCTGACGGCCAAGACCGGGAAAGACACGATCGCGCTGACCAAAACAGCGACAATTACCGTCGCGCCCCAAGCCTACCGCGTGACCGGCCTGGCCCTGTCGGTCGATGGCGGGGCGATCGAAGGCGACGCGGCGCTGTCGCCGAAGGTCGCCTCGGCCAATATTGCGATCCGACAATTGCCGTTGCATCCCCTCGCCTTCCTGGCCGGCAAGCCTGCCGTCGGCGGCACCTTGGACGGGCAGATCAAGCTGTCCGGTACCCCGCAGCATCCCGAGGCACATGTCGCGCTGTCCACCAAGGGACTGGATGTCGAGACCGACGGCCCCCTGCCCCGGCCGGTGCTGAACCTGACCGCGGACGCCGACTGGCGCGGCGACAAGGTGGGGCTCGACGTAAAGCTCGCCAGCGGCAGCGGCGAATCGCTGGCGCTGACGGGCGCGGTCCCCTTCGCCTTCGATCTCGGCACGCTGCAGCCTCGCGTGGTCAAAAACGCCTCCCTGGCGCTCGCCGTCAAAGGCGGCGGCAAGCTGGAGAACCTGACCTCGATCGTGCCTCTGGGCGAGGACCGGGTTTCCGGCAATTTCTCGATCGATGTCGATGTCAGCGGCACGACGGCCGCCCCGCACCCGAGTGGCCGCATCGCGATCACCGGGGGGCACTATGCCAATATGGCGCTCGGCACAGAGCTGGACGGTATCGATCTGGCGCTGACGACCTCGGGCGAACGCTTCGTGCTGGACCATCTGGCCGCCACCGACGGCAAATCAGGCAAGGTGGGCGCCTCGGGCTCGGTCGATCTCGGCAAGTCTCCGGCCGCCGTGGAGTTCAACTTGAATTTCAGCGACTTCCTGGTCGCGCGCGGCGACGACATGACCATCGATGCCGACGGCGACCTGAAGCTGCTGGGCACGCTGAAGGCGATGGGCGTTTCGGGTGGGCTCAAGGTCCGCAATGCCCAGATCTATATTCCCGACCGCCTGCCGGCGAGTGTGGTGTCGCTCGACGTGATCGAAGTTGGCGGACGCGAGAACGGGGAGGCACCCAAGGCCGAGCCGGTGGCGCCGGTCTCGCTGCAGATCACGCTCGATGCGCCCGGCCAACTCTTCGTGCGCGGGCACGGCATCGTCAGCGAATGGAACGGCCATATCGATATCGGCGGAACCACGGCCGGACCGGTGCTGACCGGCAAGCTGCAGGTCGGCAATGGCTCGGTCGACCTCTTGGGCCAGAACTTCAATATCGACCGCGGCATCATCCGCTTCGACGGCAGCACGACGATCGACCCCGTGCTGGACGTGCAGGCCAGCGCCACCGCCGGATCGGTCACCGCCCAGGTCAATGTCACCGGCACCGCCAACACGCCCAAGCTGGCCCTGAGCTCAAACCCGACGCTGCCTCAGGACGAGATCCTGGCGCGGGTCCTGTTCGGCTCGAATGTCGGCTCGCTGACCCCGAGCCAGGGGCTTCAGCTTGCCGCGGCGGCCGCACAGCTGGCGCAGGGCGGCCCGGGCGTGATGGACCGGGTCCGCAGCGCCGTCGGGCTCGACCGGCTGGACCTGTCGAGCGGTGGCGCCAACCAGAACGGCACCCAGAGCCAGTCGAAAGGCACCACTGTCTCCGGCGGCAAGTACATCGCCAACGGCGTATTCGTCGGCGTCGCCCAGGGCGTCGGCAGCAATTCGTCCCAGGCCACCGTTGAGGTCGAGATCACCCCCAACATCTCGGTCAACTCCACATTCGGCAGCGCATCGGGCAGCGGGTTCGGCGCAAAATATTCTGTGGATTATTGATAAACGATACTCAAAGGCGTCGATCTTTTTTACAATGCCGGCAATCGCTCGCAGAAGGCGTACGGTTTTTCAACGCGCTATCGAAACGGTCCGGAATTTGCATAAATTGTCGCTTGTATGAAAATACGGACTGAAGCATAGCCGGCGCGCTCTATTGTAAATTTAAATAAAATTATATCGAATGCGCTGCTATTTGCTACGATCGGGACTATGCCGAGATTGAGTTCGCCACCGTCCACGCGCTCCAACGGCGTACTTGGGGTCTCCCGAGGCCAGGTGCGAAGCTTTGTCTTGCTGGCGGCGACTTTCATCATCCTTCTGCTGATTGACCTCGCAGCCTGCTGGACCGCGCTCGAGGTGGTCAACGGCATCCGCGCCTACGCCGTGGGCGAAGGGCGTTATGCCAAGGGTCAGAAGCTCGCCGTCCTGGCGCTGAACCGCTATATCGAATCCCGCTCCCAGGCGGACTACGATGCCTTCCTGGCCGGTATCGCCATACCACGCGGCGACCGCGATGCGCGGGTGATGCTGGGGGCGCCGCATTTCGACCGGGCGGCCGCCACCGAGGCCGCGTTGCGCGGCCAGAACAATCCCGAGGACGTCGACGAGCTGATCCGTCTGTTCCGCCAGTTCTCCTGGTGGCCGCCCTTTGCGCTCGCCATCGTGGACTGGAAGGAATCCGATGACCTGATCGATCAGCTGGCCGCCCTCGGCACTGAGATCAAAGCGCATGACCCGACCGACCGGGGGGCCGAGCACACTAAGCTCAACCAGCTCGATGTGCAGATCACGGCCCGCGAGAACAGCTTCTCAGCCCATATGAGCGACGCCTCGCGCAGCGCCAAGCACATCATCTTCGCCGGGGTGGGGCTGGTCACTGCCGTTCTGTGGGCGATCGGCGTCTTGTTCGCGGCGCGCCTGTTCCGGCGGCAACTGGCGTTGGACCGTCAACTCACCTCAAGCGAGCAGCGCTTCCGCGATTACGCCGAGGTGGCGTCAGACTGGTATTGGGAGGTCGATGCCAATCGCAGGATCACCTTCGTCTCCGAGCTCTATTTCACGCTGACCGGCAGCGCGCCATCGAGCGTGCTTGGGCAGAACGCCACCGAGTTCCTGCGCGGCTATGCTGCCGACGCCGAGAGCTGGACCAAGCTGATACCGTTCGACGAACAGAAGGCCATTCGCGGCGTACGCCTGCGCTATCCCAAGCCGGATGGCTCAGCGATTTATCTTTCGGTCTCGGCCAAGCCCTGTTTCAGCGAACACGGCGCCTTCGACGGCTATCGGGGCGTCGGCAGCGACATCACCGCGGCGTTCGAGAACGGCCGGTCGCTCCGCGAAGCGAAAGAGCGGGCGGAGATTGCCAACCGGGCCAAGTCGGAATTCCTGGCCAATATGAGCCATGAGCTGAGGACCCCGCTCAACGCGATCATCGGCTTCTCCGAGATCATCATGAACCGGATTTTCGGAAGCGAGAATCTCGACCGCTATGATTCCTACGCCAAGGACATCAACAGCTCGGGCAAGCATCTGCTGTCGATCATCGACGAGATCCTGGACCTGTCGAAGATCGAAGCCGGGGGGGAGGCGCTGGACGAGGGCGCGATCGCCCTCGACGAACTGGTCGCATCGACCCGCCGCCTGTTCAACGGCCGCTTCGACGAAGGCGGGCTGTCATTCGAGGCCGACCTGCCGGCGCCCAGCCCGACCCTGCTGTGCGACACGACCAAGCTCAAGCAGTGCCTGTCGAACCTGCTGTCGAACGCGATCAAGTTCACGCCCGCCGGTGGCCGGATATCGTTGTCGGCGCATCTGACCGGGGTCGGCGAGTTGGCGATTACGATCCGGGACACCGGCGTCGGCATCGCCTCGACCGATATCCCGACCGTGATGGCGCCGTTCGGGCAGGTGGAAAGCGCCTTCCAGCGTGTCCACCCCGGTACGGGTCTCGGCCTGCCGCTGACCCGGGCGCTGATCGAACTGCATGGTGGGACATTCCGTATCGAGAGCGTGGTGGGCAAAGGCACCGCCGTCACGCTGACCCTGCCGCAGAACCGCTTTACCGTACCGGTGCCGGCCACGGCGACCTAGGGTCAGGCTTTCGCGAAGAGGGGCCGCAGCCGCTCGCGCAGAGTATCGGCGCCCGGAACATCACCCAATAGGATTCGCGCCGCAGCCGACCATAGGGCGGCGACATGGACCGCATGCATCCTGAGCTCCCCGCCGGCGAGCCGCGTCAGGACATCGGAAAAATCCGACAGCACGATCTCTATCGATTCGCCGGCGTCCAGCGCCTGCGCACCGGCCGGTTCGACATCGAGGGCGAGGAAGCCGGTAGCCTTGTTGGTGAAGTTGCCCGGGTCCGGATAGGTCGTGAGAACCGGAACGAAGCGGCCACCGCCATAGCCGGTTTCCTCAAACAATTCGCGCCGCGCGCCCTCCTCCGCGGTGGCGTCGGACCCTTCGATGACGCCGCCGGGTAGCCCGTCGATGACCATGCCGCGCGCATGCCGATATTCGCGGATCAGGACCAGGCGAAGGTCCTTGGTCAGCGCGACGATGCAGCTCCAATCCTTCGCTTCGATGACATGAAAGGGGCTGACCTCGACGCCCTCGGCGGTCATGCAATCGTCGGTGCGGACGCGCAGCCAGCGGTCGGCGAAGGTCACCCGGCTGGCGGTGACCGTCCACGGCCGCAGATGGTCGCCGTCACTGCTCATGCGCCGCCCTGTATTCCGCATAGCCCTTAGCGCGCAGCTCGCAGGCCGGGCAAGCGCCGCAGCCATGGCCCCAATCGTGCAGTTGACCGCGCTCGCCGAGATAGCAGGTATGGGTCTTCTCGCGGATCAGATCGACCAGCGGTGCACCGCCCAGGCTTTCGGCCAACCGCCAGGTCGCCGCCTTGTCGATCCACATCAGCGGTGTGTCGAGCACGAAGTCCCGATCCATGCCGAGATTGAGTGCGCCGTTCAGCGCCTTGATCGTCTGATCGCGGCAATCCGGATAACCGGAATAGTCGGTCTCGCACATGCCACCGACGATATGGGTAAGGCCCCGGCGATAGGCGAGCGCCGCCGCCAGGGTCAGGAACACCAGGTTGCGGCCGGGTACGAACGTACTGGGCAGACCGTTTGCCTGCATCTCGATCGCGCTGTCGCGGGTGAGAGCCGATTCCGATATCCGACCCAGAACGCCCAGGTCGATCGTGTGATCTTCGCCCAGTTTCGAGGCCCGGGCCGGGTAGAGCGCCTTCAAGTGTACGACGATGTCGGCGCGGCAATCGAGTTCGACCCTGTGGCGCTGACCGTAGTCGAAGCCCACCGTCTCCACCCGGTCGAACCGGTCGAGCGCCCAGGCCAGGCAGGTGGTCGAATCCTGGCCGCCGGAGAAAAGGACGAGCGCCCCTCTGGATGTCACAGTTTCAGGCATCGTCCGGGCCGGTATAGCGGCAGGACTCGCCGCTGGAATCGCGCGCCACTGTTACGTGCGCGGGCTTCACGCCGTTCTCGGCCAGGGCCTGCCAGATCCATACAGCGAGGTTCTCCAGCGTCGCCGGTCCCAGCCCCTGGATATCGTCGAGGAAATGATGGTCCAGGCGATCGCGCACCTTCAGCAGCGAGAGGTCGAACAGGCCGAGATCGACGATCATGCCGCTGTCCTTGTCCGGCACGCCCCTGACCGTCACCTCGGCGCGATAGGAGTGGCCGTGCACGCGCCGGCTGCCCTCGGTGCCGATGGCGCGCTGCAACGTATGTGCCGCCTCGAAGCGGAACGATTTGCTCAGCTCGAACATCTACGGAATTCCGATAACCTTATGGGTCTGCAGGCTGAGCCGCCATATGGGGTTCGCCAGGCAGAATGCCACGGCGGCCTCGGTATTGGCGGCGCGCGCCGGCCCGTCCATGGGTTGAACCCAAAAATGATCGAAATTCAAGGACTCCAGCCCCTTCGGATCGATTCCGTCCTGTGGAAACACCAGTTTGAGCTCATTTCCGGCCTTGAGTTCGAAAGGCGCGCCCGCCTTCGGGCTGACGCAGACCCAGTCGATGCCCGACGGCGGCTCCAGCGTGCCGTTGGTCTCGACCGCGATCTCGAAGCCTCTCGCGTGGACCGCCGCGATCAGGCCGGCATCCAGCTGCAGCAGCGGCTCGCCACCGGTGAAGACGACATAACGGCGCCCTTCGGGCCCGTTCCAGGTGCGCGTGATCGCCTCAGCCAGGCTGTCGGCATCGGTGAACTTGCCGCCGCCATCGCCGTCCGTGCCGACGAAGTCGGTATCGCAGAACCGGCACGCCGCCTCGGCCCGGTCCTCCTCGCGTCCAGACCACAGGTTGCAGCCGGCGAAGCGGCAGAACACAGCCGCACGGCCGGCCTGCGCCCCTTCGCCCTGCAAGGTCTTGAACAGCTCTTTCACGCTATAGGTCATGGGCGCTATCTGCTACCGGACCGGCCCTACGTCAATTGCGTGCCCGGCAAGAGCCCATTCCGCCAGGACATCGCTGTCGGTTTCGGCGCCCGGTTCATTCAGCCGCGGGGGCTCGAGCCGCGACAACGCCCAGACAGCCATTCCCCGCACCAGGGGGGAAGTATCGCCGAGCAGAGTCTCGACCAAAGACGCCAGACCGGCGTCGCCGCTGTTGCCGATGGCGATCAGCACGTTGCGCACGAACCGGTCGCGGCCGATGCGCTTGATCGGGGAGCCGGCGAAGGCGGCGCGAAAGGCCGTGTCGTCGAGCCGGGCGAGATCGGCCAACAGCGGCGCGACCAAAGCCTCCCGCGGAGCGAAGGCCAGTTCGCCCGTCCGGCTGGCGAACTTGTTCCAGGGACAGACGGCCAAGCAGTCATCGCAGCCATAGATGCGGTTGCCCATGGCAGCCCGGAATTTCACCGGAATCGGTCCCTTATGTTCGATGGTGAGGTAGGAGATGCAGCGCCGCGCATCCAGCC
>DATBAZ010000020.1:0-13131 GCA_036271255.1 Alphaproteobacteria bacterium
TACCGACTCGGCTCTTGTGCAACAGATCGTTGCCGAGATCGGCGCACAGAGGCCACTGATCCAAAGAAAGCACAAAAATATAAAAACAACAGAAGGTCGTCCAAGAAAGTATTATTTCAGCACAAAAAGCGATGAGGCAGAGGTCGCGGCCACGGAACGAAATAGCAGACCCGTCGATGGCGCAGGTGACATATATCGAGAATCTGATTTATATCCAATATTAATATCTTACCTCTGGTCGGAATTTCATATACTTAGCAGGAGGATCGATGAACGCAAATCGAGCAACTCCCACGGCACTCGGGGAAATCACTGGCTGTTTCCTGATATTGTTGGTCTGGAAGATCTAAGCCGGGACTGGACTCCTGAAATTCAGCAGTGCGTCGACCAAATGGCCGATAAGAAGACCCGAATCTGGTCATTTGAAGTGAAAAGATTAATCAATAGATCGAATGTTCGCGAGTCTTACTTTCAAGCTGTCAGCAATTCTTCTTGGGCAAACTATGGATATCTAGTAGTGGCTGAAATTCAGGGGGCAGAAAAAGAACTCCGTATCCTCTCGGGACTTCATGGAATTGGTCTGATCAAAATCAATATCCAAGACCCAGCAGAAAGTGAAATAATAATTCCAGCTCGGGAGCGGCTGGAGATAGACTGGAACGGCGCAAACAGACTATCCGAGGAAAATCCAGATTTCCGCGAGTGCATTAAACTCGTACGTCAATTTTATCAAACAAATGAACACAGGTCAAAGGATTGGGATACCCAGATCGAAGTTTAGTCGCAAATTAAAGTTGGCGCAGGCATGATCAACCTCCCTCTGCATCTTTAAGCGGGTATTGTTCGGCTAGCGCCGCAGAGAAAGCGGCGGTGGCGCTTTTAGCGTCAGATGCCATCATCCGTCTCGCCATCGTCGAAAAATCTCCTCGCTCAATCAGAAGTTCAGCGTTGCGCTGCCCCTTCGCGTACTTAGTGATGATTGCGAGACGGACGCCATTTTCATCTGGAATCAACTCCAGTGGATGAAGCTGCCAGTCGGTCCAACCTTCTCCGAGTTGATCTTCGTGCGCTGCATATCGTATCCAAATCGGCATCATCCCTCCCGTCTTCTCCGGATTACTGTGACAATTTATTTATAGAAGAAATCGCGGTCGGAGTAATATCGTAGCGCCCTGCATCCCTACGCAATCCCCCGCAGCCCCCTTGCCTTCACCAGATTCAGCAATTTCAACGACGGCCCATCCGGCCGCTTCTCCCCCCGCTCCCACTTGCTGACGGCATCCTTGCGGACATTCAGATAGTGGGCGAATACCGGCTGCGAGACCTGCTCGCGTTCCCTGAGGGCGCGGATTTCCGTGGGGCTGAGAGGTTCGACCGGGGCGACGCACAGGGCGTCGAACTCGCGCATCGTGGCCTTGTCGATGACGCCGGCCTTATGCAGGCCGGCCACGGTCTTGTGGACCGATGCCAGGATGCCGCTTTCAGTCTTTTTCGGTTTCGCCGCCATCGCCCGTCACCTCGATCAGTTCGCCTGCATCCTTCGACAGCGCAATCTGCCGGTCCGAAAGCCGCAGCAGCAGATCGGCCAAACCCTTCAGCGCCTTCAACTCCTTGGCCGAGACATTGGCCTTGTCGCTCTTGGCGAAGCCGTGGGCGAAGAACGCATGGCCGCCGATCCGAAACAGGACGATCGTCCGGAAGCGACCCGACTTGCCCCCGCCTTCGCGGGCAACGCGCTGCTTGAACACGCCGCCGCCGAGATCGGCATCGTATCGGCCGGCGGCGACATCCGTTGCCGCCTGGACCAATTTTTCGTTCGCCAGGCCGGCTTTTCGGGCGAAGCGCGAGAACTCTTTCGTGAGATAGACGCTCATCCAGCCCGTCCACCTAAACGGCTAAAATATAGCCCTAAGAGCTATAGGCGGCAAGAAGAAAAGCCGCCTGCTCGGACGGCAATACGACCGCCCCCCTCACACCTTCTCGCAAATCACCTGCGCGAGCGCCGCGCGCCCCTCGGTCAGGTTGCGGTAAAGATTGCCGATGGCCGTCGCGAATTCGGGGCCCATCACGTCGCCCTGCCATAGGCCCGGCGGCGCCTTTTCCTGCTGCCGCTCCACGAACCAGGTGATTCCGGCGTCGGTGCGGTCGGTCCAGGAGGCGATGCGGAAGCCTTGCGCGGTCAGCTCGGCGCGCATCCGGTCCGCGGTCAGGAGGAAGCTCGTCTCCGGCCCATGTGCCCAGGGCACGGGGAAGTGCAGCGGGCTGTCGGAGGCGGCGATGACGTCGAAGATGGCGAAGTGGCCGCCGCTGCGCAGCACGCGGAAGGCTTCGCCGTAAAGCGCCGCGCGATCGGCGATGTTCATCGCGACATGCTGCGTCCAGGCGACATCGAATGCGCCCGACGCAAACGGCAGGGCAAGAGCGTTCCCACGCTGGTAATGGACCCTGCCCGTCAGCCCCGATCGCTCCGACAGGTAATCGGCCGCGTCGACGAAGGATTGGCTGAGGTCGATGCCGTGCACCGTGCAGCCATATGTCTCCGCCAGATAGCGGGACGGCCCGCCCAGGCCCGATCCGATATCGATGATGCGCGTGGTCCCGTTGAGGGGGAGCGCCTGCGCAAGCTCCACCGTGGCCGCCAGGCCGCGCGAATGGAACTGGTCCAGATGCGCGAGGTCTTTCGACGACAGCCGCCCCTCACCGAGGCCGCTTTCGGCCAGGAGAGTGCGGAGCTTCTCGACCAGGCTCGATCGCTCATAATGCTCCGTGACTTTTGCTGTCTCGTCCATATCG
Organism: Alphaproteobacteria bacterium; assembly: GCA_036271255.1. Lineage (GTDB taxonomy): Bacteria > Pseudomonadota > Alphaproteobacteria > BOG-932 > Roseiterribacteraceae > BOG-932. The sequence continues at coordinate 2,794 of DATBAZ010000020.1, forward strand.
CCGCTCCAGTGCAGATTGTGCCTGCCCCTTATCTGATGGCTGGCGGCTTCGGGCGCTGCCGCCTGCTGCCAAAGGCCGCAAGGGACCGCCCGAAGCCGCCAGCGTGGCATCAGAGGGCCGGGTGAAGGCCGCGGACAGGGCTCAGCCCCTCAAGGCGCGACGCCACATCGAGCACGGTCGATTCCGCCAGCCACGCGGCGACGACCTGCACACCGATCGGAAGGCCGTCGCGGCTGGTTCCGAACCGCATCGACAGGGCCGGCAAGCCGGTCAGGCTGAACGGCGAAGTCGCGCTCATCACGTGGAAGGGCGATACCGTCTGGCCATCGACCACGAGGTCGGCGAGGCCATGCTTCGTCGCCGGGAACGGGGTCACCGGGCCGAGCAGGACGTCATAGCGCTGGAAATACCCGGCGAAGCTGTCGCGCAGCCGCTCCACCGCCTGCTCGGCGGCGACGAAGCCTGCGATCGGCGTGTCGGGCGTGTCCAGGATCAATCTGGCATGCCTGAAGATCTGGGCCTCATGGCCGGCGGTGACCCTCTCGAACTCGGGCCGGCTTTCCATCTGCTGGAGCTGCCACAGGACGCTGTTGGCGTCGGTCTGCTCCAGCACGGGGAGCCGGACCTGTTCGACGAGGTAGCCGGCATCGCCCAGCGCATGCGCCGCCGCCTTCACGGTCGCGACCACCTCCGGGTCGGTCGGTCCGAAAAAGCCCGGAGAGCCCAGCCAGCCCACACGAAGCTGACGGGCCGGTTTCGCGCCGACACCCGTATCGAGGCCGGGCGCGCTGATCGAGAAGCCGTCGGCGCCGTCGGGGCCCGCCATCACGGAATAAGCAAGCGCCACATCGCGCACCGAACGCGCCATCGGGCCGATATGCCAGAGGCGGCGCGGCACCCGGGGCCAGTGGCCCGTCATCGGCAGGCGGCCGTGCGTCGCCTTGAACCCGACGATACCGGTATGCGCGGCCGGGCCGCGCAATGAGATCGAGAGATCGCTGCCCACGCCGAGCGGCGACATGCCGGCCGCGATGGCGGCGGATTCGCCGCCGCTCGACCCGCCCGGCGTGTAGTCGAGGTTCCATGGGTTGTTGGTTTGGCCGGTCAGGAGATTGTCGGTCTCGATCGAGTAGGCAAATTCCGGCGGGTTCGTCTTGGCGATCAGTATGGCGCCGGCGGCCTTCAGCCTGGCCACGACGGTGGCATCGGTATCGGGCACGCGCCCCTGGAAGATCGGCGAACCGCGCTGGGTCGGCACGCCGGCCGTGTCGATGCTGTCCTTGACCGAGAACGGAACGCCGTGGAGCGGCCCCACCGGCGCGCCCGACATCACGGCTTCCTCCGCCTTCCTGGCCTCGGCCAGCGCGCTGTCGGCCAAGGTCACGATGGCATTCACCTGGGGATTGACCGCGGCGATGCGGTCGAGATGGGCCCGCATGACCTCGGCCGGCGAAACCTGCCGCCTGGCGATGAGCCCGGCCAGGGTGCTTGCATCCATTTGGGTAATCGTGTTCGGCATATTAACCTCCTACCTATCAGTTGGTAGGCTGGCATCTGGGCCTCGCATTTCAGGCTTTCAATCCCTACCTATCAATTGGTAGGATAAATTTTGAGGGCACGGCCATGAGTGAGAGTGCGCGGGAGGCGATCCTTCAGGCGGCGCGGCGGACGGCGCAGGCGCACGGCTATGGCGGGCTGAACTTCCGCGACATCGGGGCCGAGGTCGGCATCAAGGCCGCAAGCATCTACCACCACTTCCCGAGCAAGGCCGACCTTGGGGCGGCAGTGGCGAAACGCTATTGGGAGGACACGGCGGCGGAACTGGACGCTCTCTTCGAGGCCACCGGCAATCCGGCAAAGGCGCTTCAAGCCTATCCGGGCCTATTTCGCCGATCGCTCGAGCAGGACAACCGAATGTGCCTCTGCAGCTTCATGGCCGCGGAGTATGACGACCTGCCGGACGCGGTGAAGACGGAGGTGCAGGCCTTCGCCGACGTCAATGTCGCGTGGCTTGCCCGGATGCTGGCCGCGGCCTCGGTTCCTGCCGGCAAGTGCGAGGCGCAGGCGCGCGCGATCTTCGCCGCCGTTGCCGGCGCGCAGCTCATGGCGCGCAGCCGTGCGGACCTGGGCCTGTTCGACGCGCTGATCGGCAGCTTTCGCGAGGCTGGCCTGATTCCGAGTTAAGGTCGTGCGTGCAGGGGATTGAAAAGATTTTAACGCTGAGAGCGCGGAGGTTCGCGGAGGGCGCTGAGATTCCAAGGCGAAGAGGAACCGCTACGGCGCCAAGGCGCCAAGGAAGACGCCAAGGTCAATGCCTCCGCTTCGCGGTCTTGAAGGGGCCTCAGGCAACAGGCTTTTCCTTGGCGTCAAACTTGGCGCCTTGGCGTCTTGGCGGTTCAAACTCTTCTTTCTTCCCTCAGCGTCCTCAGCGATAAGCTCCGCGCCCTCAGCGGTAAATTCTTATCCTCCAGCCGCCGCGTTGATGCCGCACTGGCGGCCGAAGAAGGTGCTTTCGCCGATGCAGGTGCCGGTCGAGTAGCCCATCGAGTCATAGGCCAGGTTCGAGGCGCAGGCGCCGGCGGCGTAGAGGCCCTGGATGGCGCGGCCGGCTGCCGTCAGCACCTGGCCTTTTTCGTTGGTCTTCATGCCGCCCAGGGTGAAGCCCATAATCGGCGAGGTGCCGAAGGTGCAGTTGATGGCGGCGAACGGAGCTGTGGTCAGCGGCTGGATCCATTTGCCGTATTTGTGGAATTCAGGGTCCTCGCCCTTGGCCGCGTGCTCATTGTAGTCGGCCAGGGTCTTGACCAGCGAGCCCTTCGGCAGGCCGAGGCCCACCTCCATTTCCTCAACCGTTTCCCAGGCGTCGATCAGCTCGTGCGGGAATTCGCAGCGTTCGAAGATCGCGCTGTCGGCGATCAGATAGGCGATGCGGTCGGGCTGCTTCATGCAGGCGGCGGTGGAGCGGGAGTGATAGCTGTCCTCCGCCACGAAGCGCTTGCCGTCCTTGTTGACCAGGATGGCCTTCAGCAGGCTCTCCGGCGGGTAGAAGGGCGAGGTGACGAAATAGCCGTCCATATGCTCGAACGCGGCGCCGGCGCTCTCGCCAAGCTGGTGGCCCACGCCTTGGATGAAGCCGGTGCCGAGCTTGCCGATCGTCTCGCTGCCGAAGTCGGGGCAGTGCTTGTCGACCATCTCCTGGTTCATGCCGAAGCCGCCGGTGGCGATGACCACGCCTTTGCGCGCCTCGACCAGCCGGTCCTCGCCGAACACGCTGTATTTCAGGCCGACGACCTTGCCGGCCAGGTCGACCACCAGCTGGCGGGCGTTGGCGTCGCAGACGATCTTGGCGCCAAGCTTTTCGGCGGTGGCGATCAGACCCTCCATCATCACCTGGCCGCCGCCCCCGGTCTCACCGACGCCGACATGCTTGTCGTCCTTGCCCGGCATCTTGTGGCCGCGCGGCGCGGGCTTGGCCTGCTCGCGGAACGGCCAGACCATCTCGTTGCCGGTCCAGGCCAAGGATTCGGCGCTGGAATGCTCGTAGTGCTTGTGCGGGTAGAAGCGGTCGTCGAAGCGGGCGGCGTTCGCCTCCAGCCAGTCGAAATGGCTGACCGAGCTGTCGGCATAGAGCTTGACCTTGGCCGGCGCGGCGTCGGGGCTCATCGCCTGGAGGTATTTGCCCATGGCCTCGGCGCTGTCCTCGATGCCGTTCAACGTCTGCACCCGCGTGCCGCCACCCAGATAGATGAAGCCGCCGGACAGCGCCGTCGACCCGCCGCCGGCGGACGCCCGCTCCAGCACCAGCACCTCCGCCCCGGCGCGGCGCGCCTCGATCGCCGCACTGACCCCCGCCGCGCCCAGCCCGATGACCAGGACGTCGGTGGCCTCATCGAACTTGGCGACATCGGCGAGGGGAATGGTTTGGAGGGTCATTATGCTGGTTCCTTAGTCATCGAGAAGTTGAACCGCCAAGGCGCCAAGACGCCAAGGAAATCTGATTTTAGCCACAGATTACACAGATGATCACAGATGAAGATTTTCCCTGCGGGGCTTTTTACCGCCGAAGGCGGTAACATTCAGATCATCTGTATTCATCTGTGTAATCTGTGGCTGATTCATAGTCTTGGCGTCTTGGTGTTCATTTCTGAACATGCGGCAAGATTTCCGCCTCGAAGCGCCGCAGCTGTTCCCAGCCGATTTCGGGGGGCATGCCGCCGATCAGCGGATGCAGGCTCAAATCGCCGTTTTCGCCGCGGGCCTTCGCATAGGCGATGCCGTCAGCCGCGGTCATGATCGGGTAGGCACCGGACGCCCGCAGCGCGGCGATGTCGATCTGGACCGGGGGGTGGCTCACGTTGGGGGCCAGCGCCCATTCGGCGTAGGAGCGCATCTCGTGGGTGATGTGCGGCGCCATGCGGGCCCATTCGGCGTCGACGTCGCCGGTCACCACGAAGAAGCCGGTGCCGATGTCGCGGAAGGGCCCGGGGTCGGCGCGCCCCAGCTTCAGGCATTCGCCGCGATAGGCGTCGTAGAGGCCGGCCTCGCCCGAATAGAAATGGTCGGCGATGCGGGCCGCGCGGCGTGCCGCCGCCGGGGACGAGCCGCCCAGCCAGATGGCCGGGCGCGGCGTCTGCACCGGGGTCGGCATCACCCTGGCCTTGCGGCCGCGATAGGTGAAGGGCTCGCCGGTCCAGGCGTTCTTGACCGCCTCGATGCCTTCCTCGATCAGCTTGACCCGGTCATGCAGCGCGACGCCGAACATCTCGAACTCATGCGCGGCATAGCCGGCGCCAAAGGCCACGGTCACCCGGCCGTTCGACACGATATCCAGCACCGCCAGGTCCTCGGCCAGGCGGATCGGGTCGTGCAGCGGCAGCAGGACGACGCCGAAGCGGATCTTGAGCCGCTTCGTGCGCGCGGCGATGGCCGAGGCGAGCACGATCGGCGACGGGATATAGCCGTCGTCGGAGCCGTGATGCTCGGAGATCTGGACGGTGTCGAAGCCGCGCGTGTCGGCCCACTCCGCCATCTCGATCGCCGCCTTGTAGAGCTCCGTCTTGTTGGTCCCCGGCTGGGGATTACGCATGTCGAAGCGCAGATTGATGTTCGGCATTTACGATCCGGGCTGGGCGTCGGGCAGGTCCATCGACGCGAACAGATGGGCGGTCAGCACCGGCGCCTTGTCGAACGGCTCGAACCGCTCCCACAGGCGGCTATAGCCGGAATGGCGGATCACCCACTTGCCCTCATGCTTGACGTATTTGTCGCGATAGATCGCGGCGCCCTGCGTGGTCATGTTGATGTTGTAGTTCATGGCGACGTCGGTCAGGTACCAGATGCCCTCCGCCGTCTCGCCGTCATCGGCCACGGTGATCTCCGGGTGGTGGACGATGTGGCTGCCGGCATATTTCTTGTTCCACATGCCCGACAGCGCCTGCAGCACCACGTCCCGCCCCTCGGCCTCGAACCGGTAGCTGCCGCCGATGTAGCAGATGCTGAGATCGGGATGCATGGTGGATCTCAGCCCCTCGGGGTCGGCCGAATCCAGGCAGCGCATATATTTGTGCTTCAGCTGCTTGATCAGCTCGATATCTTCCAGGCGCAGGCCCATTGGTCTTCCCCTTCCGTCCCTATGGCATGTAGGCGCCGCCGCCGACGCCGATCAATTGTCCGGTGATATAGCCCGACCGGTCGGAGGCGAGGAAGAGCGCAAGATTGGCGATGTCCTCCGGCCGGCCCAGGCGCTTCACCGGCAGGCGGGACATGTTGAACAAAGTCCCGTCCTCCAGCGCGGCTTGCATGCCCGCGGTGGTGCCCATCATGTCGAAGCCGTAGCGGGTCCAGAAGCTCTGCGACCCCACATGCTCGTCGGCATGCGGCACGATCCAGCCGGGGGAGATGTTGTTCACCCTGACGCCCCTGGGCCCCCATTCATAGGCCAGCGCCTTGCTGAAGGAATTGATGAAGCCCTTGACCGAGCCGTAATGCACCATGGTCACGGCGGCGTCGCCGAGTTGGGCGGCGTTGGAGGAGATATTGACGATGCTGCCGGTCGAACGCCCCAGCATGTCGTCGGCCACCGCCTGGCAGCAATTGACCGTGCCGTCGCAATTGATCGCGATCTCCCAGCGCCGGTCGCGCTCGGTCAGCTTCTCGAAATCCGCCGGCACGGTGGCACCGCCGGCATTGTTGACCAGCACATCGACCGGGCCGAACGCGGCATGCGCCGCCCTGACCATTTCATCGGCCCCGGCGCGGCTGGTGATGTCTGCGATGACGGGGTGGATGCGGCCGGCGAGGCCCAGGCGCCTGGCCTCCTCGGCCAGATGCTCGCCGGTATCGATATCGGCGCTGACGACATTGCAGCCCTCACGCGCGAATTCCAGCACCAGCCCACGGCCGATGCCGCCGCTGCCGCCGGTGACGATGACCGTCTTGCCCTCGAGCCCCAAATCCATGCGCCCCCGCCCCTATCATCGCGGCGCATACTGCCTCGGGCAATAAAACATTTAAAGAGAATTGTTTTATACCCGAGGTTACATTTCAAGGGGGTGTAACGCTGATAGGCTGCCTATTCCACTGGACAAAGGGGGATAAAATGCCGATTGGGCGACGCCACCTCATCATGATGATACCGGCCGCATCCATCGTTCTGGCCGCCGGCGAGGCCTGGGCCTCGGCACAGGAGATCGACGCCGACGCGAGCGCCGCGCTGCAGCGGCTCTATGCCAAGAGTACGAAGGCGCGGGACATGGCGAAGACCGCGAAGGGCATCCTGATCTTCCCGAACATCGTGAAGGCCGGCTTCCTGGTCGGCGCCCAGTCGGGGGACGGCGTGCTGCGCATCGGCGGCAAGTCCACCGCCTACTTCAACATATCGGCAGGCTCCTTCGGCCTGCAGGCCGGGGTACAGTCCTTCAGCTATGCGATGTTCTTCATGACCCAGTCGGCGCTCGACTATCTCGACAAGAGCGACGGCTGGCAGGTCGGCTCAGGCCCGTCGGTCGTGGTGATCGACAAGGGTGCGGCGGCCAGCACCACCAGCACGACGCTGAGCCAGGATGTCTATGCCTTCCCGTTCGGCCAGAAGGGGCTGATGGCCGGGCTGGGCCTGGAAGGCTCGAAGATCACCCACATCAAACCCAGCTAGCAAAAAGCCCTCCCCCGGGTGACGAGGGAGGGCTTTTTATGGGGGTGCGTGCCGCCCGCCGTTCAGCTCGCCTCGGCCAACTCCTCGGCGGGATAGCCCCAGCGGCTGACGCCTTCGCGGCGCAGGCGCTTACGCTCCTGCGGCATGCGGGCGATCTTCTCGCAGGCAAGCTGCGCGGCCTTCAGCGTGTCGAAGAACTGGCCCTCCAGCACGAACATGCTGGGATGGGAGGCGTAGAAACGGAAGCCGCGGCCCTGCGCGGCGACGATGCCGGCGGTCAACGTGGCGGTTTCGATGATATAGGCGTCGGTCATGACGTGTCCTTGAGAACGCCCGATCGGGCGGCTGAATACTGTTACGAAAAGCCGTGAAATCGGATCAGCGGCAACGGCAACAGGACCAAATCTGACGACGAAATATTCCAGGACGAGGCATAGAAAACTGCGTGCTCATGATCGGTACGGAACCCCGATGGTCTGACGCCCAGGATATCGCGAATCAAACTATCCCGCTCGACTCACTCTGTCAATATAGCAGACTATATGACACTATAGTGACAATACGGCCGCCGTTCCCGGGCAACTCGGCGGCGACCGACACTGAAACGTAAGCTCCGGTCAAAGGTTCCGTGACAGTTTCGCGATGCAGCATGATGATCGGCCATATCCGGCCGCGACGCTTGTTCAATATTGCCCCGAACCGCGGATGCTTTTATGTCAGGTGGATAAGCGTTCGATACAGTATCCCTGGAGGGGGCACGTCCGATGGCTCTCCGTTCCCGCAAGACCGATTCGTCCGACAACGACATGCAGGACGAAAGCCCGTCGTCCCAGGCCACGATAAGCGCCGGGGACAATCTGGGCATCGTCGTCGGCCTGAACATCAAGCGCCTGCGCTCGCGCCGAAACCTGTCGCTGGAGGGGCTGGCCAAGATCTCCGGCGTCAGCCGCGCGATGCTGGGCCAGATCGAGACCGGGCGCTCGGTGCCGACGATCAATGTGGTGTGGAAGATCGCCTGCGCCTTTGGCGTCCCCTTCTCCACCCTGATCGCCAGCCAGAACGCCGACGCCATCCGCGTCATCCACGCCAAGGAAGCCAAGGTGCTGACCTCGGCCAACGGCCAGTTCTCCACCCGCGCTCTGTTCCCGTTCGAGGGCGAGCGGCGGACCGAGTTCTACGAGCTGAGGCTCAAAGGCGGCGGCATCGACGAGGCCGAGCCGCACGCGCTGGGGACCACCGAGAACCTGGTCGTGGTCAAGGGCAAGCTGGATATGGAGATCGCGGGGCAGCACCGGCTGCTCACCGCCGGCGACGCGATCATGTTCCTGGCCGACCAGCCGCATGTCTACCGCAACCCGGGCAAGGACGAGATGGTGGCCTATCTCGTCATGACCTATGCTGAACCGACCGGCTGACAGCTTGCGCCGGGGATAAGCGCATCCGGGTAATCGGGGCGCGATAAAATACCTGGAGGAAACCATGCCCGACGCGCTGCCCCCCGCCGCCATGTCCGGCGCCGATACCGAACGCCTGCTGACCGCCTGGATCGAACGCAATGTCGGCAAGGTGGTGCGGCTGGACCGGGAGCCGCGCTGGCGCGCGGCGTGGACGGCGGATGCGGAAAAAGACGGCAAGATCATCCCGCTCTATGTCAAAGGCCACCGCGAGGTCGAGGCGCTGGTGTCGGTCAAGCTCGAGGGCGCGGCGCTCGACGTGCTGAACCGCAACGGCATCCCCGCCCCCTTCCAGTACGGCTATTGCGAGGAGATCGACGCGATCGTCATGCAGCGGCTGGAGGGCCAGTCCCGGCTGGAAAACATCGCCGATATCGAAGAGCGTGACGGTGTGGTCGCGCAGTACGTCCAGGCGATGGTGGACTTCCATGCGCTGGACTACAGGCTGTTCGAGAAGGCCGGCTTCAGCCCGCCGGCCGATCCGGGCCAGCTGCGCCTCGCTCATTTCCTGCAGATCGAACGGAACTACATGGCGGCCAAGCGGGTGCCGGAACCGTGTAACGAGTTCCTGCGGCTGTGGGTGCTGCGCAATGTGCCCAAGGGTGAGATCAGGCCGTCCTACATCACCGGCGATTCGTTCCAGATGATCTATCACCAAGGCAAGCTGCAGGCGGTGATGGACATGGAGATGTCCTGCATCGGCGATCCCCTGATGGATCTGTGCTGCATCCGCATGCGCGACCTCAGCGAAAAGACCGGCAGCGCCGCGAAGATCACCCGCCTTTACGGCGAGCTGTCGGGCAAGCCGGTCGACCTCAAGGTCCTGCGCTTTCACCTGGTGTCGTTCTCGACCGTCTCGTCGCTGCTGATCAGCAACCTGCTGTTCGCCCCGACCGACGACACCGACTATTTCGAGTATTTCGTCTATTACCACGGCTCGCTGCGCATCGCGCTGGAGGGGTTGGCCGAGTTCGTCGAGACGCCGCTGGAAACGCTGGCCGAGCCGGAGGCGGCGACCGGGCCGCAGACGCTGCACCTCAAGATGCTGGCGCTGGCGGTGGAGCAGATGGACGCAACCACCGACATGCAGCGCTACAAGCGCAGCAAGGCCGCGGCCGAGGTCGCCTATCTGCAGAATGTCGACCGCTGGGGCGCGGCTTTCGACGCCGCCTATCTTGACGAGATCGGCGCCCTGCTGGGCACGCGCCCGGCCACGGTGACCGAGGGGGAGGCCGCGCTGGAGAAGTTCGTCCAGGCCGACAACGGCAAGAACGACGCGGCCCTGCTCAAGCTGTTCCACCGGCAGGAGCTGCGGCTCTGCCTGCTGGCCGACATCTCGGCCAACAAGCGGCTTCAGCGGTTCTTGCTCGAGCCGATCGCTTCGCTTACGTAAATTCCGATCATTCCTTGATCGTCATTCCCGCGAAGGCGGGAATCCATCTATCGGTAGCCGTGCCGCCGGGAAACCTGGATTCCCGCCTTCGCGGGAATGACGCTGGAAAGAAAAGCTATGTCCCTCCCCGCCCCCATCCTCGCCAGCATCCCGAACTTCCGTGACATCGGCGGCTATGCCGGCGCGGACGGGCGCACGGTCAAGAAGGGCAAGATCTACCGCTCGCAGCTGATCCACAATCTGGCCGACGAGGACCTGGCGAAGCTGCGCGCCATCAATATCCGCTATGTCTGCGACCTGCGCGGCACGCCCGAGCGCGAGCGGGCGCCCAATGCCTGGGT
>DATBAZ010000021.1:0-2994 GCA_036271255.1 Alphaproteobacteria bacterium
CAGGACATTCAGTTCGTATAAGACCTGCTCCGACCGCGCCGCGGCGGTTTCCGTCACGACCGACCATTGAGGCAACGAATGTCATCCGGTTCTGAAAAAATGCCGGGACAGGTATCGGCACGCATGGCCAATGCGCCGGACCTGGTCCGTCCCTGGGCCGAAGATTTCCGGGCGCAGCTGCCGGAGTCCTACAGATTGAAGCTGTTCCCCCGCAAGCAATGGGAATTCGACTATATCGCTCAGTCCGCCCGGGATTGCGGCCTGCTGACCGGCGACAAGAACGCGCTGGGCATCGCTGTCGGCTCGGAGCCGCTGATCTTCCATTTCGCCAGCCATGCCCAATCGGTTGTCGCCACCGATCTCTACTCCGCCGATACGGCGTGGCAGACGGCGCGCACCGAAGACTTGCAGCACATCCTCGACGCCTCGCCATTCCCCTATCCCCGCGATCGGGTTTCGATGCGAAACGCGGACATGCGCTCGCTCCCCTTCCCCGATGAGCAGTTCGACTTCTGCTGGTCGTGCTCCAGCGTCGAGCATGTCGGCAACATCGCGGAGGCCGTTGGCGTCTATGACGAGATCGCGCGGGTCCTGAAGCCCGGCGGATATGCCATTCTCACCACCGAATTCTGCGTCAGCCCGGCGCCCTATGTCCTGCCCGGCGTCGTCGCCCTCGACCCGGAGCTTTTCCGCTGCATCGTCCAGGGACATCCTGCGCTCGAGCTGGTGGGCGATGTCGACTTCACCTTCGATCCCTATCAGCTGGGCAATGCCGCGGAGGCGCGGCGCTATCTGACCGGCGCTCGGCCCAACCAGTTCCTCAGCAGCTGGCAGTTCCATCGTGGCCGGATGGCCCAGCTCTGCGGCATGTCGACTATTGCGCCGTTCGGTTTCGTCCTGCGCAAGCGCGGGCGGGAGAAGGCGGATTGGCGGCAGCTCGGCCTGTCGGAGCCGTTGACGGCGCTCACTGAGAGCCTTCTGGCGCTGGACGGCGGCCGGCCGGGTGAGGCGATCGACAGGTTGCAGCCCTGCCTCACTGCCCTGACGCCGCAATTCCAAATGATCGCCTGGCGCTATTATCTCGACGCCGTCCTGCGCAGCGGAGCCAAGCCCCATGCGATCGCCGCGGCAGAGGATGGATATCTCGCCGCGCTGCCCGATGGAGACATCCAGGATGCCGATTGCGGCCAGCTGCTGGCTTATTCGCTCGGCGAGCATGGGCGGCATGCCGAGGCCGCTTCGGTCTATCGCCGCATGGCCGGCACGCCGAGCGTGCTGGCCGATCACGCGATCACCCTGGCCATCGACTATCTGAAGCAAGCCGGTAAGGCCGGCTCGGCCGGCGAAGCCCGTGATTACCTTGCCGGCACGGTGCTCGATCTGATCGAGCACGGCGTGCCTTGGTCGGGAATTATGCCGCATCTACGCAGCACGCTGGCAGCAGCCGGCCAACCGTTCGACCCGGTGATTAAGCTCATCAATCCCGCCCGCGCCGCGCTGCGGCGGGAGACGGGAAACCGCATCGGCGGAGGGCCGGCCGCGATCGAAGAAGCGTGACGAGGCCACCGGCCAGCATTCCAGCTTGGCGGAGTCCGGCGCATAGCGCGCCTGCATGTCAAAGAAAAAGGGCGGCCCCGATCGGGCCGCCCTTTGTTTTGTGAGCCTAAAGCGAACAGCGCTTCAGGCAGGATTTCAGCTGATCCGGACAGACATCGTTCGGGCCGAGATCGGCGTTGGCATCGTCCTGGTGACGGCCGAGGCCCGGACCGCCGCCGGCACCGGCGAAGCGATCCATGCAGGCGTCATACTCGGAATTGCAGGTCTGCTCGCAGCTCTTATGGACCATGTGGGCCGGATTGTCCGGCGCGGTCGCATTCGGCGTGCCTGGGCTGCACGCCGTCAGCAGGAGAGCGGCTGCGATGCCGGCAAAACGAAAGGTCTGCTGGTGGGTCACGATCCGCAAACCTTCCCTTATTCTCGCGTTAAGTGTCCTCAGGCCTCTGCGGCTTCGTCCTCGTCGGCGCCCTGTACGGGGCCGCTGTCCCGGCCCTTGGCCGAAACGTCGCGATCGACGAACTCGATAACCGCCATCGGGGCGGCGTCGCCATAGCGGAAGCCGGCCTTCAGAACCCGGCAATAGCCACCGGAGCGGTCGGCATAGCGCTCGGCGATCACGCCGAACAGCTTGGTGACGATCACATCGTCGCGCAGCATGGCATAGGCGCGGCGCCGGTTGGCGAGGCCGCCATGCTTGCCCATGGTGATCAGCTTTTCGACGATCGGCCGCAGGTCCTTGGCCTTCGGCAGGGTCGTCTTGATCTGCTCGTGCTTGATCAGCGCGGCGGCCATATTGGAGAAAAGGGCCTTGCGATGGCTGGCCGTGCGATTGAGCTTACGCCCGCTCATTCCGTGACGCATAACAACAGTCCCTTCTCTCTTGGCCCGCGCGCGGGTCCGATTGCAACCACCGGCCGCCTCACATGAGTACGGCCAGCGTGCGGATCACCACGATCCGACTTGTGACGAAACCTTCGGCTTAGAACGGCTCGTCGAGTTTCTTGGCGAGATCCTCGATGTTCTCCGGCGGCCAGCCCGGCACCTGCATGCCGAGATGCAGACCCATGGTGGCGAGAACTTCCTTGATCTCGTTCAGCGACTTGCGGCCGAAGTTCGGCGTGCGCAGCATCTCGCCTTCCGACTTCTGAACCAGGTCGCCGATATAGATGATGTTGTCGTTCTTCAGGCAGTTCGCCGAACGGACCGACAGCTCCAGCTCGTCGACCTTGCGCAGCAGGTTGCGGTTGAACGGCAGGTCCTCGTGCGCGGCGCCGCCTTCGCGGGCTGCCGGCTCGTGGAAGTTGACGAAGATCTGCAGCTGGTCCTGCAGGATGCGGGCGGCATAGGCCACCGCGTCCTCGGGCGTGATCGCGCCCGTGGTCTCGATCTGCATCGTCAGCTTGTCATAGTCGGTGATCTGGCCGACGCGGGTGTTGT
>DATBAZ010000022.1:0-2005 GCA_036271255.1 Alphaproteobacteria bacterium
GAACTGGATGGCGAAGGTGCCCAGCCCGCCGGCGCCGATCACCACCGCGGTCGATCCGGGGGTGAGCTTGGGCAGCACGCGGCGGACCGCGTGGTAGGCGGTGGCGCCGGCGTCGCTCAGCGGGCCCGCACTGCGCGGATCGAGTCCGTTCAGCTTGACGACGAAGCGGGCGCTGTCGACCAGCACATATTCCGCCAGCCCGCCGTCACGGCCATAGCCGCGGCCGGCATAGGTCTCGACACAGGAATTGTCGTTGCCGCTCATGCAGTACTGGCAATGGCCGCAGGAATGAGGCGACACCAGCACGACCGCGTCGCCGGCGCTCAGCCCCTGCACACCCGGTCCCAGCTCGGCGACCCAGCCGCCGACTTCGTGGCCCAGCGTATAGGGCATGGACCAACCGGCCATTTTCCCGATCGCCTCGGGCATCGCCATCATGCCGATGTCGGAATGGCACAGGCCCGCGCCGGCGACCTTGACCAGCACTTGGCCGTAGCCGGGCTTCGGGATCTCGGTATCGACCAGGCGCGGCGGCTTCTCCCATTCCGTCAAGCGGAATGCCTTCATCGTCCCCGCCATTTCGGCCTCCCTGAGTTTATTTACTGCTTGCAGTGGCCAGCGCCGCCAGGCCGCCCTGCTGGCGGATGGCATCGGTGGCGAGATCCACCTGCCGCTTATCGCCGGCCCGGTCGTAAGCCCGCTTGTCACGGGTCGACATGGCGACGGTCGAGGCATCCTCGTACCGGGTGAACTGACCGTAGCACAGCGGCGCGACCAAAGACGCCTCTTCGCCGGCGGGGATGCCCTTGGCGGTCATATACTGCGCGGCCTGCCTCAGGCACGCGGCATAGGCCTGGCGCGCATCCGCCCGGTCCTTTTCCTGATCCGGCGACAGTTGGGCCGGAACCGGCACCGGTTCAGGGCCGGCCTGCGCCTGCCGGCTCGTACTCGCATCGGGGGTCGTACAGCCTCCCGCAACCGCGAGAACCGACCCGATCACCGCACCCAGACCGACCATTCTGATCGTCGCAAAATCCACCAGCACGCCCATACCCACCGCTTAGCCAACCCCGCCTTCATTGACTTTAAGCGAAATTCGGCAATGGGCCAGCACTATTCTTGCGTGTGGAGGACCTTCCAGATTCCATCGATCGCGGCAACGGTCCGGTCGCCGACCGAGAGAAGGCCGCGAACGAACACCAAGCTGCGGGTGACCCGCACCATTTCGGCCCGCCCCTCCACGAAATCGCCGATCTGGACGGCAGCGATAAAATGGGTGTTGAGCTGAATGGTGGCGCACAGCTTGCGCCCGACCTCATCCAGCACCAGCTCGCCGAATGCCTGGTCGGCGAACGTCATCAGCATCCCGCCATGCACGACACCGCGGTCGTTGGCGTGGCGCTGGTCGGCCTGGAAGGCGAAGACCCGCTTGCCGTCCTCCAGCCGTTCCAGGACCGGGCCGACGAAATGCGAGAAGTCGTTGGTCAGCCTGGGCTGCCAGAGAGTTTCGGTCATTGCCGGCCTTGCATGGGAATAGCGTCGGACCGGTTACAGCATCAAAGAACTTTCGCGACAATCGCCGCATGTTACGATTTATTAATTATGCCGGTTCTTCGGGATCGGCTTAGATCGATACGGGCCTCAACGATAAGCAACATATGCAGGGGAACATGGACCACACCGATACGCCACCGCCGCAGACCATTGCGTTCCGTGGCCCTCTGGCCGCCTTCATCGGCGTCGTCATCATCAATCTCCTGCTGACGATCGTCACATTGGGCATCTACCGTTTCTGGGCCAAGACGCGTATCCGCCACTTCCTGTGGGAACATACGAGCTTTGCCGGCGAGCCGCTGGAATATCGCGGCAAGGGGATCGAGCTGCTGGTCGGCGCGATCCTGGGCTTCCTCATCATCGTCATCCCCTACGCGATGATGCTGCTGGTGGCGGACCTGTTCATCGTCACCAAGCACCCTGCCGTAGCCTTCGTGCCGACCCTGCTTGT
>DATBAZ010000023.1:0-8233 GCA_036271255.1 Alphaproteobacteria bacterium
CCCAACTGCGCTCCGAATTCGGCATCAAGGCCGATTATGTGAAGACCGATGTCACCAAGCGGGACCAGGTGGATGCCATGGTCGCCGCCGCGGTCGACCGGCTCGGCAGCGTCGACATTCTGGTCAACAATGCCGGCGGCAGCTTCCCTAAGCGGCTCGAGAACCATACGGACGAGGACATGACGGCCGGCCTGGACCTCAATTTCTCGTCCAGCTTCTGGGCGATGCGCGCCGCCTTCCCGCATATGAAGGCGAAGAAATGGGGCCGGATCATCAATCTGGGCTCGCTCAACGGCGTCAACGCCCACATGTTCACCGTGCAGTACAATGTCGGCAAGGAGGCGCTGCGGGCCTTGAGCCGCACCGCCGCGGTCGAATGGGGCCCGCACGGCATCACCTGCAACGTCATCTGCCCCGCCGTCGGCAGCCCCGCCGCCGACATCTATTACGAGCAGAACCCTGAGATGTTCGAGGCGCTGCGCCTCCAGATCCCGCGCGGCAAGCTGGGCGACCCCGAAGCCGACGTCGGCGGCGTCGCCGCCTTCCTGGCCTCGGACGACGCCGCCCATGTCAACGGCACCACCCAATTCGTCGACGGTGGGTCACACGTAAACGGTGTGACCTGGCGGCCGGATGTCGAGGATTGATCAGGCGTAGGGCGGATGAGCGAAGCGTAATCCGCCAGCCGCGCTTGGCGCGGCATAGGTTTCACCACCCGCACCGTGCCGAGTGTTGCTCGGCTGGCGGATTACGCTTCGCTCATCCGCCCTACGTTCAGGAAACCGTCAGCAGCACATGCCGCTTCTTGCCGGCTGACAGCTTGATCGCCCCGTCACGCAGGTCGGCGGCGGTCAGCTTGCGATGCTCGTCGATCACGGCTTCGTCGTTTACGCGGGCGCCGCCGCCTTTGATCAGCCGGCGACCTTCGCCGCTTGAGGCGGCCAGGCCGGTTTCGGCCAGGGCGGCGAAGAGGGCCAGGCCGGCTTCCAGCTTGGCCCCGTCGATGGCATGCGTTGGTAGGCCCTCCGCCGCCTCGCCCTGCTCGAACGTCCGGCGCGCGGTTTCGGCGGCTTGCTCGGCGGCTTCGCGGCCGTGCAGCAGGGCGGTAGCCTCGAAGGCCAGCACCTTCTTGGCATCGTTTATCTCGGCGCCCTGCAGGGCTTCCAGCTTGGCGATCTCATCCAGTGGCAGGGTGGTGAACAGCTTCAGGAACCGGCCGACATCGCCGTCCTCGGTGTTGCGCCAGAACTGCCAGTAGTCGTAGGGCGATATGCGGTCGGGGGAGAGCCAGATGGCGCCCGAGGCGGTTTTGCCCATCTTGGCGCCGGACGCGGTCGTGATCAGCGGGGTGGTGAGGCCGAACAGCTCGAAATCGCCGATGCGGCGGCCGAGGTCGATGCCGTTGACGATGTTGCCCCACTGGTCCGACCCGCCCATCTGCAGCGCGCAGCCATGGCGGCGGGCCAACTCGGCGAAGTCGTAGGCCTGCAGGATCATGTAGTTGAATTCGAGGAAGGTCAGCGGCTGCTCGCGCTCCAGCCGCATTTTCACCGAATCGAAGGTCAGCATCCGGTTGATGGTGAAATGCCGGCCGACATCGCGCAGCAGCGGGATGTATTTGAGCTCGTCCAGCCACTCGGCATTGTTGACCAGGATCGCATCCGTCGGTTCGTCCCCGAATTTGACGAATGACGAGAAATTCTTGCGGATGCCGGCGATGTTGCCGGCAATGGTCTCGTTGGAGAGAAGCTGCCGGCTTTCGTCCTTGCCAGAGGGGTCGCCCACCTTCGTCGTGCCGCCGCCCATCAGCACGATCGGCTGGTGGCCGGTCTTCTGCAGCCAGTGCAGCATCATGATTTGCACCAGGCTGCCGATATGGAGGCTGTCCGCCGTCGCGTCAAATCCGATATAAGCGGTGATCCTGCCCTTCGCGGCCAGCGCATCCAGCGCGTCCGCGTCGGTCAGCTGATGGATGAATCCCCGTTCGGAGAGGGTGTTGAGGAATTCGGAGCGGAAAGCGGTCATGATGCCTGTTTCGGCGCGGCGTGTCGGGAGCCGGTCGCTTAGCACACTCCGCCGGGCCGGCAAATGACGGCCGACGCGAAGGAGGGGCTGGTGGCCGCGATCGGGCTGATGTCGGGCACGTCGATGGACGGGATCGACGCGGCGCTGATCTGGACCGACGGCGTCTCCACGGTCAGGACCGGGGCTGCCCTGACTGTGCCTTACGGCGAGGCGCTGCGCCGCCGGCTGCGGAAGGTCATCGCCGAGCACGGGGCCGAACCCAAGGCGCGCGAGAAGGTCGCGCGCGAGATCACCCTGGCCCATGCCGAGGCGGTTGCGCGGCTGCTTGCGGCCACGGGTATCGGCGCCGAGGGGATCGACGTCATCGGCTTCCACGGCCAAACCGTCTTTCATAATCCGGCAGAACGGGTCACGATCCAGATCGGCGATGCCGCCCTGCTGGCCGAGCGCACCGGGATCGGCGTGGTCGCCCAGATGCGGCTGGCCGATGTGAAGGCGGGCGGGCAGGGCGCTCCCCTGGTGCCGCTCTATCACGCCGCCCGCGCGTCGCAGCTTGAGAAGCCGGTCGCGGTGCTGAATATCGGCGGGGTCGCCAACGTGACCTGGCTGGGGGCCGACGAGAGGATCGTTGCCTATGATTGCGGGCCGGGCAATGCGCTGATCGATGATTTCGTCCATGCCAAGACCGGCAAGCTCTACGACGCCTCCGGCACGCTGAGTCTTTCGGGCAAGGTCGACAACGCGCTTTTGGCAAAGCTGCTCGACAATCCCTATTTCGACCTGCCGCCGCCCAAATCGCTCGATCGCAATGCCTTCGATGCCTCTGGCGTGAGTGCGCTCTCCGCGGCCGACGGCGCGGCGACCTTGGCCGCATTCACCGTGCAGGCTGCCGCCCGCTCGCTCTTGAAGCTCGGCAATCCCAAGCAGCTTCTGGTCTGCGGCGGCGGGCGGCTCAATCGAGGGATCATGGCTGGGTTGGCGGCGGCTTTGCCGGACACCGAGGTCGTGCCGGTCGAGAAGGTCGGCTGGCGCGGCGATGCGCTTGAGGCGGAGGCGTTCGGCTATCTGGCGGTCCGTTCGCTGAAAGGTCTTCCCCTCAGCCTGCCGTCCACCACTGGGGTGCCCCAGCCGATGCCGGGCGGGCAGTACACCCCTGCGCCCGGCCGCGCCCCGATCAGCCTCGCAGCCGCCTCGTGATCTCGTCCGCCAGCGCCACGATCTCGGCCGCTGCTTTGGTGCGCGGCGCGGTCTCGACCACGCCCAGCCCCTCCATCATCGAGGCGGCGAAGGCGGTGCGGCTGCCGATGGTGGTTTCAGCCACGTCAGCGCCCAGCTCGGCGATCGGTCCGGCGAGCGCCTCGCTGAGCTTCATCCGCGTCTGGTCGCGGTTCAGCACGATCAGCGCCTTGCGCTTCTCGCTCCGGGCCAGCGCCAGGGTCGGTTCGGTCGCCCACAGGTCGAGCGGGCTCGGCTGCATCGGCACGACGATCAGGTCGGCGACCCGCGCCGCGATCTTGGCCTCGATTTCGGCATGGGGGGCGCTGTCCACCAGGACCAGGTCGTGGGTAGCCTTGAGCTTGTCGACGGTCGCCTGGGCCCGCCAGCCGGTGACGGCGGTGAGGCCGATACGCCCGGCCTTGCCCGCCGCCTCGCGCAGCGCGAACCAGCGCGCCAGGCTGCCCTGGGGGTCGATATCGACCAGCGCGACGTTTTTGCCACCGGCCGCGAAGGCGACGGCGAGTTGGGCCGCCAGAGTGGTCTTGCCGGCCCCGCCTTTCTGCTGGGCCAGGGTCAGGACTTTGCCGGCCATTGTCTATCTCCCTTCGTTTCGTTGGAGGGCAATCGCGTTCGGTCCTTTAGGTAGTCATTCCCGCGAAAGCGGGAATCCATTCCGGGCCTCCGCGCAAGTGGATGGATGGATTCCCGCTTTCGCGGGAATGACGATCAGAAGGGGCGAGACGGAAAAACGGGCGCACCGTGCCATATACCAATCCGAAGCCGTTCGCCTGGAGCATGCCTGCTTTCGGGGGTGCGGGAAAGAGTTATATTGCAATGCAACATAAGCGCGTGTCCGTTACCAATATCGTCCCGGCGACGCCGGACACGATCGCCCAGGCCGGCGCGCTGATCGCCGCTGGCAAGCTGGTGGCGTTCCCGACCGAGACCGTCTTCGGCCTTGGCGCCGATGCCACCAACGGCAAGGCGGTGGCGGCGGTGTTCGCCACCAAAGGCCGCCCGGCGATCAACCCGCTGATCACCCATCTGCCGGATGTCGCCCATGCCGAACGGCACGCTGTGCTGGACGAACGCGCGGAGGAGCTGGCGACACGCTTCTGGCCCGGGCCGCTGACCCTGGTGCTGAAGCGCCGCCCCGACACGCCGATCTCGGAACTGGTGACGGCCGGCCTGGACAGCATCGCCATCCGCATCCCGGCCCATCCGGTGGCGCGCGCCCTGCTCAACGCCGCCGGCAAGCCCATCGCCGCGCCGAGCGCCAACCGCTCAGGCCGGATCAGCTCGACCACCGCGATCCATGTCGCCGAAGAATTAGGGGAGGCGGTCGATCTGATCCTCGCCCAGGGCAAGAGCCAGCTCGGCCTCGAATCCACCATCGTCGATCTCTCAGGCCCGACCGCCAAACTACTCAGGCCCGGCGCGATCACGGTGGAGGAGCTCGAGGAGGCCATCGGCCCGGTTTCGGTCGGCGAGGGCAACCCCGACCGGCCCAATGCGCCGGGCCAGCTTCGCCGGCATTACGCCCCGGCGACAAGGCTGCGCCTCAATGCCGAGATGGCCGATCCGGGCGAGGCGCTGCTCGCCTTCGGCCCCAATCCCTTCGCCGGCCGTCATGCCAAGACCGTGCTCAACCTGTCGGACAAGGGCGATCTCCACGAGGCCGCGGCCAATCTGTTCGCAATGCTGCGCCAGCTCGACGAGGGGGGCTTTCACTCGATCGCCGTAGCCCGGATTCCGATGACTGGGCTTGGATTGGCGATCAACGATCGGCTGGCCCGTGCCGCCGCGCCGCCTGACGACGGAGACACACATGGCTGACGAAGGACTGAAAACCCTCCGCGCCGCGGTGGACGCCCCCGGCTGGATCGACGACCGCCAAGACATGGCCCCCTATTTGCTGGAGCAGCGCGGCCGTTTCAGCGGCGGCGCGCTGGCTGTTGTGCGGCCCTCGACCACCGAGCAGGTTGCCGCGGTCGTGAAAGCGGCCCGGGCTGCCGGTGTCCAGATCGTGCCCCAGGGCGGCAATACCGGCCTGGTCGGCGCCTCGATGTCCTATCCGGGGGAGCGGGCCGTCGTGCTGTCGCTGCAGCGGATGAACCGTATCCGTGAGCTCGACACGCTGGACTACAGCGCGACGGTCGAGGCCGGCTGCATCCTGGCCAATGTCCAGCAGGCGGCCGAGGATGCCGACCGGCTGTTTCCGCTGAGCCTGGGGTCCGAAGGATCCTGCACCATCGGCGGCCTGCTCTCGACCAATGCCGGCGGCACGATGACGATCCGCTACGGCAATATGCGGGAGCTGATCCTTGGCATCGAAGCGGTGCTGCCCGACGGGCGGATCTGGAACGGGCTGCGCCGCCTGCACAAGAACAATACCGGCTACGACCTGAAGCATCTCTTCATCGGCGGCGAGGGTACGCTCGGCATCGTCACCGCGGCGGTGCTGAAGCTGTTCCCGCGCCCGCGCCAGGTCGAGACGGCTTTCATCGCCGTGCCCGACCCAAAGGCCGCGATCGAGCTGCTGGCGCGCCTGCGCGCCGCCACCGGGGATTCGCTCTCCGGCTTCGAGCTGATCCCGCGCATGCTGCTGGACTTCTCGCTGCAGCATATCGAGAAGGTGGTCGATCCCCTCGCCGAGCCGCACCCCTGGTACATACTGGCCGAGGCCTCGACCGGGACCGAGGGCGACATGCTGCGCAATTCCATCGAGCAGGCGCTGGGCGCGGCAATGGAGGATGGGCTTGTCTTGGATGCCACCCTGGCCGCCAGCGAGACGCAGCGCAATGCCTTCTGGTTTATCCGCGAGGCCATCGTCCAGTCGCAGAAATTCGAGGGCGGTTCGATCAAGCACGACATTTCCGTGCCGGTCAGCCGGGTGGCGGATTTCATTGCCCGCGCATCCGAGGCAGTGAAGGCAGCGATGCCCGGCATCCGACCCGTGCCGTTCGGCCATGTCGGCGACGGCAATATCCATTTCAACCTGACCCAGCCTGCCGGCGCCGACACCAAGGCCTATATGGCCGAGTGGGAGCGGATGAACCATATCGTCCATGAGGTCGCGCTGGACCTTGGCGGTTCGATCAGCGCAGAGCACGGCATCGGCCGCTTCAAGCGCGATGAGATGCGGCAGGTGAAGAGCCCGCCCGAATTGGATATGATGCTCGCCATCAAGGCGGCGCTCGACCCGGAAGGGCTGATGAACCCCCACGCGCTGCTCCCGGGACCAAGCGGAGACGACCCGAAATGACCGACGCCAGCCAGGCACCGGAGCCCCAGCCGGGCCCCGCACCCAGCCGCGCCGCCTTTGCCTTCATCTTCGTCACCGTCCTTCTGGACATGATGGCGCTGGGCATCGTCATCCCAGTGCTGCCTAAGCTGATCAAGGCTTTCATGGGCGGCGACACCGCCGCGGCGGCCCATGTCGTCGGCTATTTCGGCTTCTTCTGGGCGCTGATGCAGTTCGTCTTCCAACCGGTGCTGGGCTCGCTGTCCGACCGTTTCGGCCGTCGGCCGGTGATCGTCCTGTCGAATGTCGGTCTCGGCCTCGACTATATCCTGATGGCGCTGTCGCCGAACCTCTGGTTCTTGTTCGTCGGGCGGCTGATCTCAGGCATCACTGCGGCCAGCTTTTCGACCGCAGGGGCCTATATCGCCGACGTCACCGTGCCGGAAAAGCGGGCTGCCCGCTTCGGCATGCTGGGCGCGGCCTTCGGGCTGGGCTTCATCATCGGCCCGGCTGTTGGCGGTGTGCTGGGCGATATCGACCTCAAGATGCCGTTCTGGGGCGCGGCCGTGCTGAGTCTCATCAACGGCGCCTACGGCTTCTTCGTGCTGCCGGAGTCGCTCTCGAAGGACCGCCGTTCGCCCTTCTCCTTCAAGCGGGCCAATCCGTTCGGTGCGCTCAAATTCCTCGGCTCCAACCCCAAATTGGCGCGGCTGGCGCTGGCCAGCTTCCTGCAGCGCTTCGCCCATGGCTCGCTGCCCAGTATGTTCGTGCTCTATGCCGATTACCGCTATGGCTGGGATGCGAAGACCGTCGGCGCGGTGCTGGCGGGCGTCGGCGTGGCGCAGATGATCGTTTCGGGCGGGCTGGTGCGCCCGGCCATCGCCCGGCTGGGTGAGCGCGGCACGATGATGCTGGGGCTGGTCAGCGGCGCGGTCGGCTTTGCGCTTTACGGCTGGGCGCCGAACGGCACGATCTTCCTGATCGCTTTGCCGCTGGTGGCGCTCTGGGGCATCGCCAACCCCGCAATCCAGAGCCTCGCCACCCAGCGGGTCGGTCCCCGCGAGCAGGGGCAGCTGCAGGGCGCGACCTCCAGCCTCGGCAGCGTTGCCGATATGCTGGGGCCGCTTGCCTACAGTCAGGTCTTCGCCATCGGCATCGTTCATGCTGGGCTGATCCATCTGCCGGGTGCGCCCTATTACCTGGCCGCCCTGTTCGTCGTCGGCGCGATGGTGGTGTGCTGGCAGATTACCCGGGTACGCACGCCCGAACCGGTGCCGGCGGAGTAGCTAAAGCCCGACGATCTCCTTATCGAACGGGTTCTCCCCGTTTCGCGTCTCGACCTCGATGACCCAGAGGTCGGAATCGCGGTTCACCGCACGCTCGACATAGGCGTCGGCGTCTTCGTTGGAGAGGACGGCGCCGTCCTTGACCTCCATCCAGGTCAGCCGGCCGTTAAGGTCGCGGACCTGGGTCAGGATGCGGGTGCCCACGCGCTCGACGAGCCGGACCAGCACCGTGCCGCGCTCGGTATCGCCCTTGCGCACCAGATAGGCCCCGGTCCCGACGGCGGAGAAACGCCGCAGCTGGGCGTTGACCCACAATTCGGTGGCGATGCGTTCATTGCTCATGGCTTCCGAATTCTTAGCCGGTCGCATCGCCGGTTTCCACCGGGTCACCCATAAAAACGAAACGGCGCGGATCGCTCCGCGCCGTTCGCCGTGCCGTTCGGTAGCCGGGACTATTTGT
>DATBAZ010000024.1:0-1925 GCA_036271255.1 Alphaproteobacteria bacterium
CGATGGAGCGGTCGTCGGCGCTGTCACGGGAGCCGGCGCGGCGACATCCTGCGCTGGGGCCTCGGGCGCGGCCGGACCGGCTTCCTGGGTGGTCGGGGCTGTGACCGAACCACGTAATGGCTCCTGGGCGCTTCCCACGGCGGTGTCGGTGCCGCGGGTGTTTGTGTGCTGGTATTCCTCGGCCTTGGCCATGATGCCCAGCAGTTCGGCGCCGCTGAAGGTCTGGTTCGGGCTGCTGGGCGGGAAGACGCTCAGGTATTGCAGCTCACGCACCGCATAGCGCGGCGATGAACTGAATGTCCGCATCAGGATGCCGCCTTTGATCTGCAATGCCTTGGCCAATGCCACCGCCAGCGTGCCACGGTCGATGGCGTCGTCGGCGGGGTGGTCAAAGCCGGCGGCGAGCAGGCCCTTGTTCTTCAGCGCCGTCACTCGACCGGCGTAATTGTCGGCCGGATCGTTGCCCTCGGTGAACAGCAGCACGGCGTGGAACGCCTCGTCGTAGCTGGTGACCGGGCGATCCTCCAACTGGTGCCAGAACTCGAGCTGCTGATCCGGGGCGTTGCCGCCGACGGTGGCGGTGAGCGGTTCCTTCACCTTGGCGGTTTGGCACCCGCCGAGCGCCATCGACGCAACGGCGATAGCCAGCAGGCCCGCCCGGGTCAGGATCGATCTGCGATCTGGTGCGTTCACGGCTTGGGTCTCCTGCCTGTTCCCACTCCCCTGCATTCGAGAGAGAGGATTGCCCTTGTGATGCAGGCTTTCCAGCCTGGGTTGCAAGACGGCAGGCTGGAAAGCCTGCATCACAATCAAATCGCCCCTTACCCCTGCCTACAGGGGCGAGGGAGTAAGCGGCGACCATACTTCTAGAACGAGAACGTCAATCCCGCGAAAAAGAACTGTCGGACTTCGTCGTTGCCGAACGCCCGGTCGTTGGGGAAGAAGATGCCGTACCGCAATGCCAGCGTGAGGTCGCTGGTCATTTCCCAGTTGAGATAGACATCGGGCTCGACGCCGAGGAATCGTTCGCCGGCGTTGGTCGGTTCGTCGATGGGGGCGTCGGAGCGGAGCTTGTTCAGGATGAAAAAGTCGGTGCCGATCTGAAGCCGGCGAAAGGCCGCGATTTGCGGCGCGGGAAATGTGGCCGCGCCGAACCGGAAGGCCAGAATGTTCGAGACATCCGGGGCCAGGGCCAGGCCGGTGTTGAGGATGCCGAAACCATTGAACGCGTGATCGTTGGTCCCGATGGCATTGCCGTTAAAGGTGGTGTTGGTGATGCCGCGGTCCGAGTCCCCGCTGGCAGCGATGATCTCGAAGCTCAGGCGGGTGTCGTGCGGGTCGTTCATCAGGTAATCGAGCCGACCGTCCAGCGCCATAGCCATGATCTCGTTGCGGGTCTGGTCGTCGGGAATGATGCCGAATTCGGTCACGCGGAACGAGTTGGAAAAAGTGCGGCCGCCCTCATAAGCAACTTCCAGCCCGTAGTGCAGATGATCGGTCAGCGCGCCCGTCGAGCCGGCACCGAGGTAGAAGCTGTTGTACTGAAATCTGGTGTCGGAAATGCCCGCGTCGAGGTCGGTTTCGTTCAGCGTGTTGTAATCGCGTTGGAGCAGGCCGTAGATGTACGGCCGGTGGTCACCGACCTGGAGATTCACCATCGTTCCGAAGAAACCCCGGCGGGTGTTGTAGTCGAATCCGGGGCGCGTCGTGTCAAAATCGACCGTCCGCACCGGGGTCACGCCGGCGACGAACTGGGCATCCAGCGCGCCCTGCTGAACATCGATAAAGACACCGTCGAGCGTGCGGGCCAGAACCAGGCCGTTGGCCCAATACGCCAGGTCGCGGCCGGCTTCGAGGGTCAGGTTGGATTGGCCTTCCTTGGCGCCCAGGTAATTGCGGCCGTAGGCGGCGTTGTAGCGGGCGAG
>DATBAZ010000025.1:0-5434 GCA_036271255.1 Alphaproteobacteria bacterium
CGGCCGCCGCGGTATCGACGGGCTGGTCGCGCGCTACGGTCCAGACACCCTCGCCGCCTGCTTTGCCGAGATGATCCGCCGGTCGGAGCAGCAGATGCGCTCCTACATCGCCGACATCCCGAACGGCACCTATGAGTGCGAGGACTGGTTCGACAATGACGGCGTCACCGACGCGCCGATGCGGATCGCGCTCACGCTGACGGTCGAGGACGAGACGCTTCATTTCGACTTCACCGGCACCGCGCCGCAGGCCAGGGGGCCGATCAATCTGGCGCTGACCACGACCTTGTCGTCCTGCTTCGTCGCGCTGAAGCACATCTTCCCGGAGGTGCCGGTCAATGGTGGCGCCTTCCGCCCGACCCGCTTTACCGTGCCCGAGGGCAGCCTGATCGCGGTGAAGTATCCGGGGCCGGTCGGCGGCTATCTGGAGGTGGTGGGCAAGGTGACCGACCTCACCTTCCGCGCCCTTGCCCAGGCCATCCCAGACCGCACACCCGCCCCGTCTTTCGGCACCACGGGCGTGATCACGGTGGCGGGGCGTCACCCGGCGACCGAGCGCTATTATGTCGGCGTTTTCCCCTATCCGGGCGGCTATGGCGGCAGCCATGCTTCGGACGGGCTGGTCAACGGCACGCCGCCGCAGTCGATGGCCAATTTCATGTCGATCGAGATGTCGGAGCATCGCTATCCGTTGCGCTTCGACTATTTCGCGCTGCGCGAGGATTCAGGCGGCGCCGGCTTCCACCGCGGCGGCTGTGGCACCGCATACGGCTTCACCATGCTGGCCGACAGCCTGGTCACGGTGCTGGGCGACCGGGTCGACCATCCGCCGCCCGGCGTCGGCGGCGGGGGCACGGCTGCGCCGAATTTCGTCCGCTTCGGCACATCCGAGGGCGATTGGGCGCCGGAGCTGCGCAGCAAGCTGGAGGCTCAGCCGATGCGGGCCGGTGACAGCATCCGCGCCGCCTCGCCCGGCGGCGGCGGCTTCGGCGATCCGTTGGACCGCGACCTGGCCGATGTCGAGCGCGACCTGCGCCTCGGCTATGTCAGCGGCGAAACGGCGGAGCGGGATTACGGCGCGGTGATGGATGGCGCCCGGATGGATGTGCCGGCGACCGAGAATCGGCGGAAGGGACTCAAGGATGGATGACAGCCACGGCGCCTGGGAGCTGCCGGAAGATTTGCGGATGCTGCAGCAGACCGTCCGCCGCTTCATGCAGCAGGAGGTGAAGCCGGAGGAGGATAGGCTGCCCCATGACGCCATCGAAATGCCTCCGGACGTGCTGAAGCGGCTGCAGGCCAAGGCGCGCAGCCTGGGCCTGTGGCAGATGCAGACGCCGGGCGAATGGGGCGGCGCAGGCCTCAACCTGCTCGGCCAGGCGGTGGTCGCGGAGGAGGCGTCGCAATGCAGGATGGGCCTCTATATCCACGCCGCGCATTCCTTCGGCTGGGACCTGCCGGTTTCGATCTTCAAGGGCACCAAGGAGCAGATCGAGAAATACGCCGTGCCGGTGATCGAATCCGGTGAGAAGACCTTCGTCGCCATCACCGAGCCCTCGGGCGGCTCCGACCCCGGCCGCGCCATTGCCATGCGGGCCGAGCGCAAGGGCGACCGCTATGTGCTGAACGGTTCGAAGATCTTCATCTCCGGCGTCGGCCAGTCGCGCTGGGGCCTGGTCTTCGCCCGCACCGGCCCGTCAAAGGGCCGCGACGGCATCACCAGCTTCATCGTCGAGAAGGATTGGAAGGGCTTCAACTATAAGAAGGTCCCGGTCATCCGCTCCTATTCGCCTTACGAGCTGCATCTGGAAGACCTCGAAGTGCCGGTCGAGAACCGGCTGGGTGAGGAAGGGCAGGGCTTCGCGCTGGCCGAGACCTGGCTGGTGCATGAGCGCATTCCCTATGCCGCCGCGGTGATCGGGGTGGGGCAGGCTGCGCTGAAGCTGGCGATCGACTGGGCCAAGGAGCGGCATACGTTCCGCTCGGCCCTGGCCGACAAGCAGGCGATCCAATGGATGATCGCCGATTCCGAGATCGAGCTGCGCGCCGCCCGGCTGCTGGTCTATCAGGCGGCGTGGCGCGGCGACCTGGGGCACGACATCAAGGTCGATGCCTCGATCTGCAAGGTCTATGCGACCGAGATCGCGGGCAAGGTGGTCGACCGTTGCATCCAGATATTCGGCGGCATGGGCGTCGCCGCCGAGATGCCTCTGGAGCGCTGGTACCGCGAGCTGCGGATCAAGCGCATCGGCGAAGGCCCGTCCGAGGTCCACCGCATGGTGGTGGCGCGGGAGCTGCTTGGCTCTCGGGCATCGGCCCGCAATGGCTGAGCGTCCGCCACCGCTTCGGGGCGTCACCGTCATCGACCTGACGCAGATCTATAACGGTCCCTATGCCACCTTCATGATGGCTCAGGCCGGCGCCCATGTGATCAAGATCGAGCCGCCGGGCGGCGAGCATCTGCGCCGCCGCGGGGTGGTCGGCGGAGCGGCGTTGCCCTTCGCCATGCTGAACAGCAACAAGCGGGCGGTGACGCTGAACCTCAAGACCGCGCGCGGGCGCGATCTTCTCATCGACATGGTCCGCCGCGCCGACATGCTGGTCGAGAATTTCGCCCCCGGCACGATGGACCGGCTGGGCGTCGGCTGGGACGTGCTCTCCGCCGCCAATCCGCGCCTGGTCTATGGCTCCAGTTCGGGCTATGGGCTCAGCGGTCCCAACCGCGACTATCCGGCGATGGACCTGACGGTGCAGGCGATGTCCGGCATCATGTCGATCACCGGCTTTCCCGACCGGCCGCCGGTCAAGGCCGGCCCGGCGATCGTCGATTTCTCCGCCGGCATTCATCTTTACGGCGCGCTGATGACCGCGCTGTATGAGCGTGAGAAGACCGGCATCGGCCGCCTTGTCGAAGTTTCGATGCAGGAGGCGGTCTATGCGACCCTGAGCTCCAGCCTCGGCATGATGTTCGGCGACGGCAACGCGCCCGGCCGCACCGGCAACCGGCACAGCGGCCTCGCGGAATCGCCGTACAATGTCTATCCGACCCGTGATGGCTTCATTGCCATCATCTGCGTCGGCGAGGCGCATTGGCGCTCCCTGCTCGGCGCGATGGGGCGGGAGGATTTGCTGGCCGATCCGCGCTTCGCCACGCTCAAGACCCGCGTCGCCCATATGGACCTGGTTGACGAGATCGTCGCCGGCTGGACCGCGGGCTTCGAGAAGCAGCCTCTGTTCGACCTGCTGATCGCCCGCCACGTCCCCTGCGCCCCGGTGCGCGACCTGGCCGAGGTGGTGGACGACCCGCACATGCATGCGCGGGGCGCCCTGGTGCGGATGGACCATCCGGAATTGGGCGCGATTACCGTGCCGCGCAGCCCGCTACGCTTCGCCGGCTCGGCCCTGACCGAGCTTGAGCCGAGTGGGGTGCTGGGGGCGGAGAATGACAGTGTCTATGGCGGGTGGCTGGGGCTGTCGCCGGTAGAGTTGGATGAGCTGCGGCGGGAGGGAGTTATCTGATGTCTCTCGCATTCACGCATGACCTCGCCCCTCGGGGGAGAGGTCGGAGCGCGTTAGCGCTCCGGGTGAGGGGGGCTCTAACCACCGTCTCGCTGCTTCGGATACACACAGCCGGCGTCCATAGCCCCCCTCACCCGGCGGCCCGGGCGCATCGCGCCCTTTATGCGCGTCGCGAAGCCGCCTTTGGCGGCGCGCCGACCTCTCCCCCGAGGGGCGAGGCATTTTTCATCGGAGCCCACCCATGATCGTCGAAACCGAAATCGCCGGCCCGGTCCGGACCGTGCTGCTGAACCGTCCGGAGAAGCGCAACGCGCTGAACGGCGAGATGCTGCACGCTCTGGAAAACATCTTCTCCACCCCACCGGGGCCGGGCGAACGGCTGGCGGTGATCCGTGCGGCTGGGCCGGTCTTCTGCGCCGGGCTCGACCTGTCGGACCATACGGTCGAGACCAACCCGATCGAAGGCATGCTGCACAAGATCGAGACCTATCCGCTGCCTGTCGTCGCGGTGGTGCAGGGGGACGCCATTGCCGGCGGCAACGAGCTGGCGCTTCATTGCGACCTCGTGGTGGCCAGCAGCGCCGCGCGCTTCGGCATGTCGCTGTCGCAGATCGGGCTGGTGCCGAGCTGGTTCCTGATCAAGAAGCTGCTCGAGGTGGCGGGCCCCGTCATCACCCGCCGCATCCTGCTGCTCGGCGATCCGATGCCGGCGCACGCCTTCTCCGAATACGGCCTGATCTCCCACATCGCCGCGCCCGAGGAGCTGGACCGCGTCGCCCAGTCGGTGATCGACCGGCTGGCTGCCAATGCGCCCCTGTCGCTGAAGGCGATGAAGGCGCTGATCGTCCGCGAGATGACCTTCCGCGACCAGCTCCCGCACGAGGATCTCGACCGCTTCGTCGCCGAGGTCAATGCCAGCGCCGACGCCAAGGAGGGCATGGCGGCCCGGCTGGCCAAGCGCCCGGCCAATTTCCAGGGCCGCTGATGTCCGTATCCGCCATCGAGGTCAAACGGCTGGTGGTGCCCAAGGCCTCCGACGTGCTGGCCGAGCACCTGCGCGAGAGCATCCTGCGTGGCGAGCTGCCCGAGGGCAGCCCGCTGCCGACTGAGCGCGAGCTGGGCGAACGTTCGGGCCTCAGCCGCGCCTCGGTGCGCGAGGCGTTGCGCATCCTCGAAGCCGAGGGCCTGATCCAGACCCGGCCCGGCCGCAACGGCGGGGCTTCGGTCAAGCAGCCGACGGCAGAATCCATCGCAAGGTCGGTCGAGCTTTACGTGCGAGGGCACCGGGTGCGGCTGCAGTCGCTGCTCGAAACCCGCGAGGCGATCGAGCCCGCTATCGCGCGGTTGGCGGCGCTGAACCGAAACGACGACGACTTGGCGCGATTAAGCACCGCCCAGGCGCGGCTGGTGTCGAACACGCGTGACCGGGCGACCTACCTGGCCGCCAATGTCGAATGGCACCTGGCGGTGGCGCTGGCCAGTCATAACGAGCCGCTGATCGGCTTCATGACGGCGATTTCGGATGTGATCCAGTCGGCGACGGCGCTGGAGCCGTTCGATACGGATGAGGTGCGGGGACTGACCATTGCCGTGCATGAACGGATTTATGCGGCGATTGCCGCCGGCGATCCCGCCGCTGCTGAGCGCAGGATGGCGCGGCATGTCCATGCCTATGGGGTTAAGGCGCGGGGTTCGTCGCCTTCTTCTTAATTCGTCATGCCCGGGCTTGACCCGGGTATCCACGCCCACCCGTTAGCGTTGAAGGTCGCAGGTCAGCACCCGGACATTCCGCGTGGATGGCCGGGTCAAGCCCGGCCATGACGGTGGCTTAGTGGCTGGCGAGGAGTTCGGTCGCGATCCCCGGCAAATCCTCGAACCGTTCCGCCACCGCCGCGGCGCCTTCCGCCATCGACAT
>DATBAZ010000026.1:0-1897 GCA_036271255.1 Alphaproteobacteria bacterium
ATTTGTCCCTGAGCCACCTGTCAGTCGTCGGCGGCACGGAGGGCGCCGGCGTGCTGCGGAAGGTCCTGCGCCTCTACGATCTGCGCGACAGCTCCGAAACCAGGGCCGTCATCGCCGCACTGGCCGCCGTCTCCGCGACACCCGGCACCGCCCGCTTGCCCGGCGCCCGCTTCGGCTCATTCTGCCGCGGCCTGGATGTCCGCCTGACGTTCGAGCCGCAGGCCTGGCAAGCCGCCGGCCTGTACTTGTTAGGGTCGGTCCTGGAACGATTCCTCGCGCTGCACGGCACGGTCAACGGCTTCGTCCGCTGTGCCGCTATGTTGCAAGGTCGCACCGACCCGGTGGCCCGATGGCCAGCCCGAGCGGGCACGAGATCGTTACTGTGACGGAGCAGACGGCAATCCAGCGCCTGACCGCCGACCCGGCGTCGTTCACCTTCGACGCGGCCCTGCGACTGCTGATGCACCGGGCCGAGACCACCGACCCGTCGGAAGCCGCCCGTTTCCAGTCCGCGCCAGGCCTCGCCTTCGCACCCAGCGA
The DNA here is from genome assembly GCA_036271255.1 of Alphaproteobacteria bacterium. Taxonomy (GTDB): domain Bacteria; phylum Pseudomonadota; class Alphaproteobacteria; order BOG-932; family Roseiterribacteraceae; genus BOG-932. The sequence goes on from DATBAZ010000026.1 coordinate 541, forward strand.
CGTGGTCGCGGTCGATGTCCTGCCCGATCCCCCTGCGGTGAAACTGGGCCTGCTCGGTCTGATCGGCGCAGCGGGTGTGCTGCCCCGGCGCTACACCGAACAAGCGGCTTCGGCGGACGGCGACGCGCTGCACGCGATGGCCGATCTGCTGGCGCATCGAATGTTGGCGGCGCTGGGCACCGCCGGCTTCAAATACCGCCTGGAACGCGCGGTGGAAACCGCCCGCCTGGTCGGCGATGATCAACGGTCGGGCCACGCCGAGATCCTGCTGGCCGTCGCCGGCTTCGCCGAACCCGGCGTCGTCGAGCGCCTGCCCTTCGCCGGCGACGCGCTGCTGCATTACGCCGGATCGTTCGTCCTGCGCCCCCGGTCGGCGGAACGACTGGCCGCATTGGCCTCCGACTGGCTGGGCCGCACGGTGAAAGTCATCGAGTTCGTCGGCGCCTGGCTGCCGATCGAGCAAGACCAGCGCACACGGTTGGGAATAGGGCGCGAACAGGGCGCCTTCAGCGCGTTGGGCCGAGATGCCGCGGTCGGCGTGCGCGCCTGGGACCCCCAGGCCCGCGTGATGCTGCGGATCGGCCCGCTGGACCGCGCGGCGTTCGAGGCACTGCTGCCCGACAAAGCCGCGCTAAAGGCGTTCATCGGACTGGTCCGCGCATATCTGGGCTTCGAGGTCGGATTCGGCGTAAATCTGGTGCTGGCCGCCGCTGACGTGCCGGCGGTACGGCTGGATGGGCGCGGAATGCTGGGCTGGAATAGCTGGTTAGGTCGGGGGAAAGGCTATGTCGCGCGAGGGGATGCGGACGATGCGCGGTTCGCGGCGGAGACGGTGGAGGGATAATTAGAATAGCAGGAAATTTATGAACATTCGATCCACGATCATACCTTTGGCTGGGCTCGGTGCTTATGTTGGCTTGAAGAGTCGGGTTACCGTGCCGCGAATCACGCCATTAACATTCAGAATGTTGCCACCGTATGGGCCCGACCAGATATCTACGTCGCCCGTGCTACGCCAGACCACGGTGTAGCCTCCAGCGCTAGGGAGCCAATGCCCAGCGGTTCCAGCATAAAGCTTGGTTTGAGGACCCTTCGGAGGAGTCGACGTGCGATATGATTGCCCGGTGGGATAGTTATATTGGTAGTACGCTATTGTAGGATTGTTCTTTGCCATACCGAATAGATTCGAACTGGATGAGGCCTCGGCTTTCCACCACCCTTCTATCGACCGAGAAGAGCCTTGAGCAGCACCTACGTTGGCGTTTGGAAACCGAAAGAACGTATACTGCAAATCTCCATGCCCTAGATCCCATCTGGCGTCATCAACGCTCAGCCCTGGGTATCGACACACGGTGTG
>DATBAZ010000027.1:0-8619 GCA_036271255.1 Alphaproteobacteria bacterium
CTGGACAAGGCCGAGGATCCGGAAAAGATCATCCGCCTGATCATCCAGGAGATGGAAGACACCCTGGTCGAGGTCCGGTCCGACGCGGTCCGCATCATCGCCGACCGCAAGGAAGCGGAGCGTCAGATCGCCCGGCTGACCGGCGAACGCGACGACTGGGAAGGCAAGGCCGAGCTCGCGATCAGCAAGGGCCGTGAGGACCTGGCGCGCGGCGCGCTGGTCGCCAAGAACCGGGTGCAGGAGGCGCTGGACGCCGAGACCAAGCATCTCGACGAGATCAACAAGGGCCTCGAGCAGCAGAGCGACGATATCGCCCGCCTCCAGGTCAAGCTGGACGACGCCCGCAAGCGCGAGGCGCTGATGATCTCCCGCCACAAGAGCGCGACGTCGCGCCTGCAGGCCCGCCGCGCCACCTATGACAACAGGATCACCGGCGCGCTCGGCCGCATGGAGGCGATGGAGCGCTCGCTCGACCATCTCGAAGGCAAGGTCGAGGTCTATGAGCATGGCCGCAACAGCCTGGCCGACGAAATAGCGGCGCTTCAGACCGACCAGGCGGTCGATGACGAGATTGCGCGGATGAAGGAAAAAATGTCGACCCGGACGTCGGGCTGAACCTAAACTCCGGCCCGCGCAGTAAGGCGAAAGAGAGCCAAGGAAAAAACGATGTCTGACATCGATCTCAATGCGGTCGTTCTCGTCCTGGTCGTAGTGGTGCTGCCGTTGTGGATGTTCCTCCATTACGGCTCGCGCTGGCGGGCCAATCGCGGCCTGGCGGCGCAGGACGAGAAGTTGCTGACCGACTTGTGGGATGCCGCGCGCCGCATGGAAGAGCGGCTGGACAATCTCGAGCGCGTGCTCGGGTCCGACAATCAGAGGAAATCATGATCTATCGTATTGGGCTTTATCGCGACCCCGCCCGGGGCTGGATCGCCGGTGTCGCCGCCGGCCTGGCCGAACGTTTCGGCGTCAGCGCCGGGGTCATCCGCCTCTGCTTCCTGCTGATGGCGTTCATGGGAACGCCGGTGCTGGCGGGCGTGCTGTATGCGGTTCTCGCCGTGCTGATGCCGGCCCGGCCGCTGATCGTCGACGCCCGTCCTTTCCGGCGCGAGTCCTGGCGCCGGGAGTACTGACCGATGTTCGCCCACGACCTCTTCTTCTATCATCCGGAGACGATCTGGGTATTGATTCCGCTGGTTGTCATCATCGGCGGTTTCATCACCAAGTGGCACAGCACCAACGTCAAGCTCGACTTGGCGCGTACCGGTAACGGCGAGGTCATGCAGGACGTGCTGGACTGTCTGCGGCGGCTCGAGCACCGCGTCGAAAACCTGGAGCGCGCCGCGATGACCGCCGAGACGGAGCGGAAATACTACGCGCTTTAATCGGGGCGCTGTGATCGGCCTTAAGACCGTATCGGGAGTTTTGTGTCATGTGGGTTTGGGAAGTCGTTTGGGTGGTGATTCCGCTGGCTTGGATCCTCACCCGCTTCGTCACCAAATGGCAGCGCAATGCGGTCGATCTCGAGCTTGCGCGCGGCGGCAATGTTCAGGCCATGCAGGAGATGCGCGATGCGGTTCTGCGGCTTGAGCAGCGTGTTTCTAACCTGGAAAAGGCGGTGATGACCGCCGAAGAGCATAGGAAATATGCACTATGACCAACAGCAACCTACAAGAGCCGTTCGGGCCTGGGCCGACCGGTCTCTATCGCGACCCCAAGAACGGCAAGATCGCCGGCGTCTGCGCCGGGCTGGCCGCCTATTTCGGGGTGAAGGTCGGCGGTCTGCGCGTCGCACTTATCCTGCTGTCGGTCTTCGGCTTCTTCGGCCCGGTGGTGGTCGCCTATATCGTGCTGGCGGTGCTGCTGCATCCGAAGCCCGCACATCTGTTCAAGGATTCGGATGACGAGGCCTTCTGGCGCTCGGTCGTCCGCCGCCCCGCCGATACGGTGAGCGGCCTGTCCCGCCGTTTCCGCGAGCTGGACCAGCGGATGGCCAAACTGGAACGCCAGGTCACCTCGCCCGACGAGGTGCTGCGAGCGCAGTTCCGGCAGCTCTAACCGTAAGCATGCAGCCCACTGCCGTGGCGTCTCAGCCACGCGCGGGCGGCCTTGGGGTCGGCATCGGTCAGGGTGGCGCACAGGCGCCAGAAGCGGATGCCGTGATTCATTTCCCGCAAATGCGCCACCTCGTGGGCGACGACGTAATCCAGCACGAATTCCGGCGCCAGGATCAGCCGCCATGAGAAGGCGAGGCGCCCGGCGCTGCTGCAGCTGCCCCAGCGCGAGCGCGTGTCGCGCAGCGTGATCGCCTTGACCGGCCGGCCGACGATGGCAGCCTTGGCCTGCGCCCGCCCCGCGATTTCCCGTTTCGCCTCGGCCTTCAGGAAATCGGTCAGGCGGCGCGCCAGATGCTCCGGCGCGCCGGGCACGGTGATGATCCCGGGTACGCGCGCGGGCAACCCGCGCAGGCGGCTCGTATCGCCTTGGATCAGGTGCGGTATGCCCAGCACCGGAATGGTGGTGCCGCTCGCAAAGGGCAGGGCGGCGGGTAGCTGGGCGAGGCGGGCCCTGAGCCAGCCCTCGTGCCGGATCAGGAAATCCAAGGCATGGCGGCGGGCGACCGAGGCCGGGGCGGTCAGCACCACCCGGCCCTTGGCCAGGTCGATGCGCAGGCTGATCCGGCGCGCCCGGCCGCTGCGGCGGAATTCCAGCGGCACGGCGAGCGGGAAAGGCGGCTCAAGAACTTCCGTGGTCGTTGCGACGCGCGGCTTGGCGGCTTTGCGAAAGAGGGGAATGGCCGGCCCTAGGCGGCGCGGGCGCGCTTGACCGGGACGAGGTCCACCTTCGGCACCTCGCTGTGGCCCTTGTCGTGGCTGCGGATCCAGTCGCGGACGACCGGCATGATCTCCTCGCGCCAACGCTTGCCGTTGAAGATCCCGTAATGGCCGACGCCCTTCTGCAGCAAGTTGAACTTCTGGTTGGCCTTCAGCCCGCTGCACAGCGTATGCGCCGCCAGCGTCTGGCCCGGGGCGGAGATATCGTCGAGCTCGCCCTCGACCGTCAGCAGGGCGGTCTTGCGGATCGCCTTGGGCTCGATCAGCTGCCCGTCCACCCGCATCAGGCCGCGCGGCAGCAGATACTCCTGGAACACCTGCTGAACCGTCTCGAGATAGAATTCCGAGGCCAGATCCAGGACGGACATATACTCGTCATAGAACCGCTTGGTGGCGTCGGCGCTCTCGCCGTCGCCGCGGATCAGGTGGTTGAACAGCTTCACATGGGCGTCCATGTGGCGGTCCAGGTTCATCTGCATGAAGCCGGTCAGCTGGATGAAGCCCGGATAGACCCGCCGTCCGGCGCCCGGATAGGTGAAGGGCACGGTCTGGATAACGGTGTTTTCGAACCAGGAGATCGGCTTGCCCTCGGCCAGCTGGGTCACCGCGGTCGAGGCGGCCCGCGTATCGATCGGGCCACCCATCAGGGTCATCGTCGGTGGCTGCGCCGGATCGTTTCCGGCCGCCAGCAGCGAAACCGCCGCCATCACCGGCACCGCCGGCTGGCACACCGCCAGCACATGCGTGTTCGGGCCGAGGAAGCGCAGAAATTCCATCACATACGCGACATAATCGTCGAAGCCGAACGGCCCCGCCGAGGCCGGTACGTATCGGGCATCGATCCAGTCGGTGATATAGCAGTCGTGGTGCGGGAGCAGCGCCTTCACCGTGCCGCGCAGCAAGGTGGCATGGTGGCCGGACATCGGAGCGACGATCAGGACGCGGGGGTCGTTCCGTTCCACGGCGCGGACGAAATGGCGCAGCTGGCAGAATGGCTTCTCCAGCGCCACCTCCTCGGTGACCTCGACGGTCTCGCCGGCGATGGTGGTCTCAGGCAGGGCGAATTCCGGCTTGCCGAAACGGCGGGTCATACGCTCGATCATTTCGGCGGAGGCGCCGATCAGCCGGCCGAAATCGGACTGTCCGCCGGGGAAGAACGGGCTCTTCAGCGCGGCCTGCATGGCCTGGGCGAAGAAATGCAGAGGCTGGGCTGCGTTGTAATTCAGTTCATAAAGTTGGTAGAGCACGCCATCCTCATCTCAAATGCGGTCCGGCTTTGGTTTTTGTCGCAGCGCAATAGACTACACTTGGCGGCAGCCGAAACGGGGTCAAGTTAATTCGTTGCATTGCTCGCATGCTCATCTGTGGTGATGACCAAATCGTTTCGCTAACAGGTTCGTTCCGAAAGATTTTTCAATGAAAACGCCTGCCGCTTCCTTTGACGAAATCCGTTCTCTTGCCGTGGAATTGCCGGCGGCGGAGTTCATTTGGCAGCCGCAAAAAGAGCACCCGCGAATCGTCCTTTATGCCGCGACGCACGGTATCGCGCTCGGCGAGCCGGGCGGCTCGGTCCAGGACATGACGGAACTGGTCGAGGATATCGTCGCCGGCCACGGGCCGCTGCATGCGGCGGTGGAGCAGGCCGACGGCGATCTGCGCCTCTATGACCTGGCCCTCGACCGCCCGACCCGCGACTTCCGCAGCGGGCCTGCCATGGACGAAGCCGACACCTGCCGCGCAGCCGCCTACGGCATGATGGCGGTTGAGCCGGGCGTCGACATCTTCGTCACCGCCGCCATCGGCCCGGGGGCCGAACTGGCCGCCCATGCCATGGCAACGGACGACGGCGACCCGCTGGCGCTGCTGGCCGCTAAAGGCGGCCCCGATATCGCCGCGATCCTGGGCGTGATCCTGGCGAGCCGCCTAGCCGGCATCCCGCTGATCCTGGACGGCGCGGCGGCCTTTGCCGCGGCGGGGGTCGCTATACGACTGAACCCCGATGCGCTGGTGCATTGCCGCGCGGCCACAGACGGTTTCGCGAGGCTGGAATCGATTCTGTCCGGGGCGGCTGACAGCCCGTTGAGCGGGGTCAGGGCGCTGGTGAAATCCTAGTCCACCACGAAGTGGTAATTCCGGCTTTCATCCCCATATGTGCATGATGCCAGACGATCTTTCACCTGCCGCCTATCGCATCGTATCCCGTGACAGTGGGGATTTCGCCGTTGAAGTTTCTATCGAGGGGACCAGCCCGACGATGGTGACGAGCTTCGACACCGAGTCAGCCGCCAATGACTGGATAGAAGCCCACAAGGCGCGCCTTGCCGCGCCCAAGCCGAAGCATTGGCGGGCGCGCCGGTAGGATCCCATCCCACCATTCGCGCTGGCGAATGGTGGGAACCTTCTGTCGACAGATTCCTTCCCGAAAGAGGCACTTAGCGGTCTTTTATCCGGAGGAATTATGTTCAAGAGTCTATTCGCAAGCGCTGCGGCCCTGGTCCTCATCGCCAGTACAGGTCTGGTCCATGCCCAGGACACGACCGAAAAAGAAAAGACGGTCATCCAGAACCCCGACGGCAGCCAGACGGTCAACAAATCCAAGACCGAGCGCTCGGCCGACGATGACGGCAGCGGGCATGTCGAGCATCACGACAAAAACGTCACGACCGATGCGTTCGGCAACAAGGATGTGACCAAGAAACACACCGAAACCGATCGCGATTCCGACGGCTCCGTCCATAAGGAAACGACGACCGACCACGATCACGACGATTGATCGGGGCGACTGCTGGGATGGGGGAGATCATTCCCCCATCTGCAGCATCTTCCCTTGCATCCGGGCGCCGCGGAAGGCCCACAGGAACACCAGGCTGGCGAGCGCCAGATAGACCAGGTTCAGCAGTGCCGCGTCGATCAGCTCGCCGGGCTTGAAGACGCGGTCGACCATCACTCCGCGCATGCCCTCGAAGACATGGGCCGCGGGCAGCGCCAGGGCGACGGGTTTCAGCCAGAACGGCAGCGTGCTGACCGGATAGTAGACGGCACCCAAGGGCGACAGCACGAACGGGGCGGCCCAGGCCAAATTCTCCGCGCCCTGGCCCCAGCGCAGGATCGCCGCCACCACCAGGATCCCCAGCCACCAGCCCATCATCAGCAGGCAGGCGACGAAGCCCGCCAGCGGCAAGCCCAGATCGAAGAGCGAGAAATGGTAGAGCGCCATCGCCACCAGAATGGCGGGCGCCAGGCCGGCCGCGGTTCGGAAGATGCTCATCGCCATCAGCGCCGCCAGCCATTCCCAGGCGCGCAAGGGGCTGACGAAGATATGGCCAAGATGGCGCGCCCACACCTCCTCAAGCAGTCCGATCGAGACGCCGAGCTGCGAGCGGGACATCACGTCCCACAGGAACATGCCGGCGAGCAGGATGCCGCCGGCCTTGGCGATGAAGGTCGAGTTGCCGGCCAGAAACTGGGAGAGGAAGCCCCACATCACCACGTCGACAATGGGCCATGACACCATGTCGATGATGCGCGGCACCGAGCGGCGCAGCAGATACCAATAGCGCATCACCATCGCCCAGATGCGGCGCAGGCTGCTCATGGCATTGCCTCCGCGGGCGCGATTGCCTCGGCGCGCGCGATGTCGAGGAAGACCTCCTCCAGCGTCTGGCGGCCATAGCGCTCGATCAGGCCCGAGGGCGTGCCGCGGTCGACGATCTTGCCGCGCCGCATGATCAGCAGGTCGTCACACAGCCGTTCGACCTCGATCATGTTGTGCGAGGCGATCAGCAGGGTCGCGCCGCTGCCCCGCGCATAATCGTGCAGATAGCGGCGGATGCGGTCGGCGCTGTCCGGATCGAGCGATGCGGTCGGCTCGTCGAGCAGCAGCAGGCGCGGCCGGTTGATCAGCGCCTTGGCCAGCGACACGCGCGTCTTCTGCCCGGCCGACAGGCTGCCGTAGTCGCGCTTCAGCAGAGGTACGAAATCCAGCGCCTCCGCCAGTTCGGCGATGCGTTGCCGCGCGCGGCCGATACCGTACAGTCCGGCATAGACAGAAAGGTTTTCGGCAACGGTCAGCCGGTGCGGCAGGTCGACATAGGGCGAGGCGAAATTCATGTGCGGCAGGGCGCGGTGGCGATGCGCCACCATGTCAACGCCCAGCACCCGGATCGCACCGGCGGTCGGGATCAGCATGCCGAGCAGCATGGCGATGGTGGTGGTCTTGCCGGCGCCGTTACCGCCCAGCAGGCCGGTGATCGAGCCCTCGGTCACGGTGAAGGCAACGCCGTCCACCGCCAGGCTGTCGCCGAAGCGCTTGGTCAGGCCCTGGACCGAAATGATAGTATCGGGAAGAGTGGCGGCAGGCATCGGGCGCAATATGGCGGCCGGTGGGCGCAACGGCTAGGGTATAGACATGGTTGCCGGATTATCCTCCTTCGACATTCTCCCGTCCCGTCCCGGCGAGCCGTCGCGCGCGGTCGGGCGGGTCTCCCTGCGCACGCTGGTTTTCGTCCGCTGGATCGTCATCATCGGCCAGCTGGTGACGGTGCTGACCGTCGCCTTCGGCTTCCGTTTCCCGATACAGCTTTCGGCGGTGCTCGGCATCATCGCACTGGCGATCGTGATCAATCTCGTGGGCATGATCATGCGACGCGGCCGGGCGCTGTCGGACCGTACGGTCGCCATCTATCTCGCTTTCGACATTTTGCAGCTCTCGGCGTTGCTGTTCCTGACCGGCGGCCTCACCAACCCGTTCGCCGTGCTGGTGCTGGGGCCGATCGCGGTGGCGGCGGCAGTGCTCGGGCGGGATTATTCCTTCGCGCTGACCTTCCTCGCCATCCTCTGCCTCGCCGCCCTGTTCGCGACGCCCTTTTCGCTGCCCTGGAACGGCGGCGGCTCGCCGCGCCTGCCGGACCTCTACCAGCTCGGCATCTGGATCGCGCTCACCTTGGCCTGCGGCTTCATAGCCACCTACAATTGGAGCGTCTCGGGCGAGGCGCGGCGGATTTCCGAGGCCTTGGCGGAGACCCAACTGACCCTTGCCCGCGAACAGCAGCTCACCGCCCTCGGCACGCTCGCCGCCGCCGCCGCGCACGAGCTGGGCACGCCGCTTTCGACCATTACCGTCGTTGCCAAGGAGCTGGCCCACGATCTGCCGCCCGGCAGCCCCTTCGCCGAGGATGTGGCGCTGATCCAGAGCCAGTGCGAGCGTTGCCGGTCCATCCTGGCAGAACTGGCGCGCAAGCCCGAGGACGCCGAGGAATCGCCGTTCAACCGCCTGCCGCTCGACCAGCTGGTCGAGGCCGCGGCGTCGCCGCATCGGGTGCCCGGGGTCAGGCTCGATATCCGCACCACCATGGCGCCCGGGATCGAGGCGCCGATCCTGCGCCGCACACCCGAGATCATGCACGGGCTGGGCAACATCCTGCAAAACGCCATGCAATTCGCCACCAAGGCGGTCCGGGTCGAGACCAAGATCGATGCGCACCGCATCGCCATGACGGTCAGTGACGACGGGCCGGGTTTCTCCTCCGGCCTGCTCGGCCGGCTGGGCGAGCCCTATCTGTCGCTGCGCGACCAGGAACACGAGCATCTCGGCCTCGGCATCTTCATCGCCCAGACCTTGCTCGAGCGCACGGGCGCGGAAGTGACCTTCGTCAACGGCCTTGAGGGGGCCGAGGAGGGGGCGGCGGTAACCATCATCTGGCCGCGCGCGGCGCTGGCTTTGTGATTGGGACGCGTTTTGCGCTAATATGACGCGCCGGCCCGCAAGAGCCGGGATTTCGAGGAC
>DATBAZ010000028.1:0-1839 GCA_036271255.1 Alphaproteobacteria bacterium
TGAATGACATTCAAGCCGGTACGTTGCAGCTGAAGGGCAAGCCGTTCCGTCCTCGCGGACCCGCACGCGCAAAAGCGGCCGGGCTGGGGCTGGTGCCGGAAGACCGCAAGCTTCAGGGCCTGATGCTGCAGATGAGCGTGCGGGAAAACAGCACCCTGTCCATCATGGCCCGTTTGAGCCGCTGGGGTTTCTTGCGCACAGCGCGGGAAAAGGCGCTGTTCGATCCGACGGCCGACCGGCTGCGCCTCAAATGCGCCTCGCCGGACGTGGCGATAGAAACTCTGAGCGGCGGCAATCAGCAAAAGGCGTTGCTGGCGCGCTGGCTCTTCGCCGATCCCGATGTGCTGTTTCTGGACGATCCGGCGCGCGGGATCGATGTGGCGGCGAAGGAAGATATCTACCGGTTGATCGCCGAATTGGCTGCCGCCGGAAAAAGCATTCTGTTGGCCAGTTCCGAGTTGCCGGAACTGATGCGGTGCTCCAATCGCATCATGGTCCTGAAGGACGGCCGCGTTACCGGCATGTTTCCGGCCCATTCCGCCACCCAGGAAGAGATCATGGCCGCAGCCACCCATTCGCCTCTCGCGCAGACGGGCTGACGCAGGCCATGACCGTCCGGATGAAAGACATTGCGCGGGATCTGGGCATATCGCCGATGGCGGTATCCAAGGCGCTGCGCAATCACAAGGACATCGGCGAGGCGACCAAAGCGCGCGTCCGCAAACGGGCGGCGGAACTGAATTACCGCATGGACTGGGTCGCCCGCAGCATGGTGACGGGCCGGACCTATCTGGTCGGGTTGGTGGTGCCCGATCTGATGCAATCCTTCTTCGCGGAGATCGCCGCCGCCCTGACGGCGGCGCTTTCGCCGGCGGGATATCACCTGCTGATTTCGCATAGCAGCGAGAATGCGGCGGACGAAGCCGCCAACATCGATCTTCTGGAATCCCGCAAGGTCGATGGCCTGATCATCGCTTCTGCGCAGCGCAACGCCAAGGCGCTTCAATCGCTGAAAACGCCCTATGTGCTGATCGACCGGCGCGTGCCGGGCCTCAAGGCCAATTATGTTGGCACCGAGAATGAAGATATCGGCTTTCTCGCCACCCGCCATCTGATCGAACAGGGATGCCGCCGCATCGCCCATCTGAAAGGGCCGGTGCTGTCGACCGCCGAGGGGCGGCTGCGCGGATATCGCCGCGCCCTGGAAAAACACGGGCTGAAAGCGCAGGCCGATCTGGTGCAGGACGCCGGGCATGACGATGCCAGCGGCTATCAGGCGATGCAGCGGCTTCTGTCGCGCAAGATTCGCCCGGACGGCATCTTCTGCTTCAACGATCCGGTCGCGGTCGGGGCGATGCGCGCCATTCTGGAGGCCGGACTTTCCATCCCCCGGGATATCGCCCTGATCGGCGTCGCCAATATGCATTCGTCGGACATGTTTCGTGTTCCGCTCTCCACCGTCGACCAGGGCACGTCCGCGATGGGGGAACAGGCCGCCAATCTTTTGCTGGCCAGCATGGGGGCCAAGAAAACGCTGGCGCCCCGGCAACTGATCCTGCCGCCCCGGCTGATTGTCCGGGCTTCCAGCCGTCGCCAGGGTCAGCGAAACTGACGCGAAGGCCCGGCGGGGCGATTGACAAGCCCCGGCTCGCGGGGAAATGCTATATCGATAAAGTAAACAGGGCGGCAAAGCGTGGACTTTCCGGCGAAAAAATCGGCCTGGGCGCCGATGATGCAGCGCACAAGCGCATCGCGCCTGTTCCGCACGCCCAGTCTGATCGCCCTGGTGGTTTTGGTGATCCTGGCGGTGATCGTCAGCCCGACGGCGCAGGACGGCTC
>DATBAZ010000029.1:0-4095 GCA_036271255.1 Alphaproteobacteria bacterium
CGAACAGGCGTCGTCCGCCTGCTTGGCGTTGGCCGGCGTGCACGGGATCAGCGTGTCGCGATGCGCCTCGCTGACCACCTGCGCGGCCACGTTGCGGGCGATCTTGTCATATTCTTCCAGGCCCGATGCGGTGACCGACACCTGGGAGGCGCCCATCGCGAGCAGGCCGTCGCGGCGTATATCCGGCTCGAACCGGCCGCCGACCTTGATCGACGGGCCGAACAGGTCCGACACCACCTGGCGATACTGCTCCTGGCTCAAGCGCCGCGTGACCTCGGGTCCCCCGCCCGCCTTGTTGTCGTCCGCCGCCAGCAGCGCGGTGCTGCAAACCGTAAGCGTCAGAGCAACGGCGGCCAGAGCTTTCTTTACATGCGGCATCGTCAACGGGCCTTCGCGTCGGTATCGGCTTGAGCGGTACGGTTGGTGGACGGCACGACAAACGCGGGCACCGCCTCGATCTGATAGGCCGAGGAGATCTGCCGGTTCTGGCCGGTCTTCGGATTGGGATCGAAATCGGCCTCACGCTTCAGCGCATAATAGAGCGCCGGCAGGTTGATCGAGCCCGCATACTCCTTGATGTGGCCCTGGTCGGCGAAGCCGTAATAGACCGTCGCCCACGGCTGGTAGCCGCCGACGAAGCCGCGCACCGAGCCGTCGGCGGCGATCGTCATCTTCATCTGCATCTTGGCGAAAGAGATATCGGGCTGGAGGTAGGGGTCCAGCACCATCTTCCACTCCGGCGCCGCGCCGGTCACGACGTTGCCCTTGATCTCACCCTTCAGCTCATTGTGGGAGCGCGGGTCGGGATCGACCTGATAGGTCATGTCGGCCTGGGCCACGGCGCCCGAGGCGTCGCGGGTGATGCGCTCGAGCGCGCGGTCCCAGGTGATGGTGACCGGGCCGTCCTTGCCGAAGCCGTTCGGCGCGTTGACGGTGATCAGCCAGGCCGGCATCACGTCGCGCAGCACGTCCCACAGGTTTTCCGGCAGGCTGGGCCGTCCGGGCGGCGGCAGGCCGCGATAGGAGCGGATGCACCCTTCGACCTTGTAGAGCTTGTTGTTGATGCCCTTCTCATGGGTGTCCGGCTCCTCGAAAGAATCCGGCGAGGCCGCGCCTTTCCCGTCCAGGTTGAAGCCGTAGGAATATTTTCCCGTCACCTCGATCATGCCCGGATCCTCGATCGTCTCCGGGTGGGCGTAGACATTGTCCTTATGGTTGCCGCGGGTGACGACCATCGGGACCCAGGGCTGCTTGAGCCCGCCCTCGCCCGGGAAATCCTTCAGCGCGGCTTCGATCTCATCGTGCTTGTAGCCGGCCTTGGCCAGGTCGCGGCGATAGAAATCGATCGCCGACATGTTGAGGCCGGCCGGGCAATCCGTCTTGCCGTCGGACCAGTTCCCGTCGGTCAGGTAGGATATGACGAAGCTCTTGGTCTCGGCCGTGGCGGTACCGGCGGTCAGAAGCGCCAAGGTCGCGACCGACAGAAGCATCCTGCCGCGGGACCGCCCTGACGCAGCGCCATACGAATCGAACTGGAGCATTCCCTGACCTCCCAAGCTAGCCTCGGCGGCGAATTTCCATGCGTCTCACGGAGTATCGCCTAAATCTTTTATAAATCTGAACGCAGCATCGTCCGGCGCCGATGCTGCCCTGTCACACTATCGGATAGGCCGAACGCGCCGTCTAGGCAACATGATATTACCAAAAGTGAACGGTGTCTCGCCGCGATATTGCCGCATGATTGATGATGCTTGACGGGTGGCCCGCCGCTGCCTAATCGAAAATCGGCCTCAGACAACAAGGGATGGCCCGGGCTCAGGCGCATGTTATTGTTTTCAACTCGGCTTTTGGGGGAGCCCGCATGCGGGCAGCGCTTTGAACCTACTGAGGACGGAACCGCCGCGGTGATCACGCCGGCACGCGATATCGGCCCCTCCGCGGATGCGCAGGAGAGACCGCAGGCCAGCCGCTATATCCGCCCGGTCTCGCCGGAGATCGTCGTCGGCCTGACCAAGCTGGTGGATTTCGCCGTCGTGCTGCTGGCCGCCTGGGTGGCCTACCGCGTCTATATCGCCGGCATCCTGGCGCTGGCCGACCCCTTCACCAGCTACGGGCTGGCGGCGCTGATCGCCGCGGCCGCTTTCGTCACCGGGCTCAACCGGGCGGGCGCCTACGATTTCGGCCGGCTGGCCGACCTGCGCTGGCAAGTGGCGCGCGGCTTCCTGGTGTGGATCGCAACCGCGTCGCTGCTGCTGGCGCTGGCCTATATCAGCAAGATCACCAACGAGTTTTCGCGCGGCTGGGCGATCGGCTGGTCGCTGGGCGTCTATGGCCTGTTCCTGGTCGCCCGCGGCGGGCTGCGCCTCGCCGTCAGGCAATGGGCCAATGCCGGGCGGCTGGTGCGCAATATCGTCATCGTCGGCGCGGGCGAGCCGGCCCTTCGGCTGATCCGGAAGCTGAGGCTGCTGCCCGCGACCGAAATGGCGATCCTCGGCGTGTTCGACGACCGTCCCGGGCCTTCATCGATCGAGGGCGTGCCGGTGCGCGGCAATATCGACGCCCTGCTCGCCTTTTCGCGCGAAGTGCTGATCGACGAGGTGATCCTGGCCCTGCCGCTGACGGCGGAAGAGCGGATCCAGGAGTTGATCGACCGCCTGCGCGAGACGCCGGCCGACCTGCGCCTCAGCATGGAGCTGCTGTCCGACGCCCTGCCGATCCGCGGCGTGTCGTTCCATGGCGGGGTTCCGGTAATCGAGGTGGTCGACCGGCCGCTGCGCCACTGGAACGCGCTCAGCAAATGGTTCGAGGACAAGGCGCTGGGTGCGCTGCTGCTGATCCTGTTCATGCCTTTCATGGCGGTCATCGCCGCGCTGATAAAGCTGGACAGCCGGGGGCCCGTGTTCTTCGTGCAGGAGCGGTACGGCTTCAACAACAAGACCATCCAGGTGGTCAAGTTCCGCACCATGCGCGCCGACCTGTGCGACCCGTCGGGCGCCGCCCGCACCGTGCGCAACGACCCGAGGCTGACCCGCGTCGGCGGGTTCCTGAGACGCTTCAGCCTCGACGAACTGCCGCAGCTGGCGAATGTCGTGGCCGGGCATATGTCGCTGGTCGGACCGCGTCCCCACGCCATCACCATGCGCGCCGGCACCGGGCTCTATCAGGATTCGGTGGCCGAATATCTGCGCCGCCACCGGGTCAAGCCCGGCATGACCGGCTGGTCGCAGATCCACGGCCTGCGCGGTGAGATCGACACGATCGAGAAGGCCGAAGCCCGGGTCCGCTACGATCTTCACTATATCGACAACTGGTCGATCTGGCTGGACTTCAAAATTCTCCTGATGACTTTTCGCGTGATCTTCGCCAGGGAGAACGCGTATTGATCGAATCCAGGCAGATAGCATGCGCATCGTCGTCTGCGACTATTCCGGCCACCCTTTCCAGATCGAGCTGAGCCGCTGCCTGGCGGATCGCGGTCACACCGTGCTGCATCTCCATTTCGCCGAGTTCCAGACGCCCAAGGGCGAAATCGGTGCGCTCGCGGACGACGCGCCGGGCTTCAGGATCGAGGCCGTGTCATTGGGCCGGCCCTTCGCCAAGGACCGGTTCGTGCGCCGGCTGTTCCAGGAAATCCAAATCGGCGGCCGGATCGCCGATCGCGCCATGAGATTCGGCCCGGACCTCGTCGTCGGCTGCAACATGCCGCTCGACGCCCAGCGGCGGCTGAGGCAGGCCTGCGCGCGGGAAAAGGTCCCGTTCGTCTTCTGGCTGCAGGACATCTATTCCGCCGCGATCGGCCATTACCTGACCGAGCGCCTGGGCCTCATGGGGCGGCTGATCGGCAACCGCTACGCAAGGCTCGAACGCGCGCTGCTGAGGTCCAGCGACGCCATCGTCGCGATCTCGGAACGGTTCGTGCCGACGCTGGCGGAATGGGGTATTCCACGGGACCGCGTCACTGTCGTGCTCAACTGGGCGCCGCTGTCGGAAATCCGGCCGGTGGAGAAGGCCAATGGCTGGGCCAGGGAGCATGGCCTCGTGGGCAAGACCGTCGCGCTCTATACCGGCACGCTCGGCCTCAAGCACAACCCGGCG
>DATBAZ010000030.1:0-3749 GCA_036271255.1 Alphaproteobacteria bacterium
GAAGGCTGAGCCTGCCGGGTCGGCGGCGCAGGCGGCGAGGCGCGGAATGGCGGCGAAAATACAGGCCGCCGCGACGCCGGCGGGTGGCGTCCAATCGTCGAGCGGCCGCGACAGGTCCAGCGGCAGCAGTCCGGCGGTACCCCGCCGTGTCGTCCCCTGCACCGGCAGGCCTTCGCAGGCCATTGTGCGCAGGGCCGCCGCGCCGATCTCCGAATCCGCGCCGACCAACAGCATCATGCCAGCGCAGCCCTGACCGAGGCGGCGATCTGCTCCGGCGTCAGGCCGAAAACCTGAAACTGGTCGTTCTGAACGCCGTATTTGTGCGGGAAGGCGTCGGGCAAGGCGAGCCGCAGCATCGGCGGCAAAGTGCGCCCGATCTTGTCCACCAGCAGGTCGGTCACGGCGCTGCCGAATCCGCCGATGGCGACGCCTTCCTCCACCGTCACCACCAGCCGCGCGCCGTCCGCATGCTCCAGCACCGCCGCCTCGTCCAGCGGTTTCACCGTGTGGACATGCAGGACCGACGCATCGATTCCCTCGCGTTCGAGGATATCGGCGGCCGCCAGGCAGTTGGTGGTCATCACGCCGGTCGCCATCAGCGACACCGCCCCCCGCTTCGCGCGGCGCATCGGGATGGCCTTGCCGATCTCGAAGCCGTTGCCGGCCTCGCTCACCACCGGATCGCCGCCCTTGGCAAGCCGGATATAGAGCGGGCCCGGCCAATCGAGCGTGCAATCCATCAGGCGCACCATCTCCTGCGCGTCGCACACCGCGACCACCGCCATGTTGGGCAGCACGCGCATGATGGCGATGTCCTCGATGGCGAGGTGGGTCGGCCCCAGCGGCGCATAGACCAGCCCGCCGCCATTGCCGATCAGCCGGACCGGCAGGTTATGGAGGCAGAGATCGACCGCCACCTGCTCATAGCAGCGGCGGGTGATGAAGGTGGCGATGGTGTTGACGTAGGGCATGTAGCCGTCCATCGCCATGCCCGCCGCCATGCCGATCACATTGGCCTCGGTGATCCCCTCCATGTAATAGCGCCCGGGCATCTCCTTCTGCATGTCGCCGAGCAGGCCGGGGCTGAGGTCGGAGCCGATGAACACCGGCCGCGGGTCGCGCTTGGCCAGCGTGTGGATCATGTTGAGGCAGGTCATACGCATCAGGTCAGCGCCTCATACATGCGGGCGACCATGTCGGGCCCGACCTTAGCCTTGTGGTGCCAGTTGGCGTCGTTCTCGGCAAAGCCGATGCCCTTGCCCTTCACCGTATGGCAGACGATGGCCGAAGGACGTTTGGCATCGAACGGCAGGCTGGCCATGACATCGCGCAAGGCGGCCACGTCGTGCCCGTCGACCTCCTCGGCGGCGAAATTGAAGGCGCGCCACTTGTCGAGCAGCGGCTCCAGGTCCTGGATCTCACATGTCGGGCCTGCCGACTGGATCTTGTTGTAGTCGACGATCGCGGTCAGGTTCGACAGGCCGTGCTTGCCGGCGCTGAGCGCCGCCTCCCAGACTGAGCCTTCATTGATCTCGCCGTCGCCCATGACGACGAAGACCCGGCTGTCGCGG
Organism: Alphaproteobacteria bacterium; assembly: GCA_036271255.1. Taxonomy (GTDB): domain Bacteria; phylum Pseudomonadota; class Alphaproteobacteria; order BOG-932; family Roseiterribacteraceae; genus BOG-932. Next base: position 1,572 of record DATBAZ010000030.1, read on the forward strand.
CCCTGCATCCGCGCCGCCAGCGCCATGCCGACGCCGACCGACAGGCCGTGGCCCAGCGCGCCGGTCGAGGCCTCGACGCCGGGAATCTTGCCGGCCTCGGGATGGCCGCCCAGGATCGAATCGCGGCGGCAGAAAGTGTCGAGCGTCTCCGGCGGGATGAAGCCCTTGTCGGCGAGCATGACATAGAGGGCGAGGCAGCCATGCCCCTTGGACAGGATCATCCGGTCGCGCTCAGGCCATTTCGGCGCATCGGGGCGGAAGCGCAGTACGTCGTCGTAGAGCACGCGCAGTATCTCGACCAACGACATGGAGGAACCGATATGGCCGCGCCCCCCGCCCTCCAGCCCGCGCACGATCAGGCGGCGCAGCTCCAGCGACCGTTGGTCCAGCGCCGTATCAGTTCGATGGCCGTCCACTAAGCACCCTCCCCTATCCGATCGAGCATGGCCTCCGCCTTGGCAAGCTGCCGCCCCTTCGCGTCCGCCCATTCCTCCGCCGCGCCGGCTGCAATGCGCTGTTGCCAGCGATTCGGCAGGAACTCGTTCAAGAGTATCAACGCCCATCTGAGAGCGAACAACGGATAATAAGCGGCGAGGCGAGGCGCGAAGCCGGGATCGCCGCCATAGATCGCCTCGGCCGCCCGCCGGAACCGCTGGCGCAACGCCGGATCGAGGACGGTCCCCGGGTGGAGGATGACATCGGCCGTCAGCTTCACCGGGTCGTCCCAGCCGAAATATTCGAAATCGAAGAAAGCCAGCGCCCCGTCCGCCTGGCGCATGACGTTGTGGAAGCCGAAATCGGACGGCACGGGACTGCGCCATTCCGGCGGCAGGTCGGCCTCGAAGCCGGCCAGCCTCTCCGCCGCCGAGACCAGACCGGCCAGCCTGCCCGTGAACGGCCCTTCGAGGAAGACGCGCAACCCGGGATCGCCGGCGGCATCGAGCGTGTCCAGGCGGGCCCGAATCTGGCGAACGATCTCCCGCCCCGACAGGCAGGCCTCGCTGGCCGGCGGCAGGGCCGCGGCGGGATCGTCGTGCCGATGCGCATGGAGAGAGGCCAGGAACCCCGCGGCCTGGTCGATATCCGCCGCCATCGGTGCATCGACCGGCTCGCCGTCGAGCCAGCTCAGCAGGCTGAAGCCGTGCCGTTCGTCGGTTGCGAGAAAGCGCGGAACGCGTGCGATGCCGTGCCGCTCCATCAGCCTGAGCGCCTTGGCCTCGGTGCCCAGCCGGTCGCGCGGATCGCCGCTTCGAGGCGGGTATTGCTTGAGGGCGTAATCGGTGCCGTTCGACCGCACGCGATAGACCCGGCTGTTGCGTCCGCCCCCTACCGGCTGGATATCGCCGATGGAACCACCGATCAGCGCCGCCGCGATATCGCCGGGCGCCGTCATTGGGACGCCCCCAGCAAAGCGTCTGCAAGTCCGCTCCATTGCGCGAAGGCGGGGTAAGGCAAGGACCTCTGCACGTCGCCGGCGAACAGGATTCGTTCCACCCCCGACGGAAAGTCCGGGTCGTCCAGCACCTCGCGCAGGTCGTCGATGAAATGGGTACAGCCCAGCGCGGCGATGCGTTCGAGCTTCTCGGCCCGGCTGCCTTCGAAATGGATGTCTTCGCGCCGGATGGCGAAGCCGTCATCGGCGAAGAAGCCGCGGCCGCGCATCCAGCCCAGCGCCGCCTCCCGCAGATTCACCCGGGCTGGATCGAAATGGCCATATTCGGTCTTGTGGCTGACGATCACGACGCTGTGCCCGGCACGCCGGCAACGTTGCAGGAAATCGTCCAGCCCGCCGAACATCGTCGCGCCGGCGATCCCCTGGCCATAGACATGCCCCTGCAGCCGCTGCCAGGTCAGCTCACCATCGGACAGCAGCCGAATCGCGTCCCGCACGGCGCGCTTGCCGCCCGTGAAATCGCCGGGGACCAATCCCCGCGCGATCGCCGCCGACAGGAAGACGGCGTCGTAGCAGATGATGGTGTTGTCGAAATCGATGCCGATGCGTTTGCGCGGGGCTTCGGTCATTTCGCCCCGCAGCAGACCGCCAGCAGGTAATGGGCCATCGGATAGAAGCCGGTATGCACCACCTCGTCGTTCATCGAAAAGACGAAGACGTGCTCGAACTCCTGCTGCAGCAGCGCCTTCAGTTCCGCACCGCTCTTGCAGTTGATATGACCGTCC
>DATBAZ010000031.1:0-5172 GCA_036271255.1 Alphaproteobacteria bacterium
GGCGCCAATCTCTATACCGACAGCGTCGTCGCCCTCGATGCCGCGACCGGCAAGCTGAAATGGTATTTCCAGGAGAATCCCAACGACAGCCTGGATTTCGATTCCGCGCCCGAGCCGACGCTGCTCGATATTCCGCATGACGGCAAGGTCGAGAAGCTGCTGCTGCATGCCAACAAGTCCGGCTTCACCTACATACTGGACCGGGCGACTGGCAAATTCGTCGCCGGCTGGCCGCACGCCGACAAAATCAGCTGGAACAAAGGGCTGGACAAGGACGGCCATCCGATCGACGCGGTGCGCACCGAGCTGGGCGTCGAGAAGCTGATCTGCCCATCGCTCTACGGCTCGCGCGCCGGCAACCACTCGACCTACAGCCCCAAGACCGGATGGTGGTACAACACGTCGTTCGAGGTCTGCGCCTATACCAAAGGCGTGCCGGTGTCGGCGGCCAAGGAAGGCGATATGTTCATGGGCGGCTTCCTCCGCCCGGTCCGCTCAGAAGACACCAAGCCCTTCATCGCCGCCTTCGACCCGTTGACCGGCAAGCGGCAATGGACCTATCCGACTGGCCTGCCCAGTGTCGCGCCGCTGACCGCGACCGCAGGCGGGCTGGTCTTCAGCGGCGACGTGTTCGGCGACGCCTTCGCGCTGGACGCCAAGACCGGCAAGAAATTGTGGTCGTTCTCGACCGGCAGCGGCATCTCCGGCTCGCCGATCAGCTATTCGGCCGGCGGCCGGCAGTTCGTCGCCATCCCCTCCGGCCTCCAGGGCGCCCCGGCGACCCTGATCGCGCCGCTGTGGCCCGAGGAAGCCAAACACCTCCCCCCGGTGGGCTCGACCTTGTTCGTCTTCGCCCTGCCCGGGAAGGGAGCCGGCGATGCGCACTAAGTTGCTTCTCGGCGCGCTGACCGCGCTCGCCGCCACCCACGCCCAGGCCGCCCCCTCCGCCGCCGAGGTGGCGCAGGGTGGAAACCTGTTCTCGATCACCTGCAGCAGCTCCTTCTGCCATGGCGAGGCTGGTGTCGGGGCGAAAGGGCCGTCACTCCGGAATCGGAACTTCCCGCCGGATTTCGTCCGCAATACCGTCATCAACGGCCGCTCCGGCACGCCGATGCCGTCCTTCAAGGATTCGATCTCTCCGGCTGAGCTCGAGATGATCGTCGGCTACGTCATGTCGCTGTCACCCGACAATCATGCCGAAGACGCCGGCCCCACAGCGGCCTCTGCCCCGGCCGCACCGGTGGCGCCGCTGTCGGCCAAGGCCCAAGCGGGACAGGCGATCTTCTTCGACCTGTCGCGGCCGGGCGCCTGCGCGGCCTGCCACTCCTATCGCGAGCAGGGCGGGCCGATCGGTCCTGACCTGACCGGGATCGCCAAGCGGACGCCCCGCGAAATCTATCAGGCGATGGTCAAGCCGGCCGTGCCGAATGCAGGCTACACGATGGTCAGCGTCGCCACCCCGGACGGCAAGACCGCGACCGGTATATTGAAGACAAAGACCGACGCGGCGGTGCAGATCTACGACCTGTCGTCGGCCCCACCGGTTCTGCGCAGCTTCTACGGCGCGAAGGTCGGGCCCGCCCCGGCGACAGCGCCCTACGCGCATGACCCGGGCGGCCTGTCGAAGGACGATCTGGCCGCGCTCATCACCTACCTCAAATCCGCCGACGCCGCGTCCAAGGATGTGACGCCGCAGGATCTCGCCCAGCCCCAAGGACAGCCATGACCGACCCGAAGTCCTCACTCGAAGCCCGGATCGACCGGCTGGAATCGATCGACGCGATCCGCCAGCTGGCCGCGAAATATTCGCTGGCGCTGGATATGCGGGACTGCAACGCCTGGGCCAACCTGTTTCCGGAGGATGTGAAGGTCGGCGGCGGCAAGACCGGCCGGGCCGAGCTGCGCGCCTGGTTCGACGAGACCCACCGGATGCAGTTCGACGGCACCTCCCACCATATCGGCGGCCATATCATCGAGTTCGACGATCCCGACCACGCCCAGGGCGTCGTCTATTCCAAGAACGAGCATGAGACCGGGGCGGAATGGGTCATCATGCAGATGATGTATTTCGACAAGTACGAACGGGTCGACGGCCGCTGGTATTTCCGCCGCCGCCTGCCACTCTACTGGTACGCCACCGACCTCAACAAGCCGCCGATCGGCAACCGCAAGATGCGCTGGCCGGGCCGCGAGCCCTATGAGGGCAGCTTCCACGACCTGTTCCCGTCGTGGGAGGAATATTGGGCGCGGAGCGAACCCGAAACCGGCCCGGTCGAGCCCCCTGCCCCGTTCGAGAAGTTCATCGAGACGATGCGGCGCGGCAACAAGCTGCCCTCGGTGCGCGTCCGCTGATGACGCCACGCGCACCCGCGAGCGCAAGCTCATGACAAACCTCTTTGACCCGGTAAAGCTCGGCGATCTGGAGCTCGCCAACCGGATCGTCATGGCGCCGATGACCCGCAGCCGGGCCGGCGACGGCGATGTGCCGACCGACCTCAATGTCGAATATTATCGCCAGCGCGCCACGGCCGGCCTGATCGTCAGCGAAGGCACCCAGCCCTCCGAGAACGGCAAGGGCTATTGCCGCACGCCCGGCATCCATACGCCGGAACAGATCGCCGGGTGGAAGACGGTGACCGACGCCGTCCATGAAGAGGGCGGCAAGATCGTGCTGCAGATCATGCATTGCGGCCGCATCGGCGCGCAGGCCAACAAGGCGCCGGGCAGCGAGACCATCGCCCCGTCCGCCGTGCGCGCCGCCGGCCAGATGTTCACAGACACCGACGGCATGCAGGATTTCGACATGCCACGCGCACTGGAGACCGACGAGATCCCCAGCGTCATCGCGGAGTTCGGCCTGGCGACCGAGAATGCGCTCAAAGCAGGGTTCGACGGGATCGAACTGCATTGCGCCTCGGGCTATCTGCCGATGCAGTTCCTGTCCACCGGCACCAACAAGCGCACCGACCGCTATGGCGGATCGGCCGAGAACCGCATCCGCGCCGTGGTCGAGATGCTGGAGGCGATGGTGAAGGCCGCCGGCGCCGGCCGGGTCGGCATCCGTATCTGCCCGGGCGTGCTGTTCAACGACATCAGCGACGACGATCCGACCGAGACCTACACGGCGCTCTTAAAGGCCATCGACCCGATGAAGCTGGCCTATCTGCATCTGATCCTGCTGAAGAGCCCGCAGGTCGACGGGCTGGCGGTGGCCAAGGCGAATTTCACCGGCCCGCTGATTCTGAACGACAGCATCAGCCTGGAACGCGGCAACGAAATGGTGGATGGCGGAGAGGCCGCGGCGGTGTCGTTCGCGCGCTATTACCTGTCCAATCCGGACCTGGTCCGGCGCCTGCGCGAGGGGCATGAACTGGCGCCCTTCCACCGCAAAACTCTCTATACTCCGGGTCCGGTCGGCTATACCGACTACCCGTTCATTTCTGGATAATGTCCCACAAAAGGGACTAGTGGGAAGATCAGCGAGAAAAGGATAGGCAATGGGCAACCGCATGCAGGGGAAGGTCGTGTTCATCACCGGCGGCAGCGACGGGATCGGACGCGCGTCGGCGATCAGGCTGGCCGAGGAAGGCGCGAAGGTCATCATCTGCGCCCGCCGCAAGGAGAACCTGGCCGAGGCCCAGGCGGCGGTAAAGGCCGTCGGCGGCCATGTCGAGGCGCTGCAGCTGGATGTCGGCGACACCGCCGCCTACGCCAAGGCGATCGAGGACGCCCACGCCCGCCACGGCCGGCTGGACGGGCTGATGAACAATGCCATGTCGGTCCATTATTCCGACATATTGTCGACCTCGCTGGAAGACTGGCAGGCGGACTTCAGGGTCAATGCCGATGCGGTGTTCGTCGGCACCAAGACCGCGCTCAGGCTGATGTATCCGCAGAAGAGCGGATCGATCGTCAATATCGCGTCGACCAACGGCCTGCTTGCGATGAAGGCGATGAGCAGCTACTCGGCGTCCAAGGCCGCGCTGATCCATTTCAGCGCCGTGGCCGCGTTGGAGGCCGCCGAGCACAACGTGCGCGTCAACGTCATCGCGCCGGGCCAGATCCTGACCCCGGCGGTCGACAATTTCGCCAAGCACGATCCGGAGCGCGCCGCGAAATCGACCGGCGCGATCCCGATGAAGCGCGGCGGCCAGCCCAAGGAGCTGGCGGACGCCGTGCTGTTCCTGCTGTCCGACGAATCCACCTTCGTTACCGGCGTTTGCCTGCCCGTCGACGGCGGCAAGTCGGTCCAGATGAACATTCCGGAGTAAAAACCATGCTGCTGAAAGACAAGCATGCCGTCGTCACCGGCGGCGCACAGGGCATCGGCCGGGCGATCTCCGAACGGCTGGCCGCCGAAGGCGCCCGCGTCGCGGTGCTGGACATCAAGGAAGAGCTGGCGACGAGCGTGTTCACCGGCGCCGAAGCCGAGCGGCATCTGGGCTTCGCCTGCGATATCGCCGACAGCAAGTCGGTCGACGCCGTTTTCGCCAGGATCAAGGCGGCCTTCGGCACGGTCGACGTGCTGGTCAACAATGCCGGCATCGGCCGCGGCCCCAATGACGGCAGCAACGAGATGTATGCCGGCATCGCCGAACGTCAGGCCCAGCTCGGCCGCGGCGAGGAGCCGACCGCCCATCCCGACCAGATGATCCATATGTCCGACGAGGGCTGGGCCCGGGTGCTGAACGTCAACCTGACCGCCCAATTCTACTGCGCCCGCGCGGCGGTACGGATCATGGTGGAGAACGGCACCGTCGGCAGTATCGTCAACATCGCCTCGACCTCGGCCGCGTCGGGCGAAGGACCGCTGCATTACGTGACCAGCAAGGCCGGCGTCGTCGGCTTCACCCGGGGCCTCGCGCGCGAGCTGTCGACCCGCCGCATCCGCGTCAACTGCGTCCATCCCGGCCCGACCAACACGACGATCATGGCCAACCTGCCCGACGACATGATCAAGGCCATGGAAGCCGCCGTGCCGCTGGGGCGGATGGCCCAGCCGTCGGAAGTGGCGGCCGCCGTCGCCTTCCTGGCCAGCGACCAGGCCTCTTACGCCACCGGCAGCGTGCTGACGGTGAACGGCGGGTCGTATTACGTGTAGGTGCGGTTGGATGTCGTAGGGTGGGCTGAGCGCAGCAAAGCCCACCGTCCAGCGCGTTCAACGGTGGGCTT
>DATBAZ010000032.1:0-17216 GCA_036271255.1 Alphaproteobacteria bacterium
AAGATGCGCGAGACGGTCGGGTTGGCGCGCGAGCTTTTGGGCGGCAACGGCATCCTGCTGGACCACCAGGTCGCCCGCTTCGTCGCCGACGCCGAGGCGCTCTATTCCTATGAGGGCACCCGCGAAATCAACACGCTGATCGTCGGGCGTGCGATCACGGGGTTCAGCGCGTTCGTGTGAAGGCGTAGGATGTGGTCCCGCTTACATGGGAGCATCCGATCATGCCAATCGACGTCGCCGCAAAGCGCGCCGCCTTCCGCGAGCTGCACAGCGAAGGTTTCTTCATCCTGCCCAATCCGTGGGACATCGGCAGCGCCGTGCGCCTCGCTGCGCGCGGCTTCAAGGCTCTGGCCTCGACCAGCGCCGGTTTCGCCTGGACCCTGGGCCGCAATGACGGCGGGGTGACGCGCGATGAGCTGCTGGCGCATCTTTGTGCCTTGAACGACGCCACCGACCTGCCGGTCAACGCGGATTTCGAAGCCGGCTTCGCCGACGACCCCGAGGGCGTCGCGCATAATGTTCAGGCCGCCTTGGAGACCGGCATCGCCGGCCTGTCCATCGAGGACCGCACCGGCAAGGAACTCTACCCGATCGAACTCGCCGGCGAGCGCATCCATGCCGCCCACCGGGCGATGTTCGGGTCAGGTGCCATCCTGGTCGGGCGGTCGGAAGGCTTCCTGATCGGCAACCGCGACCTGTCCGCCACCGTCAAGCGGCTGGTCGCCTATGCCGAGGCCGGGGCTGACTGCCTCTATGCGCCCGGCATCACCGACATGGCCGCCATACGCGAGGTCGTTGCCGCGGTGGCGCCCAAGCCGGTCAACGTGCTGCAGATGAGCCCGCAGATGCATCCTTCGGAGCTGGCCGAGATCGGCGTGCGCCGGATGAGCGTCGGCAGCAACCTCGCACATGCGGCCTGGGCGGGATTCGACAAGGCCGTCGATGCGCTTCTGGCTTAGGGCTGTCCTGGCGGGGCTTGCGTTCGTCTTTCCTGCGCAGGCCGCCGAGCGCAGCAATATCTGGAGCCTGATCGACACGCCGACGCAGGGGCCGGCACAGGCGATCGGCAGCACGGCCAATGGATGCCTTACCGGCGGGGTCCAGCTTCCCGCCGACGGTCCGGGCTATGAGGTGATCAGGCTCAGCCGGCGGCGCTATTTCGGCCATGGCGACATGGTCGATTTCGTCGAGGGGCTGGGCAAGCGCGCCCAAGCCGCCGGCCTGCCGCTGTTCTATGTCGGCGACATGGCCCAGCCGCGCGGCGGCCCGCTCCCTTTCGGCCATGCGAGCCACCAGACCGGTATCGACGTCGATATCTGGTTCACCGCCGACACGATGCCGGGCCTCTCAGCGGCGGCCCGCGAGGAGCCGCCGCTGCCGTCGATGATCGTCGCCGGCGACAATCCCCATGTCGATCTATCCGCGTTCGGCAAGCGCCAGATCACCCTGCTGCGCCTCGCCGCCGGCGATCCGCGCGTCGATCGGATATTCGTCAATCCGGTGATCAAGCTGGCCCTATGCCGGGGCTTCGGCGGCGCCACGGCCGGCGGTTCGGGCTGGCTGCGGACCTTGCGCCCCTGGTGGGGTCATGACGACCATTTCCACGTCCGCCTGCGCTGCCCCGGCAACTCCCCCGATTGCGAGCCGCAGAAGCCGATCCCCGACGGCGACGGCTGCGATGCCGCGTTGGAGGACTGGACCCACCACCTGACCCCGCCCAAATCCCCGCCGGGTCCTCGCGTTCCAAGGATCATGCCGGCCAGTTGCGGAGAGCTGGCAAAACAAAAGTGAGATGCTTTTCCAGGGCGGGTAAAGCGTAGCCAACCTATGAATTTAGCCACAGATGACACAGATGAAGTCAGATTTTCCGCCTTTGGCGGAGGACTTTATCTGTGTTTATCTGTGCCATCTGTGGCTAATTCTTATGATTTAATGAAATCGACGAAGGCCCTCAACGGCGCCGGCATGTGTCGGCGGCTGGCGTAATAGAGGTATGGGCCGGGGAAGCTCTGCGACCAGTCCGGCATGATCTCGACCAGCGTTCCGGCCGCGAGGGCAGGGGCCAGGAACTCCTCGAACGTATAGATCAGCCCCAATCCCCGGATCGCGGCCGTCAGCTCGATCGCCATATGTGTGCCGATCAGCGGCCCCTCGACCGCGATCCGGATCGTTCGTCCATCGCGTTCGAACTCCCACGGAATGGTGACGCCGCTGAGAAACCGGTGGCGGATGCAGCGGTGGTTCAGCAGGTCTTCCGGGTTCGTTGGTGCGCTGTGCGCCGCGAGATAGGCGGGCGCGGCGGCGACCACGAAGCGCTGCGTGCGCGGGCCGATGGGCACGGCGATCATGTCCCGCTCCAGCCGCTCGCCATAGCGGATGCCGGCGTCGTAGCCCGCCGCCAGCACGTCGATGAAATCGTCCTGCGCCGTCACCTCCAACATGATGCCGGGATGGGCCTCCAGGAACCGGCTGGCGATGTCGGGCAGGATGGCGTAGGCGACGATACCGGGCACGTTGAGCCTGAGCGTGCCGGTCGGCGTGTCGCGGAAATCGTTGACGGCATCGACCGCTGCCGCGACCTCCCCCAGAGCCGGTGCCAGCCGTTCGAGCAGCCGCTGCCCGGCCTCGGTCGGCGTCACGCTGCGGGTCGTGCGGTTCAGCAGCCGCATGCCCAGCCGCGCCTCCAACCTGCGGATCGCCTCGCTCAGCGACGAAGCCGAGACGCCGCGCACGGCAGCGGCGCCGCGGAAGCTGCGGGCATTGGCGACGGCGGTGAATGCGTCCAGGTCCGACAGATCGATCTCGGCCATTGTATGGAATTCCGAACGGCTTGTTCTGACAATTCGGGATTATCGCACAGACCTTCAGACTTCATATAGAGGCGGTCAATCCAACGGAGGTTCATCATGGAACAGCGTCATCTGGGCGAGACAGGCCCGCTCGTCTCCGCCATCGGGCTCGGCTGCATGGGCATGTCGGGCATGTACGGCCCGGCCGACCGGGCTGAGAGCATCGCCACCATCCATGCCGCGCTCGACGCCGGGGTCAACCTCCTCGACACGGGCGATTTCTACGGCATGGGTCACAACGAGATGCTGATCGGGGAGGCATTGAAAGGCGGCAAGCGCGCCGCCGCGATCCTCAGCGTGAAGTTCGGCGCACAGCGCGACGCGGCCGGCGCCTTCCTCGGCTTCGACGGCCGCCCGGCGGCGGTGAAGACCTCCATCGCCTATTCGCTGCAGCGCCTCGGCGTCGACCATATCGACATCTACCGCCCGGCGCGGATCGACCCGAACGTGCCGATCGAGGACACGATCGGCGCCATCGCCGAGGAGATCCAGGCCGGCCGGGTTCACCATATCGCGCTGTCGGAAGTCGGCGCCGACACGATCCGCCGCGCCGCCGCGGTCCATCCGATCGTCGATCTGCAGATCGAATATTCGCTGATCTCCCGCGATATCGAGGACAAGATCCTGCCGGCCTGTCGTGAGCTGGGTATCGGCATCACCGCCTACGGCGTACTGTCGCGCGGCCTGATCAGCGGCAACTGGAGCAAGGACCAAGCCAAGGCCGGGGACTATCGCGCCGCCAGCCCGCGCTTCCAGGCTGAGAACATCGACCGCAACCTCGCGCTGGTCGAGGCCCTGCGGAAGATCGCCGAGGCCAAGGGCGTCAGCGTCGCCCAGATCGCCATCGCCTGGGTCGCGGCCCAGGGCAAGGACATCGTGCCGTTGCCCGGTTCGCGCCGCCGCGATCAGCTGAATGAGGCGCTGGGGTCGCTGGATGTCAGCTTAGGCACCGACGATCTCGCCGCCATCGAACGGGCGGTGCCAAAGGGCGCGGCCGCCGGCTCGCGCTATCCCGCCGTCATGCAGCAGCATTTGGATGCGGAGCAGGCCTAAACGTCTAGGTCGTCGCCCCGGACGAACTTGGCGTTTTCCTGGATGAAGCGGAAGCGGGGCTCGGCATTGCGGCCCATCAGGCGTTCGACCAGGTTGGCGGTGTCAGCCTCGATATCCTCGTCATCGGCCAGCGCGACGCGGATCAGCGTCCGCTTGGCCGGGTCCATCGTGGTGTCGCGCAGCTGCACCGCCGCCATTTCGCCGAGACCTTTGAAGCGGCTGATCTCGACCTTGCCGCGCTTGCCGGCGTTCTCCTTCAGGATGCGCTCCTTGTCGGCGTCGTCGCGGGCATAGACCGCGCTGTTGCCCTGGACGATGCGATAGAGCGGGGGCATCGCCAGGAACAGGCGGCCGTCACGCAGCAAGCCCCGCATCTCGCGATAGAAGAAGGTGATCAGCAGCGAGGCGATATGGGCACCGTCGACATCGGCGTCGGTCATGATGATGATCCGCTCATAGCGCAGCTTCTCGGACGAGAAATCGCGGCCGCTGCCGCCGCCCATGGCCAGGATCAGGTCCTGGATCTCCTGGTTGGCGCGCATCTTGTCGAGCGAGGCGCTGGCGACGTTCAGGATTTTGCCGCGTAAGGGGAGGATCGCCTGGGTGTCGCGATTTCGCGCCGTCTTGGCCGTGCCGCCCGCCGAATCGCCCTCGACGATGAACAGCTCGGTGCCGTCCGGCGTATTGCGGGCGCAGTCCGAAAGCTTGCCGGGCAGGCGCAGCTTCCGCGTCGCGCTCTTGCGCGCCAGGTCCTTGCTGTCCTTTTTGCGCAGGCGGTCCTCGGCCTTCTCGACCAGCCGGTCGAGAAGCGCCTTGCTGGCGGCCGGGTTGCCGGTCAGCCAGTGGTCGAAATGATCCTTGACCGCCTGCTCGACCAATCGGGTCGCTTCGGCGGAGGCCAGCCGTTCCTTGGTCTGGCCCTGGAACAGCGGCTCGCGAATGAAGAGGGAAAGCAGGGCGGCGACGCCGGCCGTCACATCGTCTGCGGTCAGTTGCTGAGCTCGCTTGTTCTGCACCAGCTCGCCATAGGCCTTCAGCCCCCTGGTCAGCGCCGCCCGCAGGCCCTGCTCGTGGGTGCCGCCCTGGAAGGTCGGGATGGTGTTGCAATAGGAGTGGACGAAGCCCTCCTCGTCCTCCGGCCAGGCGACGGCCCATTCGACCTTGCCCTGGCCGTTCGGCAGGTCCACCAGCCCGGTGAAGGGCACGGGGGTCAGGCAGGCGCGGCCGTCCAGGTCGCTGTCCAGGAAATCGATCAGCCCGTTGGGGAACTTGAAGACCTCGCTGGGCGGCACGTTGCCGTCGGAGGGGAGCAAGGACGGATCGCACGACCAGCGGATTTCGACGCCGCGCTGGAGATAGGCCTTGGACCGTGCCATGCGATAGAGCCGCGCCGGGCTCATATGCGCCTCGGAGCCGAAGATCTCGGGGTCCGGGTGGAAGGCGATCGACGTGCCGCGCCGGTTCTGGATGGAGCCCATTTTCTGGAGCGGCTCCAGCGGCTTGCCCCGCGAATAGCGCTGCCGGCAAAGCTGCCGGTCGCGCGCGACCTCGACGATGAGCGAGTCCGATAGTGCGTTCACCACCGACAGGCCGACGCCGTGCAGGCCGCCCGACGTGTCGTAGGCCTTGCCGGAGAACTTGCCGCCAGAATGCAGCATGGTGAGGATCACCTCCAGCGCCGACTTGCCGGGGTGCTTGGGGTGGTCGTCGACCGGGATGCCGCGGCCGTTGTCGCGCACCGTCACCGTGCCGTCGGCCGCCAGGTCCAGATCGATCCAGCTGGCATGGCCGGCGACCGCCTCGTCCATGCCGTTGTCCAGCAGCTCGGCCACCAGATGGTGCAGCGCGCGCTCGTCGGTGCCGCCGATATACATGCCGGGACGGCGGCGGACGGGCTCCAGCCCCTCCAGCACCTCGATGTCGTGTGCCGAGTAGGAATCGGGCTGATTCTTGGTCTGGCGGGCAGTGTTCTGGAACAGGTCGCTCATGCCGCCGAATATGGTCGGGCGGGTGATTCGGCGCAAGCAGTACTGTGCGTTCGCGGGTTAAACCACAACAACTAGTGGTTGATGTCCCCTCAGCCTGAGGGCAGCACCACCTTGATCGCGGTGCCCTCGCCCTTGATGCTGGTGATGTCGAACTGGCCGCCATGCAGCTCGACGATGGTCTTGGCGAAGGGCAGGCCAAGGCCCGTGCCGGCGATCACCCGTCCATCGGCCTGCTGCACCTGCATGAAGGGCTGCAGCGCCATCTGGACCTCGTCCGCATCCATACCGACGCCGGTATCGACCACCCAGATCTCGGCCTTGCCCGGCGGCGCCATCCGGCCGGTCAGCGTGATCTCGCCGCCGGGATCGGTGAACTTGATCGCGTTCGACAGCAGGTTGTAGAGCACCTGACGCAGGCGGGTGTCGTCGGCCCGGGCGAACAGCGCGTCCTCCGGCAGATTGACCGTGACGGCCAGTCCGGCCTTGTCGGCCTGGAGCTGCATGACGCTGACGCATTCGTTGAGCAGGTCGCGGATATCGAACAGGGCAAGGTGAAGATCCAGCCCGGCGGCGCGGGTCTTGGCGAGGTCCAGGATCGTGTTGATCAGCGACAGCAGATGGATGCCGCTCATATGCACGTCGCGCGCATAATCGATGTAGCGCGGACTGCCCAGCGGCCCCAGCACCTCTTTCTCCAGCATCTCGGCGAAACCGATGATGGCGTTCAACGGCGTGCGCAGCTCATGGCTCATATTGGCCATGATCACCGACTTGGCTTCGTTGGCCGCCTCGGCGGCTTCCTTGGCCTGCATCAGCTCGGTCGTCAGCTGATCGTTGCGGATCCGCAGGCTGAATATATCCCACACCCAGTGCTTCAGGATGCGGGCGCTCATCAGCAGCAGCCCCAGATAGACCAAGGTCATGAGGCCGAGGAAGCGCGTATTGGACGTGCCTTGCGCGAAGAAGGTAGCGGCCAGCGCGCCCAGCAGCGGCATGGTGAAGACCACAACGGCGGGATAATAGATGCCGTAGATTCCGGTGGCGCCGGCCGCCAGGCCGCCGATCGCCATGATCAGGAACATCCGGTCTTCCGCATCGGGCGGCAGGAACACCAGCGGCGCGGTCAGCGCGACGATCAAGCCGGTCACGCCCAGCATGGCGGCGAAAATCCGCCCCCATCTCAGCGTTTCGGCATCGCTCCAGCCGCCCCGCTTGTAACGGGTCCACACCCAGAAGCGCACGCCGCACCAGGCGATGCCGGCGCCGGCCCAGGCGATCAGCCAGCTATGCGGGATGACGTTCCATAGCGCCCAGACGGTCGCCAGATGCAGGATGATCGTCGCGACCATCGTCAGCGGCGATTTGAGCCACAGACGGATCGCCTCCGCCTCGACCTTGACGGCTTTGACCTTGTCGGCTTCTAGGCCCGTGACACTCACTGCGCGTTGGCCCGTCCTTGAGGCACCCCTTCAGCGAGGGGCGTTTGGGTCAGGCGAAACGTATCTGCGGAATCCCTGTGAAAATCAATCGGCGGTTGATGTTAAACGCTGGAAAGCCTGGACATTTCCCCATTTTCCCGAGGGTCAGATCGCCTGCGCGCCGGTTTCGCCGGTACGGATGCGGATGACCTCGTCGATCGCGGCGACAAAAATCTTGCCGTCGCCGATCCGCCCGGTATGGGCGGCGTGCTGGATCGCCTCGACCGCGCGGTCCAGCAGCATATCCTCGACCACCACCTCGATTTTCACCTTGGGCAGGAAATCGACCGCGTATTCCGCGCCGCGATAGAGCTCGGTATGGCCCTTCTGCCGCCCGAAACCCTTCGCCTCGGTTACCGTCAGGCCCTTGATGCCCAAATCGTGAAGCGCCTCTTTCACCACATCAAGCTTGAACGGTTTGATGATGGCCTCGACCTTCTTCATTAAGTTCCCCTGGTTACAACGTTACATGGGCGGTAACAAAGCAAACCGTGTGCCAGCCTGACGCAGGCAGGGGAGTAAACGTCCTTGAGGTCGAGAAGTGCCATTTGCCCGGGCGATGCCGCCCGGGATGGCGGACAAACTGCTTATTAATTAAGCAACGGCCGCCTTGCGCGGGGCTTCCATGTTTTTGACCAGGAAGTCGTTCATAAGGAACAACGCTTCCTCGATCTGTTCGGTCGAGGTGGCGTAGGAGAGGCGGATATAGCCCTCGCCCAGCGTGCCGAAGCTGGTGCCCGACAATAGCGCCACGCCCATCTCGTTGAGCAGCCGGGACTGCAGTTCAGATGAGGAAAAGCCGGTGCCGGTGATGTTCGGGAAGGCATAGAACGCGCCCGCCGGCATCGTGCAGCGCACGCCGGGCAGTTCGCGCAGGCCTTTGACGATGATGTTGCGGCGCTCGGACCAGGCCGCGATCATCGCGTCCACCGTGTCCATCGGCCCCTGCAGCGCTGCGATGCCGGCATACTGGGTCGCGTTGTTGACGCAGGAATGGCTGTTGATCGCCAGCTTGACCGCGTGCTGCACCAGCGATTTCGGCCACACCGCATAACCCAGCCGCCAGCCGGTCATCGAAAAGCTCTTGGACCAGCCGTCCAGAAGGATCAGCCGGTCGCGCAGGCTCTCATAGGACAGCAGGCTGAAATGGGCATGGCCGTCATAGATGATGCGGCTGTAGATCTCGTCGCTGATGACCGCGATGTCGGGATGCTTTTCCAGCCCCTTGACCAGCCGGTCAAGTTCGCCGCGGTCCAGCACGCCGGAGGTCGGGTTGGCCGGGCTGTTCAGGATGATGGCGCGGGTCTTCGGTGTGATGCGCGACAGCACGTCGTCGGCATCGAAGGAAAAGCCGGTCTCCTCCGACAGCGGATAGGGGATCGGGGTCGCGCCGGAATAGGAGATGATCGATTCGTAACCGGGATAGGCCGGGTTCGGATAGATGATCTCGCTGCCGATCTCGCCCAGGATCTGTATGGCGAAAAACAGCGCAACCTTGCTGCCGGGCGTCACGGTGATGTCGCCCGGATCGAGGGCGACGTCGAAACGGCTGTGCAGGTCGGCGGCGATCGCCTCGCGCAGCGGCAGGATGCCGGGGGCGGGGCTATAGCCGTGATGGCCGTCGGCGATGGCGCGCTGGCCGGCCTCGATGACATGGGCGGGCGGCGGGAAATCGGGCTGGCCGATGCACAGATTGACGATCGACTTGCCGGTGGCAGCCAGGGCCTGGGCTTTCGCGAGGATTTCGAACGCGGATTCAGTTCCTAGCCGTTCCATCCGGCTCGCGATTTGCAGCATATCGACAGCACATTCCGACCCGCCGGTCTGAAGACGCGGGTGCTTAAAGGTTGACCAAGCCGAAGCGCGTAGCGCGATAATATGTTCCACGCAAGGCAGAGGGCCGGATTTCGCGCTATGCAATGCGAGCATAGCAAGCACGGGCGGAGCCTCCCCCGCTTGACGCGGGGGCGTCCCGCGCGATACCACCCGGCGCATGGCGGCTGTAGCTCAGTTGGTAGAGCCCTCGGTTGTGGTCCGAGTTGTCGTGGGTTCGAGTCCCATCAGTCGCCCCATCCTTTCATCATGACGTCTGCGTCGCATCCCTGGGCACTGCCGGGCGATGCCCGCGCCCCCGGCGCACTGCTGACCGTCGCCTCGGCCCGGGCGATCGACCAGGCGGCGATCGCCGCCGGAACGCCTGAACTGGAGCTGATGGAGCGGGCCGGCGCCGCCACCGCGGCGGCGATCCGCGAGCGCTGGCAGCCTGTGCCCACCCTCGTTCTTGCCGGCTCCGGCAATAACGGCGGCGACGGCTTCGTTGTCGCCCGCCTGCTGGCCGAGGCCGGCTGGCCGGTCAGGGTGGCCTGCGCGCGTGACCTCAAGGCGCTGTCAGGCTCCGCCCAGGCGATGGCCAATCGCTGGAACGGCCACATCACGACCCTGGAGGTGAAAAGCCTCGAAGGAGCCGGGCTGGTGGTCGACGCCCTGTTCGGCACCGGCCTGGCGCGGCCGCTGGACGGCGACATGCGCGCCATCGTCGAGGCGCTGAACGCCCGCGACGTGCCGGTGGTCGCCGTCGATCTTCCGAGCGGGATCGAGACCGACAGCGGCGCCGTGCTGGGCGCGGCGGTGAAGGCCGATCTCACCGTCACCTTCTTCCGCCGCAAGCCCGGCCACGTGCTGATGCCCGGCCGCGCCCATGCGGGCGAGGTCGTCGTCTCCGACCTTGCCGTCGCGGATGCGGTCTATGCCCGGATACCGGTGTCGCTGTTCGTCAACGGCCCCGATCTGTGGCGCGACGCCTTCCCCTGGCCGACGGCGGAGAGCCACAAATATACCCGCGGCCACGCGGTGATCCTGGGCGGCACCGAGGTGACCGGGGCCGCGCGGCTGGCCGCTCATGCCGCCCAGCGTGTCGGCGCCGGCCTGACCAGCATCGCCGCCGATCCCTCGGTCGTGCCGATCTATGCCGCCTTTCGCGCCGACCTGATGGTGAAGCCGGTGAAGGACGCGGCCGGCTTCCGCGACCTGCTGTCCGACAAGCGGCTCAACGCCGTTCTGCTCGGTCCCGGTTCGGGCGCCGATGAGCGGCTGGCCGGCGCCATCGCCGCCGCGCTGGATGCCGAGGCCGCGCTGGCGCTGGATGCCGATTGCTTCCGGGTGCTGGCCGACCGCGCCAACGGGTTGGTCAAGCGGCTCGGCAGCCGCGTGATCATGACCCCGCATGAGGGGGAATTCTCCCGCGTCTTCGGTTCGCCGCAGCCGCGCCTCGGGGCTGCGCTTCGGGCTGCGCGGGAAACCGGGGCGACGATGCTGCTGAAGGGGGCCGACACGATCGTCGCCGGGGCGGACGGCAAGGCGGTGATCAATGCCGAGGCCCCGCCCGACCTCGCCACCGCCGGCAGCGGCGACGTGCTGGCGGGGCTGATCGTCGGTCTGCTCGCCAACCGGCTTCCGCCGCTTCTGGCTGGCATCATCGGCTGCTGGATCCACGGCCGCGCGGCCTCATTTTTCGGGTCGGGACTGCTCGCGGGTGACATTCCCGACCTCGTGCCGCGGGTCCTTACGGAACTCCGTTCCTGAGATTTTCCTGAAGTCCTGAAATTTCCCTGAATCGCGTCATTCTGCCGCACCCGAGGATTAGGTAGAATTCCTGACTCGCACCGCACTGCAAAAACAGGGCAGAATGTACCTAATTAACGTGTATTTGAGGGATAAGCATGCCGTTCCTATCCCGCAGGACCCAGGTACCAGAGGTTAATCAGGGGGCACTGTTCCACCGTCGCCGCGATCATGAGATCGTCGAGACGGCGAACGTCATTGCTGTTACGCCCGATGCCGCCGGGATCATCCACGTTCAGTTCAACCTGAGGATTTCCGGGCCTCGCACCGTGGATGAGGAGCAGCGGACGCTGTCGCTGGAGTATTTCCACCGACTCTATCGCGAGGCCGTCGCGGTCTGAAATCAGGCCCGCTTGCGTCCGAAAACGACCAGGGCGCCGCCGACTAGGATGGCCGCGATTCCGGCCGCCGGATAAATATAGACATCGTGCTGCTTGTCCGCCGTCGCCTGGATCGGACCCAGATCGAGCACTTTTTCCTTTGTCGTGTAAGAGAAGCCGCGCACCGCCAGGGCTGCAATTCCCAGGACCACAAGCAGAACGCCCACCCAGGCAAGACCACGCATAGTTTTTCTCCAGAATAGATTTACGCGGAAGAAACTGTAGGATTGGGGAAATCGTTCCACGGAGAGGGAATCCATCATGCCGGACGGACCTGTCGGCGCTTCCTCATCGACAATGATCATCCCGGTGATTCCGGTCAGCAACCGCACCCGTTCGACCTTGAAGGCGGCCAAGCTCAACCGGCCGGATGCCGACCCGCTGGGCGTGCGCCGCGTCTTTGCCCAGGTGTCGCACGACCTCTACGGCACCAAGGACGTGCAGGATGTGATCACCGCCTCCTATGTCTGGATGGCGGACCAGATCGGTCACCTCTTTCTCGGGCTCGTGCCGACCCTCCTGGTCGCCTGGGCGATCACCTCGATCGTGTCCGACGGCTGGTTCCAGACGGTCCTCATCATCGCCGGCGCGCTCGCGATCTTCGGCTACTGGGTGTCGAAGGAGCGGCAGGACTACAAGGACACGCAGGAGCGGGCAGGGACGATCTTCGAGTTCGATTCCTCCGACATATTGTGGAACGTGAAGACCGCGCTGACCTATTTCGGGATCGGCGGCATCTGGGCGGTCGCCGCCTATATCCATGGCTGGCTGCTGCTGATCGCGATCCCGCTCACCGCCTGGCCGGGCCTGATGGTCGCCTATTGGTGGCTGCGCCGGAAGTTGGCCTTCCAACAGGCTGGCCTGCCCTATCTCTATCGCCTGGCGAACTTCAAGGCTGAGATGGGGCCGACGCAGGACCCCACTGTCGACAAACTGGTCGGCCGCCTCTGCAACCTGAAGCAGCGCAAGGTTTCCTATTGGAAGGTCCTGCTCGGGCTGGACAAGATTCCCGACCATCCCGACCTGCCGCGCCACATGCTGATCACCGGATCGCTCGGCGCCGGCAAGACCAGCCTCGCCGTCGGGATCGGCACCGAATATGCCTTCGCGCTCGGCATGGGGCGCTATCTGTCGGCGGCCAAGCTGGTGCAGCTCGCAGCCGACCCGACCAGCATGCCGGCCAATCAGATGGAGTATGACGACGGCCGCGTGCTGTGGCCATGGCGCCAGTGCAAGGTGGTCATCGTCGACGATGTCGATGCCGGCGTGGCGACCGCAGGCGGTATCGAAACGCGGCTGATCCAGCCCGACGATTTCGTCAAGGCGCTGACCGTCAGCGGGCCCGATGCGCTCAAATGGCTGGGGCAGGAACGCTCTGTCTGGGTGGTCGGCGATGTCAGCGGGGCCGCGGCCTGGCGCACCGCCATCTCAGGCGTGCTGGGGCTGAAGCCCGACGAGATGCTGACCGTCGAGCTTAAGCCGGTGTCTTCGCCGCCCGCCGCTTCGCCGGCTCCTTAGCCTCGGCAGGGCGCGCGGTGCCCACGATCTCGCGCAGGAAATAGAGCGGTCGCGCCTTTGTCTGCACGAAGGTGCGGCTGACATATTCGCCGATCAGCGCCAGCATGAAGATCTGGGCGCCGCCGAGGAACATCACGGTGATGATCAGCGAGGTCCAGCCCGGCTGGGTCGAAAAGAACATCCAGGAAATCAGCGAATACAGAATGCCCAGGATCGACAATCCGACCAGCACCATCCCGGCATAGAGGCCGATGCGGAGCGGCTTGGCCGAGAAGGCTGTGATCGCGTCGAGCGCGAAATTGATCATCTTGGCGAAGGTATAGCCCGTCTCGCCGGCATAGCGGGACTGCCGGTCATATTCGAGCGGCACCTGGCTGAAGCCGATCCAGCTGACCATGCCGCGGATGAAGCGGTGCGCCTCGGGCATGGAGAGCAGGGCTTCCAGCACCCGCCGGCTCATCAGCCGGAAATCGCCGGCGTCGGTCGGGATGTCGAAATCGATCATCGCCGCCAGCAGGCGATAGAACAGCTTGGCGGTCGCCTTCTTGCGCTTGGTCTCGCCCGCGCGGCTGCGGCGCTTGCCGTAGACCACGTCGGCGCCGTCATCCATGACCTTCATCATGTCGCCCAACAGCTCGGGCGGGTCCTGCAGGTCGGCGTCCAGGATGAAGATGCGCTGGCCGGTGGCCAGGGTCAGCGCCGCGGTCAGCGCCGCCTGATGGCCGAAATTGCGCGACAGGTCCACGCCGATGACATGCGCGTCCGCTTCGGCCAAGGCCTGGATCTTGTCCCAGGTGCCGTCGCGCGAGCCGTCATTGACCAGGATGATCTCGTAATCCTCGCCCACCACCTCCCGGCACGTCGCGGTGACGCGCCGGTGCAGCTCGGACAGGCCGGCTTCCTCGTTATAGCAGGGGATGGTGACGGACAGCGCGCGCACCACCGGCGTCGCCCCCGCAGGGTGCGCGATGATGCCTGTGTCCGCGATCACGTTCATATCGCCACGGATACCATAGAGCCTACTGGTCCCGGAAGGCGTTGGTGATGGGATAGCGCCGGTCGCGGCTCAGATTCCGGCGGGAGATCTTGACCCCCGGCGGCGCCTGCCTGCGCTTGTACTCGGCGATATAGAGCATGTGCTGCACCCGCTTCACCAGCGCGATCGGGAAGCCGCGCTCGGCGATCGCCGCCGCCGGCTCTTCCCGTTCGACCAGGCCCAGCAGGATCGCGTCCAGCACGTCGTAGGGCGGCAGCGAGTCCTGGTCGGTCTGGTTGGGGCGCAGCTCCGCGGTCGGCGGCTTGGTAATGATCGCTTCCGGGATCACCAGCCCTTCCGGCCCCAGCGCGCCCTCGGGCCGGGCGCGGTTGCGCCAGGCGGAGAGCGCGAAGACGGTGGTCTTGTAGACGTCCTTCAGCACCGAATAGCCGCCGCACATGTCGCCGTAGAGCGTGGCGTAGCCGACCGACATCTCGGACTTGTTGCCGGTGGTCAGCACCATCCAGCCGAACTTGTTGGACAGCGCCATCAGCAGAATGCCGCGGGCGCGGGCCTGAAGGTTCTCCTCGGTCGTGTCCGGATCGCGTCCGGCGAACAGCGGGGCAAGCGTGCCTTCGAGCGCCGAAACGCCCTCGGCGATCGGCAAGGTCACGATCTCCGCCCCCAGCAGCGCGGCGCATTCGGAGGCGTCGTCCTGGCTGGCGTCGCTGGTATAGCGCGACGGCAGCCGGACCAGATGGACATTGTCCGCGCCCAGCGCATCGACCGCCACCGCCGCCGACAGGGCGGAATCGATGCCGCCCGACATGCCCAGCACCACGCCCGGAAAGCGGTTCTTGCGGACATAGTCTCGCAGGCCCAGCACCATCGCTTCATAGATTTCGGCCAGATCGGCTTTGGTCGGGCTGGTCGAGCCGTTGGCGAAGGGTTCGGTCATCCGCCCGGTCAGCAGTTCCGGCTGCAGTGCGGCGGAGGCGACGGGCCGGAGCACATCGCCGTCGCGCCGGAAATCGACGCACTTCACCCCTTCGCTCCAGGCCGGCAAAGCCGCCACCAGCGTGCCCGAGGCGTCGACGACGAACGAGCCGCCGTCGAACACCAGCTCGTCCTGGCCGCCGATCTGGTTCAGATAGACGACCGGCAGGCCGGTCTCACGCGCCCGCTCGCGCGCCAGCTCCAGCCGCTGCCCCACCTTGCCCAGCTCGAACGGCGAGCCGTTGGGGACGATCAGTATGTCGGCCTCGGCCAGCGCCTTCGACACGGCCGGAAACCAGATGTCCTCGCAGATCGGCACGCCGAGCGTCAGGCCGCGGAATTCGATCGGCGCGGGCAGGGGGCCGGCGGTGAAGACGCGCTTTTCGTCGAACACGCCGTAATTGGGCAGCTCATGCTTGGTGCGGACCGCCTGGACCTTGCCGTCGGCCAGCAGGAAGACGGCGTTATAGACCGCGCCATCGGTGCGGGTGGGCGCCGTCACCAGCAGCGCCGGGCCGCCATCGACGGTGTCCGCCCTGAGCGCGTCCAGCGCATCCTCGACTGCGGCCAGCAGGCTCGGCCGCAGCACCAGATCCTCCGGCGGATAGCCGGTCAGCACCAGCTCGGGGAAGGCGACCAGCGCGGCGCCCTCGGCCGCCGCCGTGGCGCGGGCCGCGCGGACCAGTGCGGTATTGCCCTTGATGTCGCCGACAGTCGGATTGGCCTGCGCCAGGGCGAGGCGGAACGTGTCGGCTCGGCCGGCAACGCTTTGCGACGAAACCATATTTGCGACCGCCCCTCGGACTCCGGCAATATCCGCTCACAGATAGCGCGGCTCAGCCTGCTTTTCCATTCCCGGCGGTTGGGGGGCGGGAGAAAACACATTGCATTCGCTGTAAATTCCGTCGTTCAATCGCTTTCTACGGGCCGTGCGCGATAAACCGCCGGCGGGGCGTTTCTCTTTTGCTTTCCCGGGGATTCGCGCTATTTGTTTGAGAATACGTAAGAAATACGGCGATAAGGGACTAACGCGATGGCCGCTGAACCTGCCAGCTTGTCAGTACGGCTTTTGTCCACCGTCTGCATGATGGGCCTGCTGTCGGCCCCCGCGATCGCCCAGACCGCTACTCCGAACACCCCGACCCCGATCGTTCCCGGAAACGCCACCCCTCCCGGCGCCGACACGCCCGGCCTGCAGGCCGATCAGGCGGCCGGCCAGGGCGCGCTGGTCTCGATCCTGCAGGCGTCGCGGCCGGATTACGACGCGCAGGGCCAGCATATCGGTTCCTTCATCCTGCTGCCGACGCTCGACGTCACCGAGACATACAGCTCGAACGTCTATGCCTCGACCGAGGACACCAAGCACGATTTCTTTACCACCGTGACGCCGGTCGTTTCGATCAACTCGGGCTGGGACCGCAATTTCCTGGGCATGACCTTGGGCGGGGAGATCAACCGCTACGCCAATTTCGTCAGTGAGAATACCAGCAACTTCAACAGCCTGGTCAGCGGCCGCTACGACATCCTGCAGGGCGTCTATATCAGCGCCAACGGCGGCTTCCAGATCCTGCATGAGCCGCGCGGCTCGCCCAATTCGGTGAACGGGGAGTTCCCGACCGAATATCACGTCGCCCACGGCGAGCTCGCTTTCGTCAAGGACAATGCGGTCATCGGCCTGAACGTCACGGGCTCGATCAACCATTATGATTATTTCGACGTGCCGGCGATGAACCCGTTCGCGCCGGTCATCCTCGAAACCGACCGCAATCGCACGGAATACCAGCTGACGGCCGAGGGCACGTACGAGCTGGCGCCGCATTACCGGGCCGTGCTGCGCGCCAGCGGCAACGACCGCGATTACGACCAGAAATTCGATCCGGGCCATTTCCAGCGCAGCTCGACCGGCTATCAGGTCGATGCCGGCGTCGCGCTCAAGATCGCCTCCAAGATCGATGGCGAATTCTATATCGGCTATCTGGACCAAAGCTTCGACGATCCGCGCTTCACCGACGCGGGCGGGCTGGGCTTCGGCGCCAACCTGCTGTGGAACGTCGACGGCGTGACATCGGTCCGCGCGAACCTGTCGCGGTCGGTGGAGGAAACCATCGTCGTCCAGGCTTCCAGCTTTATCCAGACCGCGCTCTCGGTCAGCGTCGAGCATGAGTTCCGGCAGAACATCCTGGCCGATGTCAGCTTCAACTACGCCCATCAGGATTATCAGGATTTCGGCCGCGTCGACGACATCTACGGCTTCAATATCGAGGGCCGCTATCTGCTCACCCGCAATCTCGCCACCAGCCTGGACGTTGGCTATACTAGCAAAGTATCGAATGCGATCGGTGATCTGCAGTTTTCGC
>DATBAZ010000033.1:0-11577 GCA_036271255.1 Alphaproteobacteria bacterium
CGTGACGTTGGTCGCCAGAACATTGTCGATGTCGTCTTTCACCATCTCGTCCAGCGCGCTGAAATGAACGATGCCGGCGTTGTTGACCAGCACGTCGATCCGGCCGTGCCGCCGGAGCGTCGTTTCGATCACCGCCGCCCAGTCGGGCTCGATGCGCACGTCGTGATGCAGGAACAGGGCGGACGGCCCGATATCGGCGGCAACCGCTTCGCCTTGCGTATCGAGCAGGTCGGTGAGCACAACCTGCGCGCCTTCCCGTGCGAACAGGCGCGCGGTCGCCGCGCCCATGCCCCGCGCGCCGCCGGTCACGATCGCTACCTTGCCGTCCAGGCGTCCCATGCCCCACTCCCGCTCATGTTATTTTCATCGATACAAGCCACTGCCATCCTAACGGCATGCGTTGGACATCGGAACAGCCCGAATGGGCTGTTACTCCCGCTGGATTTCGCCTAGTACTGCGGGTCGGAACCAATTTTTGCATTGCATATTCTGAGATGGTCTTTCAGGCACAGATGTCCCGCAAGCGCATGAAAATCCTGACCGGCGTCCTGCTGGTCGCTGTGGCGCTCGGCCTGTCCGGCTGCGGCAAGCGCGCGCGCTATCTGGATCCGCCCGATCCGGAATACAAGCATCAGAAATATCCGGCGAACTATCCGCCGAAGGACGAGCAAGGGACGCATTATTGACCGGGTTCACCTATCGGGGCGGCGTTCTCCATGCCGAGGGCGTTGCGCTATCCAGGATCGCCGCCGCCGCCGGCACGCCGACCTATGTCTATTCGGCCGCGGTGCTGGAGGCGAATTACCGCGCCTATGAGCGGGCTTTCGGCGGAACGAGTCTCGGCATCCATTTCGCGCTGAAGGCCAACGGCAACCTGGCCGTCGTCGCCCTTCTGGGCAGCCTTGGCGCCGGCGCCGACATCGTCTCGCTGGGCGAGCTCAGGCGCGCCCAGGCCGCCGGCATCCCAGCGTCGAAGATCGTCTTCTCCGGCGTCGGCAAGACGCACGACGAGCTGGCGGCGGCGGTCAAGGCCGGGGTCGCCCAGATCAATGTCGAATCCGAGCCCGAGCTGGAGGCGCTGAGCGAGGTTGCCGCTGGCCTCGGCCGCACACAGCGGATCGCGCTGCGCATCAATCCGGACGTCGATGCCCGCACGCATGAGAAGATCTCGACGGGCAAGCGCGGCGACAAGTTCGGCATCCCCTATTCCGATGCGCTGAACGTCTATCGCAAGGCGGCCGGCCTGCCGGGCGTCGAGCCTGTCGGGCTGGCGCTGCATATCGGCTCGCAGCTGATCGACCTCGCCCCCTATAAGGCGGCCTACGCCAAGGTGGCGGAACTGGTGCAGGAATTGCGGCGGGAAGGATTGGAGGTCCAGGCACTCGATCTCGGCGGCGGCATCGGCATCACCTACAAGGACGAGGTTGCCCCGTCGCTGGATACATACGCCGATATCGTCCTCGACACGGTCGGCAATCTGGGCTGCCGCCTGGCGATCGAGCCGGGCCGCTCCATCGTCGCCACCGCGGGCGTGCTGCTGAGCCGGGTGGTCTATCGCAAGGCCGGTGGAGCCGGCGACATCCTGATCATGGATGCCGGCATGAACGACCTGATGCGCCCCAGCATGTATGGCGCCTATCACCCGATCCAGCCGGTGGCGCAAGCCGCGGCGGGTGCCGAACTCAAAGCCGTCGACGTCGTCGGGCCGGTCTGCGAGACCGGAGACACCTTCACCCGCGGCCGCCTGCTGCCGCCGATCGAGGCCGGCGATCTTATGGTTTTCGGGGCGGCCGGGGCTTATTGTTCCAGCATGTCGTCGACATATAATGCCCGACCGCTGGCCGCCGAGGTTCTGGTGCAGGGCGACGATTTCGATGTTGTGCGGCCCCGCCAACCGATCGAGGCGATGTTCGCGGATGAGCAGATACCGCGCTGGCTGAACGAGCCCCTCGGCTCGAAGCCGGCAGAACGGAAGCGTGCATGAGGTTGGGTCCGTCCCGTCTGGACAATAGGATCGCCTGGTATGCGGGCCTCGCCCGCATCGTTCTGTGGCTGGAAAGCGCCGCGGCTTCGTTCTGGCCGGCGGCGACCTTGGTCGGCTTCTTCGTCATCCTCGCCGTGTTCGGCATCCCGACGGCCCTGCCCGCCTGGCTACATCTCATCTTCCTGATCGCCTATCTGGCCGTGCTCGGCCTGGCCATACGCCACGGCCTGCGCCAGTTCTCAGCCGCCTCATACGGGGCCGCCGAGCGCAAGGTCGAGCGTGACAGCGCGCTTCGCCATCGCCCCTTCGAGACCCTGGTCGACTGCCCGGCCGGCGTGGACGGCGACGAGACCGCGGCGATGCTGTGGCGGCTGCACCAGGAGCGCAAGCGCGCCGAGATCGGCCGGCTGCGCGTCGGCCTGCCCCAGCCCAACCTGCCCGCGCGCGACCCCTGGGCGCTGCGCCTGCTGGTGGCGATCGTGCTGGTCCTGGGCATCGCCATCGCCGGGCCGCGCACCGGACGGCTGGTCATGGCGGCGCTGACGCCGGAGTTCGGCAGCGCCACCGCCGCCATCCCGGTCGAAGCCTGGGTCAAGCCGCCGGCCTATACCGGTCTGGCGCCGATCCTGCTGAAGAACGACAGCGAAGCCCGCGTGCCGGTGCCGACCGGCAGCACCCTGGAGGTCCATGTCACCGGCGGGTCAAGCACGCCGCGCCTGACCTTGGGCGACGCCAAGGACGATTTCAAGCATATCGAGGGCGGCGGTTTCGCCATCACCAGGACGCTGACCACGGCGGGCGACCTCAGCGTCCATCGCGGCTGGTTCTCGACCCTGGCGCAGTGGCAGATCGACATCATCCCCGACCAGCTGCCGGTGGTCGCCTTCACCGCGCCGCCCGCGGTGATGCAGTCCAGCGCAATCAAGTTCGACTATCACGCGACCGACGATTACGGCGTCGCTGAAATCCAGCTCAAGGCGCGCCGCGTGCCGGGCCAGCCCGATGTCGTCGCCGAGCCGATCGACATCACCCTGGCGTCGGGCCAGACCGAGAAGGAGCTGCGCGGGTCGAGCTATCAGGACCTGACCGCCCATCCCTGGGCCGGCATGCAGGTGCTGGTCAAGCTGGTCGCGACCGATGTCGCCGGCCAGACCGGCGAGAGCCAGGAGGCGGTGTTCCGTCTGCCGGAGCGCCGCTTCGTCAACGATGTGGCGATGGAGATCGCGGCCATCCGCAAGCACGTGATCTTCGACGACGAACCGCGCTTCAAGCTGGCGCTGGAACTGTTCAACATTACCGGGCATCCGGACGTGTTCGGCGAGGATCTGAGCGTCTTCCTGGCGCTGAAGGCGGCGGCGACCGAGCTGCGCCGGGCCGCGCGCCATGACAACGACGCGACGCTCGATATCGAAGACCTGTTGTGGAACGCCGCGCTGAAGATCGAGGACGGCAACCGGCCCCAGGCCGAGAAGGACCTGCGCACCGCCGAGGAAGCGCTGGAGAAGGCGCTGAAGGATCCGAACGCGTCGCCGTCGGAAATCGCCCGGCTGACCCAGAACCTGAAGGACGCGATGAACCGCGACCTGCAGGCGATGGCGGAGAATCTGCAGAAGCAGATGCAGGCCGGCCAGAAGCAGGACGATGCCGATCCGAATTCCCAGACCATCGACCAGCATGAGCTGAACGACCAGGTCGACAAGATGAACCAGATGGCCCAGGCCGGCTCCCGCGACGCCGCCCAGGACATGCTGGATTATATCAAGCAGTTGCTCGAGAACATGAAGACGGGAGCCGGCAAACCCAACGAGCAAGGCAAGAAGTCGCTGCAGGATCTGAAGGACATGGCCAAGAAGCAGCGCGACATGGAGAGCGGCAGCGAGCCCAACAGTGCGGAAAAGCAGGAGGCGCTGCGTAAGGCGCTGGGCGAATCCGCGCGTCAGATCGGCGAGTCGATGGGCAATATCCCCCAGGCGATGGGCGAGGCCGACAAGGCGATGCGCAACGCGACCAAGGCGCTGCAGCGCGGCACCAAGGGCGGCGCCCAGGGCGACCAGGAAGATGCTGCCGGCAAGCTCGACGAGGCGGCGCAGGACCTGTCGGACCAGCTGTCGCAGCAGCAGGGCAACGAAACCATCATGAAGGGTGACGGCGAAGGCAATAAGGACCCGCTGGGCCGCTCCCGCTTCGACACCGGCCGCACCGTCCATGTTCCGACCGACCGCGAGATGCAGCGCTCACGCGCAATCCTCGACGAGCTGCGCAAACGGGCCGGAGAGCACGAGCGGCCCCGGCAGGAACTCGACTATCTTCAGCGGCTCCTGCAACAATATTGAGGTTCTTTTTCGGCGCAGCCGCGAGTCGCGATGATCAGCTTCGACAATGTCGGATTCCGGTATGGCGTCGGCCCCGAGATATTGCACGACATCAGCGTCTCGATAGAGCCGGGCAGTTTCCATTTCCTGACCGGTGCGAGTGGCGCCGGCAAGACCACACTCCTCAACATGATGCATCTGAGCCTTCGGCCGACGCGGGGCTTCCTGTCGGTGTTCGGGCAGGATGTCGGCGCGCTGAAACGCCGCCGCATGCCGGCGCTTCGCCGTCAGATCGGCATGGTGTTCCAGGACTTCCGCCTGCTGGACCATATGTCCGTGTTCGACAATGTCGCCCTGCCCCTGCGCCTGGCCGGCGAGAAGGAGCGCGATATCCGGCGCGACGTGACCTCGATCCTGGAATGGGTCGGGCTGGGCGACACATTGCAGGCGACCCCGCGGGCGCTGTCGGGCGGCGAGCAGCAACGCGTGGCCATCGCCCGCGCCGTGGTCGCCCGCCCCGGCATCCTGCTGGCCGACGAACCGACCGGAAGCGTCGACGAGGCCATCGGCCAGCGCATATTGCGCCTGTTCGAGGAACTGAACCGGCTGGGCACCGCCATCGTCATCGCCACCCATAATCGCAGCCTGATCGAGCGTTTCCCGCATGCGCGACTGGACCTCGACGACGGCAACCTGGTCCGCCTTCCCGGGGGCGGGGGCCAATCATGAGCGGCATCCCGTTCAAGTCCGAGCAACGGTCGATGCGCGCGCTTTCCGTGCTGGTCACCGGGCTCATGGTGGCGCTCGGCATCCTGGTGCTGGCCGGCGCGGCGACGCTCCGTCATGTCGATACCGCCTGGCGCCATGCCCTGACCGACCGCTGGACGGTCGAGACCACCGCGGCCGATGCCGACAAAACGGTTGCGGCCTTGACGACAACGCAAGGCATCACCGGCGTGCGGGTGGTGCCGGCGGAGGAGATGCGGCATCTGCTCCAGCCCTGGCTGCACGATGCGGGCCTGACCGCGGAGTTGCCGCTGCCGACACTGATCGACGTCGTGATCGACCGCGAGCGTCCCCCTTCCGCCGCCGTGCTGGCGCAGAAACTGGCCGCCGCCGTGCCGGGCGCGAAGCTGGACGACCACGGCAGCTGGACCCGCGACCTGCTGCGCATCGCCGAGGCAGGGGAAACGATCGGGCTGGCGGTGTTCGCCGCCATCGCGCTGACCGCGGCGCTCACCATCGCCGCCACCGCGCGCACGCGCCTCGCGGTCAACCGCGACGAGATCGAGCTGCTGCACAGCCTGGGCGCCACCGACGGCTTCATCGCCGGGCAGTTCCAGGCCGGGGCGTTCCGCGCGACCGTCGTGGGCGTGGTCACCGGCGCGGTTCTGGCGGCTTCGGTGATCCTCGGCGTCATCAAGGGCGCGCCGCCGGTGATCCCGTTCGTGGCCGAGCTGCGGCTCGAGCCCGCCGACTGGGCCGTGCTCGCCTTGGTGCCGGTCGGCGCGCTGCTGCTGGCATTGCTGGTCACGCGATGGACCGCCTACGGGCTGGCGCGCCGGCTGCCATGAGCGGCGGCACCGTCAGGCGGATCGGCGGATTTCTCCTGCGCGCATTCCTGGTCGTCTTCGCGGCGACCCTGCCGATAGCGGTGGGCTTCGTGCGCTTCGTCCATCATTTGCCGGAGCCGACGGCGGACCAGTCCCGGACGGACGCCATCGTCGTGCTGACCGGCGGCGGCGAGCGCATCTCCAGCGCCCTGTCGCTGCTGGAAGAGGGCAAGGCCGACCGGCTGTTCGTATCCGGCGTTCATCGCGGCGTCGGCGCCGACGAGCTGCTGAAGATCGACCGGACCGCGCCCGCCTCGCTCCAAGCGAACGCCGCGCTGGCGGCGCGGATCGATGTCGGCGATACGGCCGCCGACACGTTCGGCAACTCGGTCGAAAGCGTCGCCTGGATGCGGGCCAACAACTTCAGGAGCATGCGGCTGGTGACCGCCGACTATCACATGCCCCGCGCGCTGATCGAATTCAAAATGGAAGCGCCGGATCTCGCCATCCTGCCCAACCCGATCCGCCCGTCGCGCACACAAAATTCACCCTGGTGGCGCGGCCCTATGTTCGGATTGCTGCTGGGCGAGTATGGAAAGTACCTGATCGCCAAATGGCGATATGTGATCGTCCATTCGGTGACCTAGACGTCGATGAGCCGCCTGCGCAGTATCGCTTTCTCCATCGCATTCCCCCTCTGGACCGGCATCTGCTGCATCGCCCTCGCATTCGGGCCGCTGCTGCCGCGCAGGGGCGCGCTCCAGATGGCGCTGCTCTGGGTGCGTTCGGTGGCCTGGGTCGAGCGGACGGTGCTGGGCCTCCATTACCGGGTCATCGGCACCGAGAACCTGCCGGCGCACGGCGCCTTCATCGTCGCCGCCAAGCATCAGTCGACCTTTGAGACGATGAAGCTGCACCTGCTGCTGAACGATCCGGCGATCGTGCTGAAGAAGGAGCTGCTGAAGATTCCGATCTGGGGCCCGTACCTCAAGAGCACCGGCATGATCCCGATCGACCGCGGCGCCGGGCGCAAGGCGATGGGCGGAATGCTGGAGGCGTCGGAGAAAGCCAAGGCGGAAGGCCGGCCGATCGTCATCTTCCCGCAGGGCACACGCATACCGGTCGGGGTCAAGCGCAACTATAAGTCGGGCGTCACCGCGCTCTATCAGGCGCTCGAGATCCCGATCCTGCCGCTGGCGCTCAATTCCGGCCTGTTCTGGCCCAAGACCGGGCGCAAGCACGGCGGCACCGTCACCTTCTCCTTCCTGCCGCCGATCGAGCCCGGCCTGGAACCCGAATCGGCGCTGTCGCTGTTGGAGCAGCGTCTGGAAACCGAAACCGATCGCCTGGTGGCGGCGGAAAAGCAGGAACCGGCCCATTCGTAGACAGCATGTCATCGCGCTGGCCGCCGGCGCCGCCATCGTCGCCTATTCCGCCTATTGGTGGTTCACGGCCAATGCGCTGACCGGACAGGTCAATCGCTGGATCGCTGGCGAACAAGCCAAAGGCGCCAAGATTACGCCGACGCAAGTTGCCGTCGGCGGCTATCCGTTCGCCTTCGCGCTCAGCCTCAAGGATGTGAGCCTCGGCTGGCCGAGCGGCTTCGGCTTCTCCAGCCAGAGCCTCAAGCTGCGCACCCATCCCTGGGCGCCCCGCACCTTCAGGGTCGATGCGACCGGCGGCTTCGAGGTCGCGCTGCCCGCCGGCACCACCCGCCCTGCCCTGGTCATCGACGGCGAGACCCTGCGGGGCCATGCCAGCTTCGCCGACACGCCGATGCCGGTGGCGATGGACCTGAAGGCCGACACGGTCAGCGC
Organism: Alphaproteobacteria bacterium; assembly: GCA_036271255.1. Classification (GTDB taxonomy): domain Bacteria; phylum Pseudomonadota; class Alphaproteobacteria; order BOG-932; family Roseiterribacteraceae; genus BOG-932. Next base: position 7,667 of record DATBAZ010000033.1, read on the forward strand.
CTCCACCACAACGGCCGAAAACGCGGCGCCAAACCGTGAGCTGACCGTCACCAATGTCGAATTCGACGGCAACCGGCCTGTCACCGCGCCGACTGCCGATACCGACGTCGCCTATGACATGTCGCTGACTCTGGGCGGCATTTCCGCCCAGTTGCTGGAAGGCAATCCGCTGGGCAGCAAGATCGAGCAGGCCGCGCTGCATGTGCAGCTTCTGGGCAAACCCCCGGCGACCTGGGACGATACCGGCATCAAGGCCTGGCGTGAGGCGGGCGGCACGGTCAACCTCAACTCCCTGGGGTTGCAATGGGGCCAGCTCGGCCTCTCAGGCAACGGCACGCTGGCGCTGGACAAGGACATGCAGCCGCAGGGCGCCTTCACCACCCATCTGACCGGTTACGAGCAGGCGATCGACAGTCTGGCCGCGGCCGGCTGGATCAAGCTCAGCGCCGCCAGCATCGCCAAGCTGGCGCTGGGCATCGCCTCCCATCCCGGGCCCGACGGCAAGCTGTCGGTCGACACCCCAATCTCGATCCAGGACCGCCGTATCTCAGCCGGCGCGATCAAGCTCGGTCAGGTGCCGGAGCTGAAGCTGTATTGATATTTCGAGTTCCTTCGAAATAACATTGACAGCTTCGACCGCATCACATATTTCGAGTTTTATCGAAATATGGAAATGGCAGCATGGACGCCAAGCAGGTCGTTACCGCACTGGGTGCCCTGGCGCATGAAACCCGCCTGGCGGTTTTCCGCATGCTGGTCGAGCGCGGGCCGGATGGCTTGCCCGCTGGCGCGATGTCGGAAAGGCTGGCCATTCCGCCTTCGTCCCTCACCTTCCACCTTCAACAACTCGCAACCGCCGGCCTTATCACGCAGCGCCGCGTAAGCCGGCAGATCATCTACGCCACCGACTTCGACGCGATGAACCGGGTTGTCGGTTACCTGACCGAGAACTGCTGCGGCATCGGCGCTGCGTGCGCCCCGGCGTGTCGTCCGTCTGATACCGGCACCGACGCGGGCGGCAGGGAGGATGCTGCGTGAGCTTGAACGCGGCGCCTCCGCAGGAACGCGAACTGCCTGCATTGGTGCAGGCGCTCGACGCGGCGCAGGCTGCCGAAGTTTGCCCTGCCTCCGCCCCCCTTCTCGTCAAACGACTGGACCGATGACCGTCACGATCTATCACAACCCTGCTTGCGGCACGTCGCGCAACACGCTGGGCCTGATCCGCAACAGCGGGGAAGAACCTGTCGTCATCGAGTACTTGAAAACGCCACCCGGCCGTGCCGAGCTGGTCAGTCTGATCGACCGAATGGGAGTTTCACCGCGCGATTTGCTCCGTCGCAAGGGTACGCCCTATGACGATCTCGGCCTCGACGATCCAGGCCTGTCGGACGATGCGCTCATCGACGCCATGATGGCGCATCCGATCCTGATCAATCGGCCGATCGTCGTTACCCCGATCGGCGTGAAACTCTGCCGCCCATCCGAGGCCGTACTCGATATACTTCCGCAGCCGCAACGCAGCGCCTTCGCCAAGGAGGACGGGGAGCCGGTCGTCGACGCAGCCGGCAATCGGATTACGTCATGACCGCCGCCTTGGCGACACAGCCGAACAGCCAAGCGCGGGTCGTTATCCGGCTCGCCATGGCCGAGCTGGTCGCGACGACCTTCCTGCTGATCGCCGTTGTCGGCTCCGGCATCATGGCCGAACGCCTCTGCGGCGGTAATGTCGGCCTGGCGCTGCTCGCCAACGCCATTGCCACGGGCGGGGCGCTGGTGGCCCTGATCCTCGCTTTCGGACCGCAGTCGGGCGCCCATATGAACCCCGTCGTGACGATCGCGGCGGCGGCGACCGGCGATCTGGAATGGCACATCGTGCCCGCCTATGTCGCGGCGCAGTTCATCGGCGCGGTAACAGGCGTCTGGCTGGCACACGCGATGTTCGATCTGCCGATCTGGGAGTTATCGCAGCATGTTCGCTTCGGTCCTGGTCAATGGATCGCTGAGGTCGTCGCCACTGTCGGCTTGCTCATGGTGATTTGGGGTTGCCGTGCACATCGCGAACCGGTGACGGCGTTCGCAGTCGCCGCCTATATCACGGGCGCCTACTGGTTCACGGCCTCGACTTCGTTCGCCAATCCGGCGGTGACGGTCGCCCGTATGCTGTCCGATACTTTCGCCGGCATCCGACCGATAGACGTGCCTGCGTTTATTCTCGCGCAGATCGCGGCACTGGTTCTGGTCATCCCGCTTTTGAAGGTTCTGCGCCTTTGATCTCGCCAGATCGGAAAGACTTCAACCGCCACTGATCGCGGCGCGAGCGGAAGGGGTGGCCCGGCCAGTTGTCCGGGTTGGCGCGCAGGATTTCGAACAGCAGGAGTGCGAGCAGCCACCAGACCGGCTTCAGCATGTCCCAAAGGGCGTGCGCCAACCTGATGGCGAAACCGCCGACGTCCGGCGCGTCCCAGTTCAGCTGCGGGATGTCGGAATCGATCGACTCCAGGGTGACGTCCAGCGGCTTGATATCCGTGCCGGCGTAATAGTTCTTCGCGGTGAAATCGCCCGGCATGAACACGACCTCGCGCCAGGCTTCATCGATCTTGGGCAGAGCCGGCGCCTCGCCGGCGACCCAATCCCGCCGCTGCTCCTGCTCCGCCAGCGCGGCCTGGCGCTCCGCGAAGCGCGCCCGCCAGGCAGGGCCTTCGCCGCGCAGGCCGAGCGCATCCATTTCCCACCAGGTGAAATAATGCATGTCGGTGGAGCTGGTGCGCATCATGATGTCGTAAGCGTCGTCCGACACGCCGAGCTCACGGAAATAGTCGCGCAGATAGCGCATCAGCCCGTCATATTTGGCCCGCGCTTCGACGCCGCTCATATTCCGCCAGGAGACGAGCATCGGCTTGTGGACGCCGATGGCCGCGCCGATCGGCGTATGGACCGCACCGGCCATCAGGATGAAGACGCAGGCGCTGACGCATTCCTGGCGCGGGCGCACCAGGGTCATCGCCGCGTGCCGATAGATGACGCGCCCGATGCCGATCGCCTCGACCACGTCGCCGCCGGGTGAATTGAGCTCTACGGTGATGAAGGGGGTGCCGTTGATCCGCGCCGTCGCGGTCCGGCTCACCCGGCCGATCGCCGCCTCGAACGCAGCCAAGTCGCCCCTGCGGATCGCGGATTGGATCAGAATCTTGGCCGAGCCGCCGGCGGCGCCGTCATCGACCACGGTCACGTTGGCCGCCGCGCCCGGCCCGATGAGCCCGGCGAGCAGAAGCGCGGTCAGCGCGCTAACGAACCTAAAGCAGCGGCCCATCCGCCCCCATCATCTCACGCCGGATGATCTTGATCGGCACAGTTCCCGCCTCCATCAGGCGCTTGTGGAACTCGCCGATCGAATATTTATCGCCCATCTTGGCCTGCCAGTCCTGGCGCAACTTCAGGATCTCCAGTTTCCCCAGCGCATAGTAAAGATACGTCGGATCGGACGTTCCGCGAAGCGCTTCTTTTTGCGCGATCGGCGGGGACTGGTGGCCTTCCTTCACGAAGAAATCGGTCGCCTGTTCGATCGTCATACCCTGCGTATGCAGCTTGATGCCGGCGATGTAGCGGGCGTCGCGCAGCAAGGCATCGATGAGCTGACCCAGCCGCAGCTTCGGATCGTCACCGCCGAAGCCCTCGTCCAGCATCATCGTCTCGCAATAATGCGCCCAGCCTTCGACGTTCGAACTCGTCTGGGACAGGCGCCGGACCGTCGACAGGCCGGGCAGCGAGCGCATCAGCATCAGCTGCACGAAATGGCCCGGAAAGACCTCATGGACCGACACATTGCTCAACACCGGGATGCTGTAGCCCTGGAGGTATTCCTCCCGCTGCTCCGGCGTCAGGCCGGGATCGGGCGGGGTGATGAAGTAGAA
>DATBAZ010000034.1:0-9796 GCA_036271255.1 Alphaproteobacteria bacterium
GCAGATCCAACCGATCCCCGTGAACCGACTTTGCCGGGCGTAGACCCCAAGGCCGACGGCGGCGAAGCCGAGAAGACGCCGCGCACCTACGACGAGAACTCGATCAAGGTGCTGCACGGGCTCGATCCGGTGCGCAAGCGGCCGGGCATGTATATCGGTGACACCGACGACGGCTCGGGCCTGCACCACATGGTCTATGAGGTCGTCGACAATGCGATCGACGAGGCGCTGGGCGGCTATGCCGACCTGGTGACGGTGACCCTGAACGCCGAGGGGTCGGTGACGGTGACCGACAATGGCCGCGGCATCCCGGTCGATATCCACGAGGAAGAACAGATTTCGGCGGCCGAGGTCATCATGACCCAGCTCCATGCCGGCGGTAAGTTCGACCAGAACGCCTACAAGGTGTCCGGCGGGCTGCACGGCGTTGGCGTGTCGGTGGTCAACGCGCTGTCGGAAACGCTGGAACTGCGCATCTGGCGCGACGACGCCGAATGGTACATCCGCTTCGCCCATGGCGACGCAGTCGCCCCGCTGGTCAAGGTCGGGCCGATCAACGGCAAGAAAGGCACCGAGGTCACGTTCCTGGCCTCGACCGCGACCTTCACCAAGACCGAATACGATTTCGCCACCATCGAGCACCGGCTGCGCGAGCTCGCCTTCCTCAATTCCGGCGTGCGCATCGTGCTGACCGATAACCGGACGCTCGAGCCGCATACCGTTGAGCTGTGCTATTCGGGCGGCCTGCAGGCCTTCACCACCTATCTCGACCGGGCCAAGAACGCGTTGCACAAGCCGCCGATCGCGATCAACGGCACCAAGAACGGGGAATTCGGCGTGCCCATCGTCGTGGAGGCGGCGCTGGAATGGACCGATTCCTACCATGAGACGATGCTGTGCTTCACCAACAACATCCCGCAAAAGGATGGCGGCACGCACCTGGCCGGTTTTCGCGCCGCGCTGACCCGCACGATCAATTCTTATGCGGCATCGAGCGGCATCGCCAAGCGCGAGAAGATCGCGCTGACCGGCGACGACATGCGTGAGGGGCTGACCTGCGTGCTGTCGGTCAAGGTGCCCGATCCGAAATTCTCAAGCCAGACCAAGGACAAGCTGGTCTCATCCGAGGTTCGCCCGGTGGTCGAGCAAGTTGTCGGCGACGCGTTGCTGACCTGGTTCGAGGAACATCCGGCCGACGCCAAGCGGGTTGTGCAGAAGGCCGTCGAGGCCGCCATCGCCCGCGAGGCGGCGCGCAAGGCCCGCGACCTGACGCGCCGCAAGGGTGCCCTCGACATGGCATCCCTCCCCGGCAAGCTGGCGGACTGCCAGGAGCGCGATCCGGCGCTCTCGGAACTGTTCCTGGTCGAGGGTGATTCAGCCGGCGGCACGGCCAAGCAGGGCCGCAACCGCAAGTTCCAGGCGATCCTGCCGTTGCGCGGCAAGATCCTGAATGTCGAGCGCGTGCGCTTCGACAAGATGCTGGGCTCGGCCGAGATCGGAACGCTGATCGCGGCGATGGGCACCGGCATCGGCCGCGAGGAATTCAATATCGAGAAGGCGCGGTACCACAAGATCATCATCATGACGGACGCCGATGTCGACGGCAGCCACATCCGCACCCTTCTGCTCACCTTCTTCTACCGGCAGATGCCGGAGCTGATCGAGAAGGGCTACCTCTATATCGCCCAGCCCCCGCTCTATCGCGTGAAAAAGGGCAACTCGGCGCTTTACCGCAAGGGCGACCGGGAGCTGGACGACTATCTGATCCAGACCGGCATCGAGGACTGCGCCTTCGAGATGTTCGACGGCCAGGTGGCGGTCGGCGCGGATCTCGAGGCCATGGTCCGTGAGGCCCGCTCGATACGGCAGCCGATCCAGCAGATCGCCCGCAAGGTCGGCAACCAGATGCTGGTCGAACAGGCCGCCATCGCCGGCGTGCTGAATCTCGGCGTGCTGAATGATGCCCAGCAGGCAGGCGCCGCCGCCAGCTATCTCGCTCAGCGGCTCGATGCGCTGAGCCCGGATGAGGACAAGGGCTGGACGGCCTCGGCCGGCGAAAAGGGCGTCACCGTCTCCCGCACCCTGCGTGGGGTGACCGAAACCCATGTCCTGTCCCCGGACATACTGCGCGGTGCGGAGGCGCGGAGGCTGGACCAGGCTGCGGGCGGCTTACAGCAGCGTTATGCCAAGAGCGGCAGGCTGGTCAGCAAGGGCAAGCAGATCGCGGTCATAGACGGCCCCATCGCGCTCTTCGAGTCGGTGGTCGAGCAGGGCCGCAAGGGCCTGACGATCCAGCGCTACAAAGGCCTCGGCGAGATGAACGCCGACCAGTTGTGGGACACCACCTTGGACCCGGATGTCCGATCCCTCCTCCAGGTCAAGGTCGCCCACGCCGACGAGGCGGAAGAAATTTTCTCCACCCTGATGGGCGAGGTGGTCGAGCCGCGCAAAGATTTCATCCAGACCAACGCACTGTCGGTGAGCAACCTGGACGTGTAGGAGGCCCGGCCGCACGAAACCAATCCCCGCTGCGTAGTGTTCTCACCAAGAGAAATCCAGCGGGAAGGTGCGGAATGTTGAGATTGTCGGCGGCCCTGGCGGCCTGTGTTCTCGTCGCGGGCTGCGCCCCGCCGCCTCCCGGCCCTGGCCCGGGACCGGGCTATTACGGGGGTGCCTATGTGGTGGGCGAGCCGATCGCCTATGACGGGTTCTACGATGACTACTATGGCCCGTTCTATGACGGCTATTGGGCGCGGGACGGTTACTTTTATTACCGTCGAGGGGCCGACGGCCATTTCCAGGCCGATAGGGGCAACCATTTCCGCCACGATACCCATGATGGTTTCCACCCCGTCCATGGCGGCAATTTCCGCGGCGCGGGCGGCGTAGGCGGTCATCCCGGCGGCGTGGCAGCCCATCACTGACCGAATCTGGTCTCGCACGCGATCGAAGGGCGCTCCGGCAGGGGCGCCCTTTTCACTGCGGAAAAGCCGGAAATGACATGATCCTGAAACGGATCGGTCATCAACCCTTTACGATTCCACCGCAAATCCGTCACGCGACCGCAACCGATGTGACACAGTAGCTCCGTAGCCTCCACGCTTCCCAAACAAGCGCGGAGACTCAGGGGCCATGGCCACCGATCGTCGTACATTTCTTCAGATGCTTGCGGCCGGGGCCGCGAGCGCGACCATTCCAGAGAGCATCGCGCGGGCCGCCTCCATCCCGGCCGCCAGCCATACCGGCACGATCAACGATGTCGAGCACATCGTCATCCTGATGCAGGAGAACCGGTCGTTCGATCATTATTTCGGTACGATGCGGGGTGTGCGCGGCTTCAGCGACCCGCGTGCGGTCACCTTGCCGAGCGGCAAATCGGTCTTCCATCAGCCGGCCGGCGCCGGCGAGCTGCTGCCGTTCCGGCCGGCCGAGCCCAACCTCGCCCTCACCTTCATCGAGGACTTGGCGCATAACTGGAGCGACCAGCACGACGCCTGGAACAACGGCAAGCATGACGGCTGGGTCGCGGCCAAGGGCACGACCACCATGGCGCATCTGCGCCGCGGCGACCTGCCGTTCCACTATGCCCTGGCTGACGCCTTCACCATCTGCGATGCCTATCACTGCTCGCTGCTGGGCCCGACCGACCCCAATCGTTATCACCTGTGGACCGGCTGGGTCGGCAATGACGGCAAGGGCGGCGGCCCGGTGCTGAACAATGCCGAGGCCGGCTATGGCTGGTCGACTTATCCGGAGAAGCTGCAGAAGGCCGGAATTTCCTGGAAAATCTACCAGGATGCCGGGCTCGGCCTCGATGGGCCGAATTTCTACGGCTACACGTCCGACCCCTATATCGGCAATTACGGCGACAATTCGCTGCTCTATTTCCACCAGTACCAGAACGCCAAGGCGGGCAATCCGCTCTATGACCGGGCGCGCACCGGCACCGATATCAATAAGAAGGGCACGCTGTTCGACACGTTCCTGCATGACATCAAGACCAACAGCCTGCCCCAGGTGTCGTGGGTGGTGGCGCCGGAGGCCTATTGCGAGCACGGCAACTGGCCGCCCGGCTATGGCGCCTGGTATATCTCTCAGGTGCTGGACGCGCTGACATCCAAGCCCGAGATATGGAGCAAGACCGTCCTGTTCCTCAATTACGACGAGAATGACGGGTTGTTCGACCATATGGTGCCGCCGACCCCGCCCACCTCGCGCGCGAACGGCCTCTCCACCGTCGACACGAAACTGGAGGTCTTCGAAGGCAACGCCGATTTCCAGGCCGGGCCGATCGGCATGGGCTTCCGTGTGCCGATGATCGTGGCCTCACCCTGGAGCAAGGGCGGCTGGGTCAGTTCGGAGGTGTTCGACCATACCTCGGTCATCCGCTTCATCGAGAAGCGCTTCGCGCATATCCCCGGCGTAGTCGAGCACAACATCACGCCCTGGCGCCGCGCCGTGGCGGGCGATCTCACCGCCTGCTTCGACTTCGCGGCGCCGAACGACAAGCAGCCGACGCTGCCCAGTACGAAGGCCTATAAGCCGAAGGACGATCAGCGGCATGCGGATTACAAGCCCATTCCGCCCGTTCATCAGGCGGTGCCGACGCAGGAAAAGGGCATGCGCCCCGCCCGGCCCGTGCCCTACGAGCTGCACGTCTCGGACAGCATCAACTTCAAGAGGGGCGTAATTGCGCTCACCTTCGGCAACACCGGCAAGTCGACCGCCGTCTTCCAGGTCCGTTCAGGCAACATCGCGACTGGACCGTGGACCTATACGGTCAGCCCGAAGAAATCGCTGTCGGACACGTGGAATCTGACCGCCGACACGCTGACGGACTACGACCTGTCGGTCTACGGCCCGAACGGCTTCTTCCGCCAATACAAGGGCAGCCTGACGGGCAAGCAGACCGATCTCAAGGTAGTGCCGACCTACCAGGCCGGTAGCGAGTCGATCAGTGTGGCCGTCACCAACCACGGGACGCACACGGCCGAGGTGACGATGACCAACGTCTATACCGGAGACAAGGTCAAGAAATCACTGCCGCCGGGCAAGAGCTTCACCGAGGTGGTGCAGCTGAAGTCGCTCCATGGCTGGTACGACCTGACCATCCAGGTCGCCGGTGATGCCGGCTTCCTGCGACACATCGCCGGGCATCTCGAGACCGGTAAGGACAGCGCCACCGACCCCGCTCTGGGCGGCTAGGCAGGGTCTCCTGAGACGGGAGACCGAGCGTGAAAGGGAAAGGGGCGCCTCGAAAAGGCGCCCCTTTTTCGTTTGCACGACCGGTCTTACGGCTGCCCGTACATCGCGCGGATGCCGCGGAGATCGTCGGCGGTGGGCCTGTCGGTATCGCTGATGAAGGGCTGCATGATCGCGGGGATATTTGTGTTGTTTTCATGCCCCATCCCCAACGCATGCCCCATTTCATGGATGGCGACACGGCGGAAGTCGGGGCTGGCTCTCAACGGCCCGTTATAGATGGTGAAATTCGCACGGGAGTTGAACACGGTTCCGGCGTGGATGAAGTGGTTCGCCTGGTTGTAGCTGAACATGGTTATGCCCAGCACGCCGGATCCGAATGCCTCGCCGCAGGCCGTTGTGCGCAGCGCAGCGCCGCCCGGTCCGCTCTGGACACAGGGATTGGTCTGTTTCCGGACCGGTGTCCATTTGAACGCCGATTTCTCGTTCCAGATGACAAGCGAGCGATTCAGCGCAGTCGAAAACGCCGCGCTTGGCTCGCCGGCGACGAGGAAGTCGAAGGTCGCCTTCTTGCCGGCCCAGGTCGGCCCTTCCAGCGAATAGGCTTGTGCCGACGTGAACGGGCCGGCGGTCAGCGACAGAACGGTTGCCGCGATCAGGTATTTAGCGGTCATGGAAGGACCTCAATTCCTTGACGAACACGTCCCGTGACAGCGCGCCGGACAGGTCGGCCTGGCTGTCGGCAGTGACGCCCGCGGCCGTCGCCCCGGCCGGAGAGGCGATCTCGGGAGCGGCCGGCGTCGGCTTGGCGGCGTCGGGGGTCAGGCCGGTGACCCGCCGGTGATCGGCTGTCGTGATCCGGAAGGCCCCGGCACTGTCCTTGGCGACCAGGAAATGGCCCTGGTCCCAGCCGATCAGCGGATTGAGCATCGCCTGCCCGGTCGATTCGACCAGATAGATCCCGTGCTCGCCCACCGTCGGCATATTGAGATCGGAGACGGCAAACCCGGTATTGCCGATCATCCCGCCGAAGAAGCACAGGCGCACCGTGCTGCCGGGATGGCTGCCGGCGATCGCCTGGATCACCTTGAAGGTGAAGCAGGTACGGGCGCCCTGCCCGTCCGGCAGCGCCTCGACCGACCGGCTGGCCGGCTGGCCTTCAAAGATGAATTCCGCCTTTTTGGCGAGATCGGAGAGGGACTGGCGCTGCAGCATCGTAGCGTCGGCGGGCGCTGAAACGGCGCAAACCAATGCCGGCATTACAAGGGCAAGACCCAGTCCAAGACGGCGCATTCTTCCGCCGCAAAAGCTTGGTAAAATCGTAAACATCATGTGGTGCCAACACACCGCGGCTGAAAATGTGCCCCGGATCGCCTTCTCAAGCCCGGCGGTCATGGCTAGTCTCGCCCGAAAATCACGGGGCGTGGGATGTCGATTCGGATCGGAAAAATTGTCTTGGCCGTCGCCGCGGCCATCGCGATGGGACCGTTGGCGGGATGCGCGCATAACGGCGCGACGCAGAAGATCCCCTTCACGGAGGCGACGGCGACGGCGGGTGGCGTGACCCACAATGCCGATGGAACTGAGGGCAACAGCTATAGGGTGACCTGGAGCGCCCCGGACGGGGGCAGCGTGCGGGTCTATGCCGGGACCGACCCCGACCATGTCGGCAAAAGCCTGCTGGTCGGCGACGGTGGGGAAATGGGCAAGGTCGATCTCGGCATGCCGCCCAAGGACCCGGCTGGCAAGACGCTGCGCTGGTATTTCGAGCTGACGCCCGAACGGGGCGCGCCGCTGGTGATCGCCGAGCGCAGCCTGATGCTGGCCTCCGCGCCCAACTTCCGCGATGCCGGCGGCTACAGAACCGCCGACGGCAAATGGATCAGGATGGGACTGCTGTACCGGTCCGACCAGCTCGACCGGCTGAGCCCGGAAGACCTTGATACGCTGCACACCGACGGACTCCATCTGGTCTGCGACCTGCGCACCGACACCGAGCGCAAGCAGGGCATGGACAAGCTGCCGGCGGGGGCCCAGGCAATGATCGCGGACGTGGCCGGCGGCGACAGCGCGACCAACGGCATTGCCAAGCTGCTGTCGGGCCACGGTAATCCGAAGCAGGTGCTGGGCAACGGCAAGGGCGCGCAATTCATGATCGACGCCAACCGGCAATTCGTCGAATCGCCTACCGCCAAGGCCGCCTACAAGGCGATGTTCGAGCGGCTGGCCGATCCGAAATCGCTGCCCGCCACCTTCCACTGCACGGCGGGCAAGGACCGCACCGGCTGGGCCCAGGCCATCTTCCTCAGCATCATGGGCGTACCGCGTGCGGCGATCCTGCAGGACTATCTGCTGAGCAACGACTATCTGAAGGGCAAGAACGGCAAGATGCTGGCGTCCCTGAAAGGCCGGATCGACCCCTCGCTGATCCAGCCGCTCATGGAAGTCCGGCCCGATTACCTCCAGGCCGGATTCGACGCGGCAGACAAGGAATACGGCTCGATGGATGGATATGTCCGCAACGGTCTCGGTCTCTCCGAGGCCACGATTCAAGCACTGCGCGCCGAATTCCTGGTCGGCGCATGATCATCCCGCGGACGGTGCAGCGCGCCGAGGACGTCGCCAAGCATTATGACAATCTGGACCGCTTCTACCGCGAGATCTGGGGCGAGCATGTGCATCACGGCCTGTGGCGCACCGGCCGCGAGACGCCGCTGGAAGCCTGCGAGGCGCTGAGCCATGCGGTGGCGGAAAAGCTTGCGCTCAAGCCGGGCGACACGGTCTGCGACGTCGGCTGCGGCTATGGCGGTACCTCGCGCATCCTGGCGGACATGGGCGCGGAGGTGACCGGCCTCACCCTGTCGGCGGCGCAGCTCGCCTATGCCGAGCGCGCCCATCCACGCGCCAACCCCAGGCTGATGCGGCAGGACTGGCTGGAGAACGACTTTCCCGACGCCGCCTTCGACGCGGTGCTGTCGATCGAAAGCTCCGAACATATGGTCGACAAGCCGCGCTTCTTCGCCGAGGTGGCGCGCACCTTGAAGCCCGGCGGGCGCTTCGCCAACTGCGTGTGGCTGTCGTCGGAGCATCCCGGCCCGGCCGCGATCAACCATCTGCTGGAACCGATCTGCCGCGAGGGGCGCCTGCCGAGCATGGGATCGGAGAGCGAATACCGCACGATGATGCGGCAGGCCGGACTGGAGGTGGTGAGTTTCGAGGACCTGACGTCGAAGGTCTGGCGCACCTGGTGGCTGTGCCTGACCCGCGCGGCCAAGGGCATCGCCACCGACCGCAGCTATCGCCAGTTCCTGCTCGACGGGCGCAATTCGGACCGCAGCTTCGCCATCACGCTGCTGCGCATCCTGTGGGCCTATCGCAGCGGCGCGATGCGCTATGGCTTGTTCGCGGCCCGAAAGATTTAGACCCGAAATCTAGGCTGAGGCCCGCCGCCGCAGCCACGGGTCGCCGCCCGCCCGGAAATAGGTCTGGAAGACGTAGCGCCAGGGGATCAGGAACGGAAAGACCGCGATCATCAGGCATTCATAGACGGTCTCCGTCGTGTCGGCGTCCAGCCGGCCGGCGGACCAGAGCGGCAGGGCGACCCTGAGCAGCCAGATCGTCTTCCAGGTCATTTCGAAGAACAGCAGCGGCAGCATCTTGAGTGGATGACGCAGGCCGATCAGCGCCAGGGCCGACATCGCGCCCAGCATGCTGGTGACGACACCGCCCATCAGGCTCCAGCCGTGCGACGGATCCAGGATCGTCGGCCAGATGGTGAGACCGAGGCCGACCACGAGCAGGAGATAGCAGGCGCGCAGCAGGGTCAGGCGGAGGGTGGACAGTTCGGTCATCGGGCTCTCCTTCATTCGACTTGTTTCAGGATCTTCTCAACCGCGGCGAGGCTGGCCGTGACCTTGGCACGTTCGGCTGGCATGGCGGCGAGTGCGGCATGGTTGCCCGCCTCGGCGGCGACCGCCTGTTCGGCCAGCATCCGATAGGCCGTGTCGGCCGCGATGCGGGCGCGTGCCTGGAAGGCGGCGGAGAAATATTTCATCCCGAAGATCAGCAGCGCGGTTCCCAGGAATAGTCCGATGGAGAGAAAATAGACGCTGGTCGACATTTCGTTTTCCATTGTTCAGTCCGTTTCCGCTGCGGGCAGGGTTTCCGCCGCCGCGACGATGGTTGAGGGGGTGAGCTCGACGGCAAAATCCTCGACCTCGAAATAATTGAGCGCTTTACCGTCGGCCGAGAGCTCCAGCTTGCTGGTCACCAGCCCGGCCTCCTCCAGCTTCTGCAGGTGCAGATGCAGCAAGGGCCGGCTGATCCCGATCTCGCGCGCCAGCTGACTGACGTAATTCCGCCCGTTGGTCTGGAGGGCCGCGACAATCCGCAAGCGATGCGGATTGCCCAAGGCCCCCAGCACGGCCAGCAGACGTTCCCCGGATATCGGCAACCGACAGCTCCACAATTCATGTGTAAACTATTTCTTACATGTGAAAGCGAATGTCAAGGCTGTTTTTTATAAACCCTCTCCGCCGTCATTCCCGCGCAGGCGGGAATCCAGAGGACTGGGGATGGTTCGGCGGATTCATGT
>DATBAZ010000035.1:0-17904 GCA_036271255.1 Alphaproteobacteria bacterium
GGTATGCTCGAACACCAGCCGTCCCGGCACGCGCGGCGCCAAGCCCAGCTTCTTGGGCTCGCGCAGCAGCTCCGGATCGTCGAGCAGCATCAGCTCGCCGTCATAGCGCATGGTGATGCGCTTCAGCGGCTCCACCACCTCCACCGACAGGCCGTCGGCGACGAACTTGTCGTTCGCCGTGATGGCCGGACGGCCGAACTGGCAGGCAACCCGGCCGTCGGGCAGATAGAGGACGACCGACAGCTCGGCATAGCCCTCATTCACCCGGTTGCCGACGCGCGCCCAGCCGCCCATGCGCGTCTTGCTGTCGAAGGCGTTGGTGTAGACGCTCTCGTTGAAGTTGGGCGAGGCATCCGGCTTGTGCGGATACTCGTCCTGGCCTTCGAGCCGATAGTGACCGTCCATGATTACATCCTGAAGACGCCGTAGCCCCTGTCGCCCAGCGGCGCATTGAGCGACGCGGAGATCGCCATGCCCAGCGCGTTGCGGGTATCGACCGGATCGAGGATGCCATCGTCCCACAATTCGGAGGTCGAATAATAGGCGCTGGTCTGCGTCTCGTACGCTTTCAGCGTCTGGGCGCGGACTTCGTTCAGGATTTCCTCGTTCACTTCCTGGCCGTTGCGCTTCAGCTGGTTCAGCTTGACCTCGGCCAGCGTGTTGGCCGCCTGCTCGCCGCCCATGACGCCGATCTGATGGTTCGGCCAGGTGAACAGGAAGCGCCCGTCATAGGCGCGGCCGCACATGCCGTAATTGCCGGCACCGAACGAGGCATGGCACATCACGGTGAATTTCGGCACATGACTGCCGACCTGCGCCATGATCATCTTGGCGCCGTCCTTGGTGATGCCGGCCCGCTCATATTCGGTGCCGATCATGAAGCCGGTGATGTTCTGGAGGAACAGCAGCGGCGTGTTGTTCTGGTTGCACAGCTCCATGAAGTGCGCGGCCTTCAGCGAGCTGTCGTTGAACAGGATGCCGTTGTTCGCGAGAATCCCGACCTTGAAGCCCCAGATATTGGCATAGCCGCAGACCAGGGTGGTGCCGTAGGCCGGCTGGTATTCGTGGAAGCGGCTGCCGTCGACGATGCGGGCGATGACCTCGCGCATCTCGAAGCCTTTTTTGATGTCGTCCGGAATGATGCCGTACAGCTCATCCGGGTCGTAAAGCGGCGCCTCGGGCACGGCCTGCTGGATCGACCATTTCTTGGGCTTTTCCCATTGGGCGACGATGTCGCGGCCGATGCGGATCGCATCGTCCTCGCTGTCGGCGGGATAGTCGCAGGTGCCGGAGATCTGGGTGTGCATGTCGCAGCCGCCCAGCTCTTCGCTGGTCACGATCGCGCCCGTCGCCGCCTTGACCAGCGGCGGGCCGCCGAGGAACACCGCGCCGGTGCCGCGCACGATGACGTTGTAGTCGCACAGACCTGGAATATAGGCGCCGCCGGCGGTGCACTGGCCGAAGACCAGGGCCAGCTGCTTGATCCCGTATTTGCTCATCATCGCCTGGTGCCGGAACATGCGGCCGGCGAGGTGCTTGTCGGGGAACAGGTCGGACTGAAGCTGAAGCTGGCCGCCGGCGCTGTCGCAGAGATGGACCATCGGCAGATGGTTCTCGAGCGCGATCTCAAGCGCACGGACGATCTTCTTCACCGTCAGCGGGTACCAGGCGCCGCCCTTCACCGACGCATCGTCGGCATGGATGACCACCTCCTGGCCGGAGATGGTGCCGATCCCGGTGATGCAGCTGGCGCTGGGCGATTCGCCGTTATAGGCGCGGTTGGCCGCCAGGGTGGAGAATTCGAGGAACGGCGTGCCCGGATCGAGCAGCTTTTCCAGCCGCTCGCGCGGCAGCATCTTGCCCTGCTTGGCCAGCCGGTCCAGATCGCGCTGCGGGCGGATGTGGCGCGCGACGCGCTGCATCTCGCGCAGCTCTGCCACCGCCTTCTTGTTGTGGGCATAGCGCTGGCGGAATTCTTCCGAGCTCGTGTTGAGCGTCGACTTGATGATGGTCATTCTAGGAGGCCCTTTTACGACTTGGCTGGCGCGGCTTCTGGAGCGGCGAGCGGGGCGAGGGAGATCAGAAGCGCGCCGCGATCGAATGCGGTTTCGGCGGGGACATGGATCGCTTCGACGACGCCGTCGCGCGGGGCGACGAGGCCGACCTGCAGCTTCATGCTTTCGATCGTGATCAGCTTGTCGCCGGCCTTCACCTCGGCGCCGACCTCGGTGTGCAGCGAGATGACAGTGCCGGGCATGTCGGCATGCAGCGCATCGCCGGTCTTGCCCTGGGAGTGGGCGCGCAGAGAGGCCTGCGGCAGGCCGACGATGAAGGTGCGGGTGCCGATGCGGACATAGACTTCGTCGCCGCTGACATAGCGGTAGCCGCTATAGAGCTCGCCATCGACCTCGATTTCGAACTCCGCGCCGTCGCTCGGCATTTCGAAAACGGTGTAGGTGCTGTCGCCGCTCTTGATCTTGAGATCGGGCCGGCGGGCGAGGATGTCGAGCGAGATATCCTGCTCGTTCAGAAGCATTTCATAAGACATGTTCGTGTCCTCAGTTCCGCCAGAAGCCGATGGAGGCGTGCGGTTCGGGGATTTCATAGGCGATGCGCTGGAAGTCGACATCGGTGAAGGCCGCGGCGAGAACTGCCACGATCTGCTCCTCCGCGGTCGGCTCCGGCGCTATCAGGCTGTCGGCTTCCTGCGGCAGGAAGCCGGTATGCAGCTTGCCCGACAGGAAGGCCGGGTTGCGCATGATCCGCGCCAGATAATCGATGTTGTTGGGCACGCCCAGCATCACGAGATCTTCCAGCGCCGCCTCCATGAGCTCGGCCGCCTCCTCGCGGGTCGCGCCATAGGTGATCAGCTTGGCCAGCATGGAGTCGAAGGCGGGCGTGACGGCCTGCCCCTCGACGATGCCGGCATCGAAGCGGACGCCCTCGCCGGTCGGCACCTGCAAACGGCCGATGCGGCCGATGGCGGGACGGAAGTCCTTTTCCGGCTCCTCGGCATTGATGCGGCACTCGATCGACCAGCCGGTCTGCTTGAGGTCTTCCTGCTTGAACGGAAGGCCCTCGCCCGACGCGACCTTGAGCTGAGCCTCGACCAGGTCGACGCCGACAACCTCCTCGGTGATCGGATGCTCGACCTGCAGGCGGGTGTTCATCTCAAGGAAGTAGAACTCGCCGTCGGCGCCGAGGATGAACTCGACCGTGCCGGCATTCTTGTAGTTCGCGGCCTGGGCCAGCTTCACCGCCGCTGCACAGATGCGATCGCGCAGTTCCTTGGGCAGGTTCGGCGCCGGCGATTCCTCGACGATCTTCTGATAGCGGCGCTGCAACGAGCATTCGCGCTCGAACAGATGGACGACATTGCCGTTGCCGTCGCCGACCACCTGCACCTCGATATGGCGCGGCAGCTCGACCAGGCGCTCGGCGTAGACCCGGCTGTCGCCGAAATAGCGCTGCGCCTCGCTGGCCGCCGTGGTGATCTGTTCGCGCAGCTCCGAGGCCTGGCGGACGATCTTCATGCCCTTGCCGCCGCCGCCGGCCGAGGCCTTGATCAGCAGCGGGAAGCCAACCGCCTCCGCCTTTTTCAGGAAGTCCTCGAGGTCGCCGTCCTGCAGCGCGCTGGGCGCCACCGGCACGCCATGGTCGCGGGCGAAATTGCGGCTGCGGATCTTGTCGCCCATCAGGTTCATGCTTGCGGCGTCGGGGCCGATGAAGGCGATGCCGGCCTCGGTCACCTTCTGGACGAAGCCTGCATTCTCGGACAGGAAGCCATAGCCGGGATGGATGCCGTCGACCTCGCTCTCCTGGCAGATCGCGATGATCTGATCCTGGTCGAGATAGGCGGCGGTGGGCACGTCGCCCTTCAGCTGCACCGCCGTATCGGCCAGCTTCACATGCGGCGCCAGCCGGTCTTCATGGTGATAGACCGCCACGGTGGCGATCCCGAGCCTTTTGCACGTGCGTATCACCCGGCAGGCGATTTCGCCGCGATTGGCGATCAATACCTTTTTCAGCATGCGGATTTTCCAGTCTTGCAGGACAGTTCTTCTTCACTCATGTCCGCCGCCCTCTCCAGGCGGTCGGCAACTTCTTCCAGGCGACGGATCGCCTCTTCTCCACGGTCGATGGCGACGCCGGAGCGCACCAGGCCGCGATAGATGATGTCGGTGATGGCGTCGGCCGAATCCTCGGGAGAGAATTCGCCCTCGCCGCGTAGAAACGACCAGGTGTGGTGCTCGATCCCGCCATAGATCATCTCGCGCACGACGCGCAGCGGAATGCCCACCCGGAATTCCCCGCTGTCCATCGCCTCCTGGACGATGGCGAGCGTGCGGTTGGTATATTCGCGGTTGAGCTCGAACACCGCGGTCTCGCGATATTCGGGGACTGAGCGCAGCTCGTTGAAGATCAGCCGGCACATCGCCGGGTCGTTGTGGACGACCGAGAGGTGGCGCCAGATCATGAAGCGCAGGCGGTTCCAGGTGCCGCGGATGCCGAGAAGCTGCCGATCGTAATCGGTCAGTATCTCCTCATACCAGTCCTCGACCACCTTGATCAGCAGCTCACGCTTGCCGGAGAAATAACGGTAGATCGTGCCTTCGACGACGCCGGCGCGCTCCGCGATTTCGGCGATCATCGCGTCGGTATAGCCTTTTTCGGAGAAGACGGCCCGGGCGGTCAGCATGATGTCGGCAACGCGCTGAGCCCGCGGCAGACGGTAAATCTGACGGCGGGGCAAGGAATTGGGGACAGCGCGATATCCGCTCATGAGCTTAACTCACTCCCGTTCCATCGATCGGATTTCCCCCGCATTTGAGCCAAACCGGCGCAGGCGATAGGCGTTACCATAAGCCGCATCCTGACGGCAATCCTAGAAACCCATGGACATGGTGAGTAAGGCTCATTAATTTTCGCGCCACGAATTTCGCGGCCCGAACCCAAGGCCGCCTAGGGGACTTGCGACGATGACCCAAACTGGAACGCTGCCGAATGCGAGCGCGCTGTTCGACCTGTCGGACGATCAGCGCGAGGTGCTGTGGGCTGCGGACACCTATGCCCGCAACGAGCTGTATCCGCTGGCCGAGAAAATGGATGCGGACGAGTCCTGGCCGGACGCGGCGTTCCGCAAGCTGGGCCGCGACGGCTATTTCGGCATCACCACCCCGCCCGAGCTGGGCGGCCTGGGCAGCGACCTGTTCACCAGCGGCCTGGTGCTGCAGGCTTTCTCGCGCTGGAACCATGCGCTGGGCCTGTCCTGGGTGGCGCATGAGAATCTGTGCGCCAACAACATCCTGCGCAACGCCAACGACGCGCAGAAAAAGAAGTATCTGCCTGGCCTCTCCAACGGCGACCTGATCGGCGGGCTGGGCCTGACCGAACCGGGGGCAGGCTCCGACGCACTGGGCTCGATGCGCACCACGGCGGCGCGCGACGGCGACCATTACGTGCTGAACGGGTCGAAGATCTTCATCACCAACAGCCCGGTGGCCGACATATTGCTGGTCTATGCCAAGACCGCGCCGGAAAAGGGCGCGCACGGCATCTCGGCCTTCATCATCGAAAAGGACATGCCGGGTTTCCGCGTCGCGCAGAAGCTGGTGAAGATGGGCTTCCGCGGCAGCCAGACCGGCGAGCTGGTGTTCGAGGATTGCCGCGTGCCGGCCGAGAATCTGGTCGGCGAGGAGAATCGCGGCGTTTCCATCGTGATGAGCGGGCTGGACCTCGAACGCGCCATGATCTCCCCAATCTGCTTAGGGATAGCCGAGCGGGCGCTGGACCTGTGCATCGACTACGCCAAGACCCGTGAGCAGTTCGGCAAGCCGATCGCCAGCTTCCAGATGATCCAGTCCAAGCTCGCCGACATCTATGTCTGGGTCGAGACGATGCGGACCTTCAACTATCGCGTGCTCGCCGCCGCCAATGCGGTGGAGAGCGGCGAGGGCGGGCGCGGCCTGATCCATGCGCTGACCGCCGCCTCGGTGATGTATACCGCCGAGACGATGAACAAGGTGCTCGACGAAGCGGTGCAGATTTTCGGCGGATATGGCTATATCTGGGAATCCGAGATCAACCGGCTGTTCCGGGCGACCAAGCTGCTGGAGATCGGGGCCGGGACGACCGAGGTACGCAAGCTGATCATCAGCGGCGAATTGCTGAAGCGCTGAACCGGCGAGGAATGCGGGGGAGTTAACGGGTTAGATGGGTATTTCGTATCTGCTGCGCCGCGCGGTCCAGACGCGCGCCAACCATACCGCGCTGATCTTCCGCGACCGCCGCCAAACCTGGGCTGAGTTCCATGCGCGGGTGACCCGGCTGGCCGGCGGCTTTGCCGGCCTGGGCATCACGCCCGGCGATCGAGTCGCGGCGATCATGGACAATAACGACCGTTATTCCGAGGCGCTGATCGCCACGCCCTGGATCGGCGGCGTCATCGTCGGGCTGAATTTCCGCTGGAGCATCAACGAGCTGCGTGACGCCGTGCGCGAATCTGCGCCGAAGCTGCTGCTGCTGGACGACGGCAACCTCAAAATAGGGCTGGAGCTGGCGGCCGAGCTTGGGATCCAGACCATCTATGCCGGCGAAGGCAATTGCCCCGAAGGCATGATCGGCTATGAGAACCTGATCGCCACGTCCGAACCGGCCGAGGATGTCGGCCGCACGGGACAGGACCTCTTCACCATCAACTATACCGGCGGCACCACCGGGCGGTCGAAGGGCGTGATGCTCTCCCACGCCAACTCGGTCGCCTGCGCCCTCTCCAGCCTGGCGGACGGGCTGTTCGGCGAGAACGCGATCTATATGACCGCGATGCCGATGTTCCATACCGGCGGCATCTGGCCCCTGGTCTCCTGCATGGCCAGCGGCGCCACCACCGTGCTGATGCCCGGCTTCGATGCCGAGGAATGCCTGCAGGCGATCCAGAATGAGGGCGTGACCGAAAGCCTGCTGGTGCCGACCATGATCCAGCGGCTGGTCGAGCATCCGAAATTCGCCGAATACGACACATCGTCGTTCCGGCAATGCCTTTACGGCGCCTCGCCGATCACGGAATCGCTGCTGAACAAGGCCGTCGCCTCCCTGCCCCAGACCAAGTTCATCCAGTGCTATGGCATGACCGAGCTGTCACCGCTGGCCGCCTGCCTGCGTCATGAGAATCTGCTGGGTGAGAACCGCGCGAAAGGCCGCCACAAGGCCGCCGGGCGCGCGATTCCCGGCGTCGAGATCATCATCTGCGACGAGGACGACAGGCCGGTGCCGCCACGCACCGTCGGCCAGGTGCTGATGCGCGGCCCGAACCTGATGATGGGCTATTGGAACTGGCCGGAGGAAACCGCCAAGGCGCTGAAGGACGGCTGGATGCACACCGGCGACGGCGGCTTCATGGACGAGGACGGCTTCGTCTATATCGTCGACCGGGTGAAGGACATGATCATTTCCGGCGGCGAGAACATCTATTCGGTGGAGGTCGAGAACGCCATCGCCCAGCACCCTGCGGTCCAGTCCTGCGCCGTGATTGGCATCCCGCACGAGGAATGGATCGAAACCGTCCACGCCATCGTCATCCTGCACCCCGGCCAGCAGGCCGACGCCAAGGAAATCATCACCCACTGCCGCGACCGCATCGCCCACTACAAGTGCCCGCGCAGCGTGGATATCAGGCTGGAGCCCCTGCCGTTGTCAGCCGCCGGCAAGGTGCTGAAGCGGGAGCTGCGGGTGGAGTATCTGGCGAAGAAGCAGACAGCCTAGTTTTCCCGCTCGTCATTCCCGCGAAGGCGGGAATCCAGGCCGGAGCCGCGTCCGCGGCGACATGACTCTCATAACGCCGTCGGCATATCCCTGGATTCCCTGAGTTCACAAACGAAGTGCGCCACCAGTTTAAGGTGTTGCGATGGGCAAGCAGTACGAGCACTTCACACTTGAAGACCGGTGTCGGATTGCCGGCAAATTGCAGCAGCTCTGGATCGCGCCATCGACGATCTCTCGGGAGCTGAAGCGCAATAGCGGAGCCTCACGTCCAGCGGGCGGCCGAGAACCCTGTTCTGCCGATAGCGACCGCCCTTCAACTTCTGTCTGGCCCATAGACGGAAGCGCGCGTAGCCTGATGCTGTCGCCGTTGAGGCGGGGGAAACGATGCGGGCATCGAACGATTTTTTCGTCGTCGGCATAGCGGGAATCGGCACGGCGTTGTTCGTGTGCCAGCTGTTGGCCGTAAGTGCGCAGATCTCGGCAGCGAATAAACATGTCCAAGCGGAACTGGCAGCGGAGAATGCTGCTGTGCCATTCACCTGGATGGGCACCTTCAAGACTGTCTCCAAGCCGGTTCTCACGTGGTTTAATCCCGGGTGCTGCCCACCCTTCGATCCTCCCTCCAACCCTCGCCATGTCGGGCATTACGACATATCGAGCGCACGTATCGCGGGGAATCCGATATTCAAAGCTACCCCCGTTTACCCTGAAAGAGCTGCCGACAGAGGGATATCGGGCTTCGTCGATTTCGTATTCACGACATCGCCGGACGGTTCGGTTGTCGACCCCGAGGTCGTCGCGGAAGTGCCTGAAGGTTACGGCTTTGCCGCTGCTGCAACCCAGGCATTTCGCAGATGGCGATTCGAGCCCAGCCCCAGCGTGGACGGCTTGGGCCCCACCCTACGGTATCGGATGAGCTTTAGGCTTTCGAAACAATGACCACGCGTGCGTCGAACGACTTTCTTGTCGTCGGGGTGGTGGGCCTAGTCACCGCCTTGTTCCTGACCCAGCTTCTGATCGTCAGCCAGCAGATTGTCGCCGCGAATAACCACGTCCGGGCCGAGCTGGATGCAGAGAGGACGGCCGTGCCGGTAATGCCGTGGCTGACGGCTCCCCGACGACTGCAGCTCAAGGAGACCTGGCCGCCGAGCGTTGGTTGCTGTTATTCTCTGCGGCCTTCAAAAGGTAATCCAACGGCTATAGTCCGCCCGGAATATCCGCCACGGGCGCTGACGGAGCGAACATCTGGATACGTGGATTTTCGCTTCCTTCTGATGCCGGACGGATCGATTGCAAGCCCGAAAGTTACTTACGAGCGCCCTGTAGGCTACGGCTTTGCCGCGGCGGCAATGAAGGTCTTTCCCCGGTGGAAGTTCGCAGCGGACCCGAACCGCCCAAAGGCCGGGGAATCCTCGTTCTACCGGGTTACATTCCGCTTCACGGACGATCCGCCGTCTATTCCCGAGCCGAAATCACCGGCAGCTCGATAGCGCTCGCTTGTCCCGGCGCGTGCCACACCCGCTGCGTCGCTTTCGCGAAATCCTCCGGCTTGGCGAACATGATGTTGGGGATGAATTTCTGCGGGTTGCGGTCGTAGAGCGGGAACCAGCTGGACTGGACCTGGACCATGATCCGGTGGCCGGGCAGGAAGGTGTGGTCGGCGTTGGGCAGGCGGATGTGGTAGGCGAGCGGCTTGTCTGCCTCCAGAGGGTGCGCGACCGACATGTCGTCCCGGTAGCGACCGCGGAAGATGTCGGCTGAGAGCATCTGCTGATAGCCGCCCATCTTCGGCCGCTCCGGCACCTCGTCGGGCCAGACGTCGATCAGCTTCACCACCCAGTCCGAATCCGTACCGCTGGTCGAGGCGACGATGTCGGCGAAGGGCTGGCCGGCGATGCGGATCGGAGCCTTCAGCGGATCGGTCTCATAGACCAGCACGTCGGGACGTGAGGCGGCATGGCGCTGGTCGTCGACCAGCCATTCGCCCCAGGTCGAATCCGGATCGTCCATATCCAGGGTCGGCCGCTGGCGATACGGCACGGGCTTGGCCGGGTCGGAGACATATTCGTCATAACCGGCATTGCCCGCCGCCGGCGGATCGAAGCCGAGCTTGCCGCCGGGCAGCAGATAGAGATTTTTCGACGCCTCCGGGCAACCGCCGGCGCAGGCGCGCGGCCAAGCGTCATAACGATGCCATTGGTCGGCCCCGGTTTCATAGACCAGCACGCGCGGCGTGTCAGGCTTCGGCCCGTCCTTCAGGTAATAATCCAGGAATGGCTGCATGACGGTGCGGCGGAACCAGATGGCTGTGTCGCCTTCGAACTGGATCGCGCCGATAGACCGCCCGATCCGTCGTCCATCGCCGTGGTCCCAGGGCCCGAGCACGAAATGGATCATCTCGCCATTCGGGTCCTTGGGCGCCAGCGCCTTGAACAGAGCCGGGCCGCCATAGATGTCCTCCTGATCGAACAGACCGTCAACGATCATCATCGGCACCTTGGTCGGCTCGGCCGCCATCATCTTGTCGACCGCCTGGCCCTGCCAGAAGGCGTCATAGGTCGTGTGCTGTGTCAGGGTGCGCCAATAGCCCAGCTGGTCCAGGCCATGCGATGACGCCATCGCCCCCGCCGACCCGGCCTCGAGGAAGGCCTGGTAGGTGTCGTGGATGCCGCTCCACCACTTCTCGTCGCCTTTGCGCGTCGCTTCTTGGCCGTAGATGTATTGCAGCGCACCGTCCTGGCGGAACGCGCCGTTATGGAACCAGTCGTCGCCCATCCAGCCGTCGACCATCGGTGCGAACGGCACCGAGACCTTCAGCGCCGGATGCGGATGCATGGTCGCCATCACAGCGGTGAAGCCCTCATAGGAGCCGCCGATCACGCCGACCTTGCCGTTGCTCTCCGGCACGTTCTTCACCAGCCAGTCGATCGTGTCGTAAGTGTCGGTGGCATGGTCGACCTCTGTCGGGTTCAGCGGCCCTTTGGGTGGCCGGGTCAGCACATAGTCCCCTTCCGACCCGTATTTGCCGCGCACATCCTGGTAGACGATGATGTAGCCGGCCGCGACTGCGGTATCGTCCATCTGCGGCACCGCCGCCGCCAGATGCGGGCTGTCGAAATGCAGCACCCGCTCCTCAGCATTATAGGGCGTGCGGGTCATCAGCATCGGCGCCTTCGATGCGCCCTTGGGGATCATGATGAAGGTCTTCAGCTTTGCCCCGTCTCGCATCGGGATCATCACCTCGCGCTTGATGTAGTCGAAGCTGTCGGTGTTGACGGTGAATTTGGCCGGAGTGTCGCTCGGCAGAGCGGGCGCGGCGCCGAAGGCCAGGCCGGAGATCAGGGCAAGGGCTGACAGAAGATAGGCTGAACGCACGGTGGCACTCCTCGACTCTTACGGTCGAGTGTGGCGTGCGCCCGTGGAATTGTCATCCAGCCACGGGGCCGCGATCAAAAAGGTCCGGGATCAGAACCCGGCGCGGACGGCCTTCCAGAAATCCGCGTTGTCGGCGCCGAGAACCCAGACCGAAACGCCCATCAGGTTCCGGGTCCGGGCGAGCCGGGATTTGAGCGTGATGCTGCGCGCATTCTCGTACCAGACGACATGCTTGTGACCGTTCCCGGCGGTGTAGCGGAAATAGGGAGACGACGATTTGGCGTCCCATTGCGGCTGCGCGTGGGTGCGGGAAATCAGGCCCGGGATCGCTCTCCAATCGACCGAAACGCCTGTGCCGGCGGTGCGGTCCCAGTCATAGGCGTAGGCCGGCAGGCCGAGGCTGATCTTCGCCGCCGGCGCCGCGCCGACCGCGTAGCGCAGGCAGGCCGTCACCCAATCCAGCCCGGCGACCGGCCCGGGCGCACCCCACGGCCCGTTCTCGTCATAGGTCATATACTGGACGATGTCGGTCGCCTTGGCGATGACGGCGAGATCGTAGGCGCCGGACCAGTCGTCGCCCGGATCGTCCCGCTCCATCGCCGGGATCGACAGCATGACCCGCTTTCCGGCGGCGTGGACCGATTTGTAGAGCGCCTGGACGAACCGTGTGTAGGCCGCGCGGTCCTTGGCCGGGATGGCCTCGAAATCGATATTCACGCCGGTATAGCCGTGGGCCGAGAGCAGCTTCAGCACATTGACGATGAAGTCTTTGACCGCGGCCTGGTCGTTCAGCAGGGCATGCACGATCGCCGGGCTGAAATCCGTCGCGCCATAGTTCGAGATGACGGCAAAGGTCTGCATGCCATGAGCATGGGCGACATTGAGCGCATCCTGCGGCGCCGATCCGGTGATCGCCCCCTTGCCATTCACATTGAACGAATCTGTCGGCAGCTGATCGACGATGGACGCATCGGCCTTCAGCGCGCCGATGCTGTCCTCGTAATAGGCCATGATCTTTTCGGGGGCCGCGGATGCCGGCAGGGACGACAAGACGGCGAGGGTAAGGGCAAGGATTCTGAGCATCATCGCGGAATTCAGCGCTCGAACAGACTGAGAGTATTACGAATTGCCCGTTCGTCCAGCCCGCGCGTGATGAAGACGATGCGCGTGCGCCGGTCCTCGCCGGGCCAGGCCGGCAACTCGATCGGCGGGTGGAAGATGTGCTGGACACCCTGGATCACCAGCGGGCCGGGGCGGCCGGCGACATTGACGATGCCCTTGACCCTGAGCAGGTCAGGCCCCTGGAAGGCGACCAGCGTTTCCAGCCAGCGGCTGAGCGCGGTTTCGGCGATCGGGTGGTCCAGGGTGAAGACGAAGCTGCTTATACTGTGGTCGTGGCGGCTGATCTCGTCGCCATGATCGTGGTGGTGGTGCTCGACCGCCTCCACGTTCAGCCAGCGCTGGACGTCCAGGCTCTTGGTCGCGGGATTGTATAGGCCGATATCGAACAGGCCGGCGGGGTCGGCGGCGCCGTTCACCACGGGGATGATCGGCGCGGCGGGGTTGAGCGCGTGCAGCCTGTCCGTCAGGCGGCCCACCACCCCGGCCTCGGCCAGGTCGGTCTTGGTCAGCAGGATGCGGTCGGCGATGGCGGCCTGCTTCACCGCCTCAAAGGCGCGGTTCAGCGTGTCGTCGCCATTCACCGCATCGACTGTCGCGATCACCCCGTCCAGGCGATAGCGGGCGGTGACCAGCGGGTCGCCGGTCAAGGTGTGGAGGACGGGGGCCGGGTCGGCCAGGCCGGTGGTTTCGATCACCACCCGGTCGAACTCGGCGATCCGGCCGCGCACCCGTTTCAGGAACAGATCGCGCAAGGTGTCGATCAGGTCGCTGCGCACCGAGCAGCAGACGCAGCCGCTCTTCAGCAGCACGAAACCCTCGGTCGCGGTCTCGACCAGATCATGGTCGATGCCGATCTCGCCGAGCTCATTGATGATGACCGCCGTCGAGGCCAGCCCAGGCTGCCGCAGCAGGTGGTTGAGCACCGTCGTCTTGCCGCTGCCGAGGAAACCGGTCAGCAGGGTGACGGGGAGCGTGCCGTTATTCATCATCCGTCGTCATGTGGAGGTTGAGCCGCGACTTGTCATCGGAATTGCGATACTCCTTCGTGAGGGGAGGCGGTGATGCAAGACGAATCGCAAGGCGTCGGCGACGGGATCTACCGCACGGCGCCGCTGGCGGTCAGGCCGCTGTCGCCGGTGTTCGGAGCTGAGATCATCGGCGCGGCCGGGATCGCGGGCAATCCGCCCTGGCTGGCGAAGGTCCTGAACCAGCTCTGGTTCCAGAACGGCATCCTGCTGTTCCGCGATCTTGGCTTCGACGAGGCTGGTGAAGTCGCGTTCAGCCGGATGTTCGGTGAGCTGGAGGTGCATGGCCGGCAGGATTTCAACTCTAAGGACAATCCGCAGCTTCTCTATGTCACCAACCGCAGGGATCTGGGCCTGCCGGCCGATGCGCTGAGCAACGACGATCTGGAATGGCACACCGACCAGACCTATCTGCCGCGCCCTGCCCTGGGCTCGCTGCTGTTCGCCGTCGAGGTTCCGGCATCGGGCGGCAATACCTATTGGGCTGACGCGGCCGCGGCCTATGACCGCCTGCCGGAGGCGACGAAGCAGCGGATCGCGCGCTTGAGGGCGGTGCATGACCACGGCAAGGTCACCATGACCTACGGCCTGAAGACAGACGACTTTCAGCGCAGCCGCAGCACGCGGATCGAATCCCACCCGATCGTGCGGACCCACCCGATAACTTTGCGCAAGAGCCTCTATCTGGCGCCGACCGTCGTGACCCATATCGAGGGCCTGCCCGACGCCGAAAGCACGGAATTGCTGGAGGAGCTGACGGCGGCGATCACCAGCCCCGATCTGGTTTACGAGCACCGCTGGCGGCCAGGCGACGCCGTGCTGTGGGACAATGCCCGCGTCATCCATCGCCGCGACCGTTTTCCCGCCGGGCAGGTCCGCTTCATGCGGCGCACGACCATCCGGCCGCCGGCGGAGATATCGATACCGTTTTGACGGGGAGAGGCTGAGCGCCTCAGCCCCTCCCGCCAAAATTACTCAGACCAGCCAGTCCGGGTGCTTGGCGGCGACCATGCGCCGGAAGCCGTCCTTCCAGCTGGTCTTGAACTGGGGCGCGATGGAGAACAGCTTGGTCGTGTCGACCACCACGCTCTCCAGCGGGCCTTTCTCGGTGTATTCGAGAACCGGCTTGGCGCCCGTCAGCTCGCCCAGATAGGCGCTCCAATCCTCGATCGACACCGCCTCGGGGCCGCCCCAGTTGACGATGTTGGCCGGCACGGAGGCCGCCTGCAGCAGCGACGGGATCGAGGCGACGATGTCGTCCTCATGGATCAGCGAATAGAGCGACGGCTTGTCCGGCTGCAGCTGGATCGGCGTGCCGTGCTTCATCATCAGCAGGTGGTAATAGGGCCAGCCGCCGTTGTTGCCGTAGGGCACGCACAGGCGCGTGATGATGGTCGGCAGGTTGAACTCGCGCGCGGCGAAGCGCACCACCGCCTCGGTCGCGATCTTGGTGATCGAGTAGGTGGTCATCATCGAGCGGTGATTGTCGCCCAGCTCGCTGGTTTCCTTCAGCAGGTTGCGGCCGACCGACTCGTACACGCCGGTGGTCGAGCAGGCGAGGAAGCCCTTGGCCGCGCGGCAATGGCTCATCAGCAGGCCCGTGCCCTCGGCATTGCTGCGGAAGTCGAGGTCGAAATCGTCACCCGCGGCGCGGAACACGCCCAGATGCACGACATAGTCGAAATCCTTCGGGATCGACGAGAAGTCGCCATCGCCCAGATCGGCCGAGACGCATTTCACGCCGGCATCCTCCAGCACCTTCTTCTTCGCCTCGTCGGAGAAGCGGGCGACGCCCCACACTTCGTTGCCCTGCTTGGCCAGCGCCTGGGCGACGACGAAGCCGACCTGGCCGGTCGGGCCGGTGACGAGAATCTTATGTCCACTGAACGCCATGATTTCCTCCTGGTTTTCTAGTCGTTAAGCCGATACGCCGAGCCGCACGGCGGCGGCCTTGACCTTCCGCGCCAATTTCAGGTGCGGCATGTCGTACATCTTGCCGTCGATGCCGACCGTGCCGAGCGCCGGGTTGCTGTCGAACGCATCGATGATCTTTTCGGCATGGGCGATCTCCGCAGCCGTGGGCGTGAAGGCCGCGTTGATGATCGGGATCTGGTCCGGATGGATCGCGATCTTGCCCTGGAAGCCGGCGCGGCGCACGCGCTGGCATTCTTCCTCCAGCCCGGCAGGATTGCGGAAATTGACATAGACCGTGTCGATCGGCGCCGCATCCGCCGCCGCCGCGCCGGCCAGGCACAGCGTGCGGGCCAGCTCATAGAGCGGGTCGTAGCGGCCGTCGGCATCGCGGTTGGCGCTGGCGCCGACCACCGCGGCGATATCCTCCGCGCCCCAGGTCATCAAGGTCATGCGCGGGCTGGCGCCGACATAGGTGCCGAGCGCGAACATCGCCTTGGCGGTCTCGGTCGCCACCGGGATGATCTTGATGCCGCCCTGGGGCAGGCCGTGGGCGGCTTCCAGCGCCGACAGGTAATGGCACAAGGTCGTGATGTCCGCGCCGGAATCCGGCTTGGGCAGCATGATGCCGTCCGGCGCACCGCCGACCACGCCGGCCAGATCGAGCAGGCCGAGCGGTTCGGAGATCGGATTGATCCGCACCCAGAGCTGCCGCTTCGACCGGTCGGGGTTGGCCTTCAGGAGAGCCTGCGCCATCTCGCGCGCGATCGGCTTCTGCGCTGCCGAGACCGAATCCTCCAGGTCCAGGATCACCACGTCGGCGCCGGAGGCCGACGCCTTTTCCATCTTGCGTTCGCTGTCGGCCGGGGCGAACAGCAGGGAGCGCGGGATCATGCCGGCTTCTTCTTCATCAGCGCCGAGCGCCGGCAATAGGCGACTTCCTCGTCCTTCTGGTTGAAGCTGCGATGCTCGAACACGACGATGCCGTCATTCGGGCGGGACTTGCTCTCCCGCTTTTCCAGCACCACCGTCTCGCTGCGCAGCGTGTCGCCGAGGCGCACGGGCTTGGGGAACTTGACCCCGTCCATGCCCAGGTTGGCGACCGTGGTGCCCAAGGTGGTGTCGCCGACCGAGACGCCGATCATCAGGCCGAAGGTGAAGATGCTGTTGACCAGTATCTCACCGAACTCACTGTTTTCCTTGCAGAACTCGACATCGAGATGGAGCGGCTGCGGGTTGTGCGTCAAGGTCGTGAACAGAAGATTGTCCGTCTCCGTCACCGTGCGGCGGATGTCGTGAACGAACTTCTGCCCGATCTCGAACTCATCGAAATAAAGACCTGCCATTTTTCTTGACCCTATCCCTCTTACTTAGAATCCGACCTGATCAGCG
Organism: Alphaproteobacteria bacterium; assembly: GCA_036271255.1. Lineage (GTDB taxonomy): Bacteria > Pseudomonadota > Alphaproteobacteria > BOG-932 > Roseiterribacteraceae > BOG-932. The sequence goes on from DATBAZ010000035.1 coordinate 16,587, forward strand.
CCCTTGAGGCCCAGAGATTCGCGCGCCTCGGCCGGCGTCGCGATCTCCAGGCTCAAATCTTCCAGGATGCGGCGGATCTTGCCGACCTGCTGGGCATTGCTCTCAGCCAGCGTGCCCTTGCCGATATAGATGCTGTCCTCCAGGCCGACACGCACATTGCCGCCCATGATCGCGGCCTGGGTGACGAAGTTCATCTGGTGGCGCCCGGCGGCCAGCACGGACCATTGATACTGGTCGCCGAACAGCTTGTCGGCGATCCGCCGCATATGCATGAGATTTTCGACGTCGGCGCCGATGCCGCCCAGGATCCCGAAGATCGACTGGATGAAGAGCGGCCCCTTCACCAGCCCGCGATCGAGGAAATGGGCCAGATTGTAGAGATGGCCGATGTCGTAGCATTCGAACTCGAACTTCGTGCCGCAGCCCTCGCCGAGGGTCTTCAGCACATATTCGATATCCTTGAAGGTGTTGCGGAAGATGAAGTCCCGCGTCATTTCGAGATAGGCCGGTTCCCATTCGTGCTTCCAGTCGCGCGGCTTGTCCAGCGCCGGGAAGAGGCCGAAATTCATCGAGCCCATGTTCAGCGACGCCATCTCGGGCTTGGTCGCCATGGCGGCGGCGATGCGCTCGTCCAGGCTCATGCCGTGGCCGCCGCCGGTGGTGATGTTGACGACCGCGTCGGTCGACTGCTTCACCCGCGGCAGGAATTCCATGAACAGCTTCGGATCGGGCGACGGACGGCCGGTCTCGGGGTCGCGCACATGCAGGTGCAGGATCGAGGCCCCGGCCTCCCACGCGCCGATCGCGGCGTCGGCAATCTCGTTCGGGGTGATCGGCAGATAAGGCGTCATCGACGGCGTGTGGATCGAGCCGGTGACGGCGCAAGTGATGATGACCTTGCGGCTTTTCGCAGCCATGAAAACGTCCTTCCCTAGGCAGATCGTCCGGGATCGTGCGTCCCGGCGGAATTGGTCACGCGCAAACTATTCATTCGCGCGCCGGACCGCCAGCCCCTAAGACTACGCCAAACCGGAGCGGGAGGAATGGATGTTAACCGAGATCGAGCGGCTGGCCGCCATCGAGGAGATCAAGCAGCTGAAGGCGCGCTATTTCCGCAGCATGGACACCAAGAATTGGGCCGGCCTTCAGGCGGTGTTCTCGGACACCGCCGAGCTCGACATGCGCGGCGAGGCGGCGGACAAAAGCAAGGCCGCGACCGCGCTGGTCGTCGGCGCGCCGGACATCATGGCGTTTATCCGCAACGCGGTGCTGGAGCTGGTCACCGTCCATCACGGCCATATGCCGGAAATCGAGATCA
>DATBAZ010000036.1:0-19498 GCA_036271255.1 Alphaproteobacteria bacterium
AGGATGTTGTCGACCATCAGGTGATGGCCAGCGGCCGCATGCAAATAGCCCTTGTTGAAGGCGGTTGCCGACACATTGTCGTGATAGGCCATGTCGGGAATGGTGCCGGGATCGGCCAGCGCCTTGTCGCCCAGCCAGACCCAGATCAGCGTATGGCGCTCAATGACCGGAAAGCTTCGCACAATGTGCGATTTCGCGATCGGGCCATGCGGGTTGGCAATGCAGCTTCCGGTACGGTCGAACCGCAGCCCGTGATAGCGGCATTGGACGGTCGTTCCTTCCAGCAGGCCCAGGCTCAGCGGCGCGAAGCGGTGCGGGCAGCGATCCTGAAGCGCAACCAATCCGCCCATGTCGTCGCGGAAGAGGACCAGCGCCTGTTCCGCGATGGTGCGGGCGAACAACGCGCCGGCGGTGATCTCCTCCGACCAGGCAGCAGCGTACCAGGTATTCAGCAGATATCGCATGGTTCGTCTTCCTACCGCCGCCGTTCGAACATTGGATGCACCTTGCGGTGCCAGGGCTTTCCGCTCGCCGCCATCTGGGCGTAATCGGCGACGAACTTGGCCGACCAGTATTGCGCCCGGGATACGATCTCCGTTTCGTCCAGCGTGGTGAAGCTGCCGTCGCGTCGCACCAGCGTGCCGTCGATCATCGAATCGGCCACGTCCATGCGCGTCCCCTGGCGAGTCAGCAGAGCGGCGATCCAACCCGGGTCGTCGCAGATCGGGATCAGGCCGGCGCAGCGGTTGAGGTCCAGCGTGATGATGTCGGCGCGCTTGCCCGGTTCGATGGTGCCGATCGTGCTATCGAGCCGCATCGCCTTGGCCCCGCCCACCGTCGCGATCTCCAGGATCGTCCAGGGATCGATCGGCCGCGGCCCGTGCGCGACGCGGCCCAGCAGGCCGGCCAGCTTCATCGCGGTGAACATGTCGAACTGGCCGTAATCGGTGCCAAGTGACGTGGTGATCCCGGCCCGGAGCCAGCGCGGAACGTTGGCGACGCGGGAGAACAGCTCCGCGTTCAGTTCCGGATTGTGGATCAGGGCGCAGCCCGCCTCGGCCAGCGCATCGATATCGGCATCGTCGGCCTCGATCGCGTGGAAGAAGATCGTGCGCGGCGTCAGCAGCCCGATCTCGCGCAGATAGCCGATGGCGCCGCCCCGGTCCGCCCAGACGCGGTCGGCCAGCTTTTTCTCGTCCTGGAGCTCGAACAGATGGGTGGCGTACTGGACGTCGTATTTCTCGGCCAGCGCCATGCCCCTGGTCAGCAGGCTTTCGGTGCAGTTCCACGGCCAGCTTGGATGGACGGCCACCGTCACCCGGTCGCTGCCGCCGACATGATAGTCGCGGATGCAGCGCTCGGCCTGGGCGAGGTAGCCGTCCTCATCCAACGCGTCGAGCATGATGTTGGTGATCATCTGCGGCTGGAGGACGGCACGGATGCCGCTGTCCACCGCCGCGCGATAGAGCGCGTCGGGCTGGTTGTTGGCATCGGCGGTCGTCGTCGTGCCGTGGCGGATCTGGTCCATCAGCCCGCACATGGCGAGGTCGTAGGTGGAGTCGTCGCGGAACCAGGCCATCGGCGCCATGACATGGTTCTCGATCGCCGAGATGAAGTCCGGCTCCTCAGGCAGGACCACGCCGGTGCTGGCCGCGGCGGAGAAGACCAGGTTCACCACCGACCAGGGCGTGTGATTATGCCCGTTGACCAGCCCCGGTAGCACGATCTTGTCGCTGCAATCGACGATGTCGAGATCTGGCCCGGGCGCCGCCATGTCCGCCTCAGGCCCGACGGCGACGATGTCGCGCCCGTCGACCAGGATCGCCGCGTCGCGCAGCACCTCCTTGCGGTCCGGCCGGGCGATGAGGTAGCGGCAATTCTTGAACAGCGTGCGGCCCATGGTCAGAACTTCCGCGCGATCGTGGCGCCGAAAGTGCGCGGCGGGGCGTAGATTGCGTAGTCGCCGTTCGACTGCGAGTAGATCGCGGTGGTGTAGGCCTCGTCGGTCAGGTTCTTTGCCCACAGGCGCAGGCTGTAGGCGTCGTCCGGATCGGTCCATGTGGCCGATACATTGACCAGCGTATAGGGCCCCTGATGCAGCCGGTTGTCCGGCTCGTAATAGAAGCCGTCATTGTAGCTGAGCGTGCCGGCGAAGGTGAGGTCGCCCATATCCCCCAGCGGCACGACGTAGACGGGTGAGATGTCGAAAGTCCAATCCGGCGCCAGCGGCAGCCGCCGGCCGGTGGCATCGAACGTTCCCAGGATCGTGCCGCCGCCGGGCGCGGGGGTCGAGAGCTGCGCCGCCGGGAATGACGTGAAGGCGTCGTGCATGATCTCCAGCCCGCCCGACAGCGTGAAATTGCGGAAGGGCACCGCCTTGAAGTCGAGATCGATCCCGTAGATCTCGGCCTCGGCGCCGTTATAGATCACCTCTACGCCGGCCGGGTACGAGACGGTCTGGATGTTCTTATAGTCGTAATAGAACCAGGTGCCGTCGAGCTGCAGCCTGTTATCCAGGAACGATGCCTTGGTGCCGACCTCGAACGCATCCAGCGTCTCCGGCGCATAGGTGTGCACCGGTAGGATCTGGTCGTTGAAGCCGCCGCTCTTGAATCCCCGGTTGTAGGAGGCATAGAGCAGGACATCCGGCGTCAATTTGTGGTCGACCGACACCCGCCAGGTCGGCTTCTTGAAGCCCTGCCGCGCATTGGTCGCGGAGTCGAACAGGATCGGTGGCGTGCCGGCATAGACGCCATACTGGCTTTCGGAGAAATGCTTCTCCTCCACCGTGTAGCGCGCGCCCACCGTCAGGTTGGTGGCCGGGGCGATCTCATAGCTCGCCTGGGCGAATACGGCTCCCGAATAGCCGTTGGCGTCGGAAAAAGTGAGGTATGAGGTCAGCGGCGCAATCAACCCGCCGGTCAGGTTCACCGGGTCGTAGCGGGCGTCGGCATGATAGAAATAGATGCCGGTCGTCCAGGTGAGCGCACTGTCCGGCTCAGATTTCAGGTCGAATTCCTGCGTGAGTTGGTTGTGCAGGTCGTCGAGCTCGATATTCAGCGCATAGTTGAAATCGCGGACCAGCGTGCCGTCGAACGATGAATAGAGCGAGCTCTGCAGATAGGCGCTGAGGCTCTCCAGCCGCGCGAAGCCGAAATCATGGTCGATCCTGAGCGTGATGGCGCCCTGCTTCTCGATATTGCGCGGCTGGTAATAGCCGTCGGCGCCCTGGCGCGACCCGGTGTAGGGCGGGCCGCCCAACGGCGTCGTGCCTTCGGCCGGGATCAGCACCGGCGCGCTGTATTCCTGCTCATAATCCATCGCCAGCAGGATCGAATCCGCGTCGGTCGGCGTGAACAGGATCTTCTGGCGGATCGCCAGGTCCTGGGTCTTGTTCACATCCTGCCCGGTGAAGCGGTTCTTCCCGAAGCCGTCGCCCTGGTCCTGGAAATAGACCGAGAGGTTGGCGGCGACGGTCGGCGTGATGCCGCCGGTGACGTAGAGGCTGGTGCCGGCGGTGGAATAGTCGCCGCCGGTGATGTCGGCCTCGCCGTGGAAATCCTGCTCCGGGTCCTTGGTCACGATCTGGATCAGGCCGCCAGTGGCGTTACGGCCGAACAGCGTGCCCTGCGGTCCCTTATCGACCTCGATATGGTCGATCCCGGCCAGCTGGAAGATGCTGCCGGCCTGCACGCCGTAGTAAATGCCGTCGACATAAACAGCGACCGGGCTTTCGACGGAGGAGCTCGGCGCCGTCGTGCCGATGCCGCGCAGGTGCGGCTGGAAATAGCCGAACTGCGCCGCCGAGACGAGGCCGGGTGTCACCATGCCGAGATCGGTGTTGCTGGTGATCACGCTGTCTTTGATCTGGGCGGCGTTGAACGCCTCGACCGTGACCGGAACTGCCTGCAGGTTTTCCTGCCGTCGCTGCGCTGTGACGACCACTTCCTCGACCTGCTCCGCCCCCGTCTGCGCATCGGCGCTCGTCTGGGCCGGTGCGGGACATGAAAGCGCGACCAGCGCGATCGAGGCTCCGGCCATCAACAAAGCCCGGTTGTTCCGCTTTGACATCTACCATCCTCCACTCGGCAAAACCGAGGCGAACGATGCGGCTGAAGGGGCAACCGGGAAATGCCTGGGCGGATCGGCTTTGTCTGTGTCGGCCAAAATGTTGCGTTGCAGCGAGCCTAGAGCGAAGCCAGCAGATCGCGCCGTTCGGAGAGGGAGCTGTTGGAGGCCCAGGAGCGCAAGGCAGTCGGCGACATCCCGGTCGCCTCCTTGATCCGGCGGGAGAAATGGTAGGCGCTTTTGAAGCCGCACAGCTCCGCCACGTTGGTGCCGTTGAGGTCCGAGCGGGTCAGCAGCGCCACGCCCTGGCGGACGCGCACCTTCCACAGCAGCGCCATGGCGCTGAGGCCTGCCTCTGTACGCAGCCGGCGCGTCAGGGTGCGCTGCGACAGGCTGATCGCGCTGGCCATGTCCGGTGCCGTCCAGTCGCGGCGCAGATCGGCGCACAGCACCCGCTCCAGCCGGGGGATGGCGCGGCCGGGACGTGCCGGCTGCCGGTCGCGGATGGCGGCATTCGTGCATTCGATCAGCAGCGCATGGCCCAGATAGCGGCTGATCTCGGCATGACCGCGGGCGGTGCTCGGCCCCGCGCCGTATCCCAGCTCGTGCAACGCCTCGATGCGCGGCGTCGTCTTGAACACCCGCCCGTGCTGCGCCGCCGGCGGGCGTCCCGGCAAGGGGTCGGAGTCGGCCCAGCTGATCAGATGGGCTTTGTCTGGCTTGGCCATGTATATGTAGGTTCGTCCGGCGTCGATCAGGACCGACTGCCCCGCCGAAAACGATATCGCGTTGCCGTCCATCTCGATCGTCGCATCGCCGGCAATCAGCGTGAAGACCGTGATGCGCACGGGGCTGTCGGGTACATACGACCCGCCCGCCAGCATGTATTCCGAGCCGAAATGGAAGTTCAGCGTCGGAGGTATGTCTCGATTCGTGTTCGCGTCGCTTAAGGCTCTCATCGCTCGGGGCCAGTCTCGCGATGCATGTTTCACGGGTCCGGCCGCGCGCACCAGAAGAGAGTTTCGGACGGTCCGCTGCCGGTCGGGCATCGCGGTCCGCTGCCGAAATGGCATCGAACCGCTGAGTATTCTCTGCATAGCCGCTCAAGGCGGCGTGACATAGCATCCCTGAGAGGCGGACGAGGAAAGTTGTGACGGAATTTCTGACAGGATTGGTGCGCGATATCCGGTCGACCGTGCCCTTCGGCTACTCGACCTATCGCGGCAGTTGATGCGCGCCGGCAAGCTCTCCGATCCCTGGATCGTTCTGCTCGGGACGCTGCTCTACAGTGCCGGTTCGGCAATCTTCTATCTGATGCCGCCCTATCTCGCCTTCCTGGGCGGACGCCTGTCGCTCGATCCGGCGCAGCTCGGGACGCTGGCGGCGGCGGAAAGCGGGGCGATCGGGGTTGCGTCTCTGTTCGGACCGCTCTGGATCGACCGGGTCGATCGCCGCTTTGCGATGGGGTTTGCTGCACTTGTCTGTATCGCCGGCAATCTGGCGAGCGGCTTTCTCGGCAGTTTCGAGACCATTCTGATCTGCCGGGTCGTCATCGGGCTGCTGGGCGAGGGCGTGTTCTACACTGCCTGCTGCGCGGTTCTCACGCAGGCGCGCAATGTCGACCGCGCTTTCGGGATCGCACTCACAGCCGCGGTGATTTACGGCGCGCTTGTGACGGGATCGTCGCCGTTTCTGGTGCGTCTGTTTCCGGTGGTCGGGCCGATGTCCGGATTGATCCTGATCGGCGCGGCGGTTCTGCCGTTCGTGTTCATGTTCGACCGGCTGAAGCCGGTGGCGGAAGCCCGTCCGCGGACTGAGACCGGCGCACCGGGGGGCGGCACCAGCATCGCGTTCTTGGCGCTGGTCGGCCAGGCCCTGTGGTACGGCGCGCCGGGCGCCTTCTGGACCTTCGTCGAGCAGGTCGCGACCGACAAGGGCGTGCCGACTTCGACAGCGGAATTCGCGATTTCGGCGGGCGAGATGGCCGGTCTGCTGGGCGGTGTCGCGGCAACCATTCAGGGCGATGTCTGGGGTCGGTTTTGGCCGATCGTCTCGGCGACGGCCGGGCTCGTCATCCCCGCGATCCTGTTTCAGATGAGCACAGGGGCGTTCGCCTTGGCGCTGTTCCTGGGGATATTCTACGTCTTCTGGAATTATGGGACCGTCTATCAGATGAGCTTCACCGCCAGTATGGATTGGACCGGGCGTGCGACGGTGATGATCCCCGCCGCCCAGGTTTTCGGCCTGTCATTCGGTCCATACGCTGCCGGGGAGCTGATCGTGCGCCATGGGGATGGCGCGGTCACGGTATCGACTGTCGTCTTCGCGCTGTCCGGGTTGGCGCTGTATGTGATGTGTTTCGCGCGGTTGCGAAAGATGGGTTTGGCGGCGGTTTAGGCTGTGGCCAGCAGGGGTGCGATCTCCGCCTTCCAGTCGGCCAGCATCGCGGCCTTGGCGCTGTCGTCCAACCAGGATGCGCGGATGCCGTTCAGCGCCAGCGCGGCTAATGTCCCGCGATCCACCCTCATTTTCTCGGCGACGATCAGGTAGTCGTTGTCCAGGTCGGTGCGGAACAGGCCGGGATCGTCGGTATTCAGCACGACGTTGAGGCCGGAGGCGATCATCGTGCGGATCGGATGATCCGGCGCATCCAGGTCGCGCCAGATTGTCGTGTAGTGGGTCGTGCTGGGGCAGCAGGTGAAGCCGATCTGGCTTTCACGACAGGCCTCGACCAGGGCCGGATCGTCGACGATGTGATAGCCGTGGTCGATCCGGTCGCAGCCGAGGAGCGTGATCGAATCGCGGATGTTCGAGGCTGGACCGCTTTCCCCGGCATGGGCCGAGGCCTTGAGTCCCGCCGCCTTGGCGCGGGCATAGACCCCGGCATAGGGGGCGGGCGGGAAAGGCGCCTCGAGATAGTCCAGCCCGATCCCGATCACTTCCTCGCGCCGATCGGCCAGCACCAAGTCGAGGAATTGCTCCGCCACGGCCGGCCCCAGCTCGCGATTGATTGCGGGGATCAGGCGGGACGTGACCTTGAGGTCGCGCTCGGCGTCCCGCATGCCGGCGATGATGCCGTCCAGCATATGGCTGTAAGAGATGCCGCATTCGTGATGCGCGCCGGGGCTGAAAAAGAACTCGACATAGCGCCCGTTGCTGCCGGCTGACCGCGCCAGCGCCTCGTAGGTTACGCGATGGAAATCGTCCGGCGTGCGGATCGACCGGCAGATGATGTCGTAGACCTTGAGGAACGCCGCCAGGTCCGCGAATTCGAAGATGTCGGACCCGTCGCTGAAATCAGGCAGCGCGATACCGTGCTTGCCAGCCAGGTCGATGACCGTATCCGCCGCGACCGCCCCTTCGAGATGCAGGTGCAGCTCCGTTTTGGGCAAGGCGTGGATGAAGCTCTCGATGTCCATGCGCAGGCGCCTCCGTGAATGATGGCGGACTCTAACCGGCTTTTGCGGGGTGCCGGCAGCATAGAAACACGTCCCGCCCGCTGCCGATCAGGCATCGGTCCGGTATTTGCCGAAGCTGCCTGCGAGCGCCCCCTGCAACGCCTCGACGAACAGGTTGGCGGCGATCGGCAGCCGGCGGCTGTTGGCGATACAACATGTCAGGATGGAATAGCGCGCCAATGATTCCTTCAGCGGCACATAGACCACGTTTGGGTGCCGGCGGGTGGAGAACCCGTCGAGCTGGGTCTGGATGGCGATGCCCAGCCCGTCATCGACGAGGTCTCGCATCAGCGTGTAGGAATTGGTCTGGATGTAGGGCGCGGGCTTGACCCCGACCTCATGGAACATCTGGTCGAGGATACCGCGCAGATATTGCGTCTCATCCGGCAGGATCAGGGGATACTCGGCGCATTCGGCGAGCGACAACATGCGCTTTTCCGCGAAGGGATGGCCGCGCGGAACCAGCACGCAGGATTTGAGCGCGTATTCTCCAACGAAGCTCATGCCGATGCGCGGCGCGGCGTCGAAGCAGAGCAGCGCATCCAGATGGTGGTCCAGCAGCTGGTCCGCCATCTGGCTCGGGCTGCCGACCCGGACATGAACATCGACCCTGGGGTGAGCGCGTTTGAACTCGGCCAGGACCGAGGGCATGAAGTCGGTCGCGAGCACATCGCTGGTGCCGATGGCGACGCGGCCACGCTGGACGCCGGAAAGCCCTTCGATCTCCCTGAGCGCGGTCGAGACCTCGCCCATGGCCGCCTGCAGCCGGTGCGCCAGCACCTCCCCGGCGGCGGTCAGTTTCAGCCCACCCCGGCCGGGCGAGCGGTCGAACAGCCGCGTGCCGATCTGCTCCTCCAGCAGGCCGACATGGCGATGGACCGCGGAGGCGGCGACGTTCAGCTGTTCCGCCGCTTTCCGGAACGAACCGGCGCGCGCCACTTCCTGGAAATAGCGAACGGCGGGGGCGCTGAAGACGCGCAGGAGTGGATCGGCCATTGCAAATATTTGTTCTAATCGTGAGAACGCACAAGCCCTAATCCGCTGATTTCAAGGCAGCTGATCCGCCGATACACTCATCGCACCATCCAGACGAGAGGTGCTCATGACCAGCCAATCCTTCCGTGCCGGACTTGTGGATACCGCCCTCGACGACGCGCCCGCCGATCTGGCGATCAGGGGCGGAAAGCTGGTCAACGTCTTCACCCGGGAAATCTACGAAGCCGACATTCTCATCCGCGGCGAGCGGATCGCCGCCGTGCTGGCGGCTTCCGACGATCCTCTGCCGGCCCGGCGCACCATTACCGTGAAGGGGCGCCATATCGCGCCCGGCCTGATCGATCCGCACATGCATATCGAGAGCTCGGCGCTGACCCTCACCCAGTTCGCCCGGGCGGTGGTGCCGCGCGGCATCACCACGATCATCGCGGACCCGCACGAGTTCGGGAACATCATGGGCAAGCCCGGCATCGAGCTGGTGCTGGAAGAGGCGAAGCAGATCCCGCTGAATGTCATGCTGCGCGTGCCGCCGCGTATTCCCGAACTGGAAGCGCATCTCGAGACGCCGGGCGCCAGGATCACGCTGGAGGAGACCTGCGAGCTGCTGGCCCTGCCCGAGGCGGCCTGCCTCGCCGGCGACATCAGCCCGCTCTTTTACCTGCGCAAGGATCCGGCGCAGTTCCGGCTGATCGAGGAGACGATCCGGCTGGGCAAGACGGTCAGCGGATATTCCCCCGGGCTCACCGGCCGAAAGGTGAATGCCTATGTCGCATCGGGTGCCGAGGATAGCCATACGCCGCACGACATCGCCGAGTTGCGGGAGGATCTGCGGACGGGACTCAACTGCTTCCTGACGCCGCGCCCCAAGCATTTCGACCGCGATCAGTTCCGTGCGCTGGCCCAGATGATCGCGTGCGAGCCGATCGATACCCGCAAGATCTGCCTCTGCACCGACGACATCCACACCAACCTGCTGCTGGAGGAGGGACAGCTCGACGTCCGGGTACGCATGGCAATCGAGGAGGGCATCCCGCCGGAGCTGGCGATCCAGATGGCGACGCTCAATCCCGCCGTCGCCATGCGGATCGACCGCGATTACGGCGTGGTGGCGGCCGGGCGCTATGCCGATATCCTGATCCTGGACGATCTGGAGACGCTGTCGGTCGAGGCAGTCCTGTTTCACGGCGCCATGGTGGTGGAGGACAGGACCTACCGGCACCTGCCGGAGAAGCCCTTCACCTATCCGCTCGCGGCCAAGCAGACGATCAAGACCAAGGGCCCGATCTTTGCCGACACGCTGAAATTCCGCGTCAATGCGGTCGATGGGACGGCAACCTGCCAGGTGCTGGACGTGTCGGGCGCGCGCAAGAAGATCAAGACGGCCGCGATCCCGGTGAAGGACGGTGTCATCGCCCCGCCGCCGGGCGGCGACATCTGCAATCTGGTGGTGATCGACCGTCATCATGCCGAGGGCAAGACCGGACGCGGCTTTGTCCGCCATTGCGGCATCATGCGCGGCGCGCTGGCCTCCACCGTCAATCATAATGTTCATCACCTCTTCGCCGTCGGTACCAATCAGGACGACATGGCGCTGGCGCTGAACCGGCTGATGGAGATCGGCGGCGGCTATGTCGCCGCGCGCGACGGCAGCATCGTCGGCGAGGTGGCGTTGCCGATCATAGGGATGCTGTCGGAGATGACCCTGGAAGAGCTGGCCGCCGCCTTCTCGGCGATGGACACGGTGCTTCACGACGCGCTGGGCTGCACCGACCCCAATCGGCCGCTGCTCAGCTTCAGCTTCATGTGCTCGCCGGTATCGCTGGAGGCGGGGCTGACCGACATCGGTCTTGTCAATTCCATGACCTTGGAGGTCGAGCCGGTCGTGCTGTCGCTGGAGGAAAAGGTTGCCGAAATGGCCTGAGCCGACTTGATCGGACGAGCAGAAGTGCGACCTTTATCGCCATGAGTTCAGAACCACCTTCCTCGCCGGCTGCCGAGCCCCGGCTCTTCGCCGATGCCGAGTCCGCGCTCGCCTATGTGCGTACGATCTACGACGGTCAGGTCCGGTCCCTGACCAAACGATTCCAGGACTATGCCGCCGGCGAGGCATTCGTCGGCCGGCAGCGCGCCTTTTATCCCTATGTACAGATCACCATCGGTACGCTTGCCCGGCTGGATAGCCGGCTGTCCTACGGTTTCGTGCGGGGCCCGGGCGTCTTCCGTGCGTCGCTGACCCGGCCCGACCTGTTCGAGGATTATTATCGCGAGCAGTTCGAAGCGCTGCTCAAAAATCACGGCGTGCCGCTGGAGGTCGGGCTTTCCAACCGCGCCATCCCAATCCATTTCGCGCTGGGCGAAAACCTGCATGTCGAGGCGCAGCTGACGTCCGAGCGTCTGGCGGTGGTCGGCGATGTCTTCGATCTGCCCAACTTGGCCGAGCTCGACGATGCGGTGCCGAACGGCGCCTATTTCCTCCCGAGCGCCGATCGACAGCCCCTGGCCCTGTTCACGGCCCCGCGCGTCGATCTCTCGGTCCAGCGGCTAAGGCATTACACCGCGACCAGCGCCGAACATTTCCAGCGCTTCGTGCTGTTCACCAACTATCAGTTCTATGTCGACGAGTTCGTCCGTCTTGGGCTGAGCATGATGGAAGCTGGCGAGGGCGACGACTATGTGGCATTCGTCGAGCCCGGGAACCGCATAACACTCAATCGACGGCTCGATCCCGAGGCCCAACCCATCGGCGCTAGGCCAGGGCGGCTGCCGCAGATGCCGGCCTATCATCTGAAGCGCGCCGACGGCTCGGGCATTACGCTGATCAATATCGGCATCGGACCGTCGAACGCGAAGACGATCACCGATCATGTCGCCGTGCTGCGCCCGCACGCCTGGCTTATGCTGGGTCACTGCGCCGGCCTGCGCGCTACGCAGAAGCTGGGCGATTACGTGCTGGCCCATGCGTATGTCCGCGACGACCATGTGCTGGACGAGGTGCTCCCGACCTGGGTCCCCCTGCCGGCCCTGGCCGAAGTGCAGCAAGCGCTGGAGCGCGCGGTCGCCGAAACCACCGGGCTCAGCGGCTACGACCTCAAGGGCTTGATGCGTACCGGCACCATCATGACGGTCGACGATCGTAACTGGGAGCTCAGGCCGCATGCGGAGCTGCTGCTGCGCTTCAACCTGTCGCGCGCCATAGCGCTCGATATGGAATCGGCCACCATCGCCGCCAACGGCTACCGTTTCCGTGTCCCCTACGGCACCTTGCTCTGCGTGTCGGACAAGCCGATGCATGGGCACCTCAAGCTGCCCAACATGGCCGATCTCTTTTATCGCGAGCAGGTCGACCAGCATCTCCAGATCGGCATCCGCAGCCTGGAGATATTGCGGGAAGCCGGGCTCGAGCGGCTGCACAGCCGAAAGCTGCGGAGCTTCGTCGAGACTGGTTTCAGGTAGGGGCTACCACACGACCGGATGCGTCTCTCCGGTCTGCACGTTGACGAACCCATTCGGCGCCCGTTCGCACGGCGCGACCAATACCCAGTGCCAGGGGCTGCAGGTCAAGGTGGCGAAGATCAGCCGTTCGGGAAAGCCCGGTCCCCAGCCGTCGGCGGTGTCGCTGGGCTCGTACATCCAGTCGATCTCGGCCGCCGCGGCATAGAGCGCCTGATGGTCGGCATCCAATTCCAGGTGCGGGCGGGCGGTCATCAGGCCGCCGACCTCGTAGCGCACCGAGGCCGTCACCTTGCCGCCCGAGACCAAAGCCCAGCCGCCGTCGATCGTCTTCAGATGGTTGACCGCCATCGCCATCGCCGCGTCGGAGGAGCCCACGACCCAGATATTGTGCTTGTCGTGCGCCACCGAGCAGGCCAGCGCCGTGTCCGGCGTGCGCGGCCCGCAGCCGAGCCAGAACATGGTCGACAGCTGTCCTTCGCCGGAGAAGCGGTCGACGATGGCGAACTTGGTGACGTTGCGGCCGCTATCGCGTTGTACCGCCCCGTCGGCCACCGGCAGGTCCATGCGGATGAATTCGGGATGGAACCAGAAGGGGCGCAGCAGCGCCGCTGTCATGGTCTTGCGGCCGGCTTCGGCGGGAATGCGGAAGTCTTCCGGATTCAAGTCACGGTCGATGCGCACTGTCTTGGTCGCCCAGTCGGGCCAGAGGATTTCCGGGACGGGGGCCAGATAGCGCCCGTTCTCGCAGGTCAGCCGGCCGTCGCTATAGACGGTCGCGATCTCCAGCTTGGCGACGTCGGAGAGCAGGACGATGTCGGCGAAGCGGCCCGGCGCCAGGCTGCCGACCCAGGCGTCGATCCGCATATGGCGGGCCGGATTGATCGTGACGCACTGGATCGCGGTTTCCGGGTCGAGGCCGTAGCGGATAGCTTCGCGCACATTGTACTCGGTCGCACCCTTGACCAGCGTCTCGCTGGCGCTGCGGTCGTCGGTGGTCAGCGCGACGTTGGACCAGTCTTCCAGGCCACGGTCGAGCAGGCCAGTGACGACCGTGTCGTAGCATTGCGGGCGAAGCTCCAGGAAGACGCCGCGCGACAGCTTGGTCCAGGCCTCGTCGACATTGCGAATCTCGTGGTCTGAACTCAGGCCCGAGGCCGCGAAGGCGTTGACGTCGGGCAGCGAATTCAGCCCCGCCCCGTGCCCTTCGATCACGCCCCGGCATTCGAAGCTGGCTTCGATCATGCCCCATAGCCGGTCGTGCGAGGGGTTGTCGGGGTTGGATACGGCCGGCCAGTCCATGACCTCATCGAGGCCGGCCACCATCAGACTCGATTCGAGAAAGCGCTTCTGGTCGGCATAATCGAAACGGCCGCCGCCATGCTCGTACGCGCTGGGCGGGACGGCCGAACCCGGCAGAATGAAGATTTTCAGCGGCGAGCCCCGCTTGCGCGCCTCGAACCACATGTCCAGGTTGCGTTCGCCGTTGACGTTGGCGAATTCGTGGCTTGCCTCGCAGGTCCAGGTATTACCGCGCGGCACGACCAGGGCGGCCTCCCACTCAGGTGTCAGGTGAGAGCTTTCGATATGCTTGTGCACCTCGCCGAAACCCGGCACGGCGGAGAGATGCGGATAGTGCACCCTCACCGCCACCTCGCCGGCGAACTGGCCCGCCGGGCCGACCCAGGCGATCCGGCGGCCGGACACGACGATCTCCTGGTCTATCGCCCAGCTGCGGGTGAAAACGTCGAACAGCCGACCGACCCGGATCGCGAGGTCGGCGGGCTCGCGGCCCAGCGCGACCGCGATCAGGCGCTTGCGCACCTGGACCTCGCCGGCGGCGGTGATCAGCAGGTCGTCGCCGTCATCTGTTCTGATGCCGCCGTCCATCACACACCTCAGAAAAGCTTCGTCGAAACCACGAAATACAGGATGAACACCGCGTCGATGATGAGCATCATCGGCGTTATTTTCGACCATTTCCGGCATCCCGCGACCGTCAGCGTATAGGCCAGGCAGCCGGTGGCCATCCCCGCCATCAGATCGGCGGTGCAGACCGTCACCAGCAGGGTGAGGATCGGCGGAAAGCAGGATTCCGGGACGGCCGGATCGATCTCGCGGATACCCTCCATCATCAGCACGCCGACCACCACCAGCGCGGGCGCTGTCGCCTGCGCGGGGATGATCGCGATCAGTGGCCATAGGAATAGCGACAGCGCGAACAGCCCGGCGACGACCAGCGCGGTCAGCCCGGTCCGGCCGCCCGCCTCGACACCGGTTACGGATTCGATATAGCCGGTGACGGTGGGGGTGCCGAGCGCCGCTCCGACGATGCTGGCTGCGGCATCCGACGACAGCGCCTCGCGGGCGTTGGGAAAGCTGCCGTTCGGCGTTGTTAGCTTCGCGCGGCGGGTAACGCCGATCAGCGTGGTCGTGGCGGCAAAGAAGTCGGACAGGAAGAAATAGAGGATGATCGGCAGCAGCAGGACGATATTGTCGGCCAGCCCCTTGAAATCGAACGCCCAGACGATCGCGGACGGCGACTTCGGCAGCGCCAGTATATGTTCGGGGAGCGGCGTCACATGGCTGCCCGGGTCGGCGCCGGGCACGAAGAAGCCGATGATCGTGAGCACCACGATCGAGACCAGCAGTGCCCCCGGCACCCGCATCACCAGCAGGACCGGCGTCGCCAGCACCCCGATGAAGGTCAGCAGCGTGTCCGGATGGGACAGGTTGCCGAAGGCGATGGGGGAACGCGCGGTCGAGATCACCAACCCGCCGTTCTTGAGTCCGATATAGGCGATGAACAGGCCAAGCCCGCATTGGATGCCCAGCTTGATCGCGTCTGGGAAGCCCTGCACCAGCTTCTCGCGGAAGCCCGACAAGGCAAGGAAGAGGAAGGCGATACTGTCCAGGAAGATGATGGTCAGGCCGATATGCCAGGAAACGCCGAGCTGCAGAACCAGCGTCTGGGTGAAGACGAGATTGCTGCCCATGGCCGGCGCCAGCCCGATGGGAAGGTTCGCCGCCAGCCCCATGAAGATGGAGCCGATCACCGAGGCGAGGATCGTCACGATGATCAGGGCTTCCCTGTCCATGCCCGTGGACGAAACGATCGCCGGATTGACCACGATGACATAGCTCATCGCCGCGAAGGTGGTCAGCCCGGCGACGACTTCCCGCGAGATGGTCGAGCCGTGCTCTCCGATCTTGAAGAATCGATCCAAGAGATTGGCGGGCGTAGCAGTCGGGATGGCCTCAATCGTCATGGGCAATACTTCTCAGGCGGCATTGAGCTGATCGGGGTCGCGATAGGATTGCGAAAGCCGGGATTCGACATATTCGCCGGCGCGGATTGTCGGGTATTTCGGTGCCTCGCCCGCCTTCAGGCAGCTGGGCAGGCAGGAGACCGGGGTATCGTAGTCCAGGCAGAAGAATGTCGGGACCGAGTAGCGCTCCTTGCCCGTACGGTTGATCACCCGATGCGGGGTCGACACATAGACATCGTTGGTCCAGGTCCGGAACAGGTCGCCGATATTGACGATGAAGGTACCGGGAATGTACGGGGCGCCAACCCATTCGCCGTCGCGCCTGCGCAACTCCAGCCCGCCGATCGGATCCTGGTTCAGGATCGTCAGCATGCCGAGGTCGGAATGCGGCCGGACGCCGAACAGCAGGTCGCTGTCGGTCATCGGCTGCGGCCAGTAGTGGAACAGCCGCATATGCATCATCGGCTTTTTGCAGAACGTCTCGAAATACTCACGGTCGAGGTCGAGGCTGACCGCGAAAATGCCGAGCAGCCGCCTGCCCAGAGCCATGGTCGCGTGGAAATAGGGTTCGGTCACGGCGCGCAGCCACGGATGGCCTGCCGGCCAGCGGTTGGGCCCGTGCAGAAGCCGCCCCTTCTCGACATCCGGATCGTCGAGCGGCAGGTCCAGCGCCAGTTCGAAGCTTTCCTTGAGGTCGGGGTCGAAGCCCGGAGAGTGGCTGAGGCCGTGCGGCATGAACCCACGCTTGAAGCGCGTGTCCATCAGGTCCTTCATCCGCTCATCGAGGGGCAGCGCGAAATAGCGCCGCATGGCGTCGAAGATGCCCCCATGCAGCGCGTCCGGCACGCCGTGATTGGCGACGTAGAAGAACCCCAGATTGAGGCAGGCCTGCTTCAGCTCGGCGGCCAGGGCGTCGATGCCGTCTTGCCGGTCGAGCCGCGAGAGGTCGAGAACGGGAACTTCGTCGCGCCCGGCGGGGCGGGGTGCTGCAATGACCATCTTACTCCCTCGCTTTGGACAGGGGCTTGGCGACCGCTACCACTCTATGTGCGACCTGATCTTCCGTATATTTCAAAACCTTGGCTCATCCGTTCTCGCCAGCGGCGCATTGTTCAGGCTGCGGCGGCATAGCTGTCGAGGTCGGCCAGAAAGGCATCCTTGGTCGTTCGCGGCAGCCAAGCCGCCTCGAAGGCGTTGCGCGAAAGCTGGACCAGCTCGGCCCGGGTGAGGCCGGCGTCGCTCTGCGCGGCAATGAAGTTCTCGGTCATGTAGCCGCCGAAATAGGCTGGATCGTCGGAATTGACCGTCGGCCGCATGCCCAGGTCCAGCATCTGCTTGACGATGTGCGACTGGGTGCTGTCGGTACAGAAGCCGTTCGAGACCGGGCAGATGGTGAGCGCCAGGCCTCTCTGCTTGATCTCGGCACACAGCGCCGGATCTTCGATTGAATTCACACCGTGGTCGATGCGCGAGACGCCGATGTCGTCCAGCACCTGACGCAGATGGGTCAGCGTGTTTTCCTGGTTCACATCGCAATGCATGGTCAGCAGATAGCCCTCGGCGCGGGCGCGGTCGAACACGGTTTTGAACTTGATCGGCGGATGGCCCTTTTCGTCGGAATCGAGGCCGACACCGACGATCCATTCCTTGTAGGGCAGGGATTGCACCAGCGTGGTCATGGCGAATTCGGCGCTCCAGTCGCGCAGGAAGCACATGATCAATTGTGAGCGGATGCCGAGTTGCGCCTCCGCATCCATCTGGGCGCGGCGGATGCCGCTTATCACGGTGTCGAAGGCGACGCCGCGGCCGGTATGCGGCTGGGGATCGAAGAATATCTCCGCATAGACGACGTTCTGCGAATGCGCCTTCTTCAGATAGGCGAAGGTAAGGTCGTAGAAGTCCGGCTCGGTGACGAGGACGTTCATGCCCTCGTAGTAGATTTTCAGGAACGAGGGCAGGTCGTTGAACGTGTAGGCGGCCCGCATCTCAGCCGCATCGGCATAAGGCAGCGCGATCTTATTGCGCTCGGCCAGCATGAACTTCATTTCCGGCTCCAGCGTCCCCTCGACATGGACGTGGAGTTCGCATTTCGGCAGGCCTTCGATGAAGTTGGCCAGGTCGCTCATCAATCATCTCCTCGCAATCGCCGGCCCCGCCCGCCTCAGTGAGACCCTGCCGGCACATGGTCGGCATATTTGTCCCAATGCGTGGCGATTTCGCTGACCACCTTGCCGCCGACCAGATAGGCAGCCTCGACCGATTCCATATAGGCGCCGTAGCCGCTGCCGCTGGCTTCGCCAGCCAGGAAGTCTGCCACTGTTTTGTCGGGTGGGGGAATGGTGAAGTCGCTCGCGGTGCGCAGGTCGAGCGCCCGGCTGAAATCGACCTTGTGGATCTTTGCCAGGTAGGTCAGGGCCTGGAGATAGCCGACATCCTCCTCCGCCGAGGTGACGAAGACGCCCTTATCATCTGTCCAGTAGGGCACCCATTTCTCCGCCCACTTCGTCATCAGCCCGCCGACCCAGAACCGGTCGGCGGTCAGCGTATCGCCCACCATGACCGAGGGCGGCTTCAGGGCGGCGGGATAGTCGACATACTTGGCGCGGTTGGCCTTCAGCCTGTCATTGTCGGGCAGGGTCATGCCGGCTGTCAGCCCGTAGGCCCAGTCGGCGAGGCCCGCATTGAGCGAATAGGCTTCGATCCCGTCATCGCCGTCGCGCTTTGGGGGCGGCTTCTGGAACGGCGTGGCCTTGCCGTCCGGCACGTTTCCGGTTTCCCAATCCCTGGGAATCTCGCGGGCGTCGATCTCGAAGCCCAGGTCGCCGTCGACCGCGTAATGCGCCCACACCGCCGATCCGATCGACCCCTTTGCGGGGTCGATCCCGGCGATGCCGGCGAGTATCCAATAAGCCTTGGAGAAATCGAACCGCGGGTCCATCGCCAGGGCCATGATCGAGGCCGTCGCGTGGACCTTGCCCATGCTGGTGACGATCCCCAGCACATGGTCCTTGGGATTGTAGCGCAGCGGCCGATTGCCCATCGGGAAAGGCAGGGTCTCGGTCAGCGGATAGCGCTCAACCCAATGCTGGAACTCGCCCGGAATGTCACCGGTCTCTTTGCCCACCTCGAAAGTCGTCACTACCACGACCCGGATCTCGATCGGCTTGTCGGCCGCCTTGGCATGCGGGACGCCGGCCAGGGCAGCAAGGATCGGCAGGAGCTTGAGAAGCTTGAATGTCATACGCCTGCTCAGACCTGTCAGAACGTCATCTTGACCGTGAATTCGGCGTCGATCGGATCGGAATGGACGATAAAGTCGTTGCCGTAGAAGGGCGACGAGCCTTCCAGATTCTCCTGGTCGGTCAGGTTGTAGATCGCCAGCTTAAACTCATAGGGGCCGGTGTCGTAATAGACCGCCGCATTCATCGTGTACTGCCAAGGAATGCGCGGCGACTGGAAATAGCCGTTGGCCTTCTTGACGCTCAGGGGCACGAAGGCCGAATCTGCAACGTCGATATAGCCGGATTGCGAGGTGTCGAACGGGCCGGTCACCTGGACCCCGAGCCTTATTCCCAGCCCGGAATCGAAGCGATAATTGCCCAGGAAATTGAAGACATGCTGGGGAATGCCGGGGTCGTTGTAGCTCTGGCCTGGTTGCCAGACCGTGAACACGCCGGCGCCGTCGACATTGAGCCCGGGATGGGCTGGATAGTTGTAGAACCCGACCGGCGAAGACAGGCGGGTCCGCAGATAGGAATAGCTGGCAGTGGCAAAGAAATGCCGCTCGGGCTGATAGTTCACCTCGGCCTCGTAGCCGGTCAGCCGCGCCAGGGTAGTCGAGGCATTGCCTTGGCCGCTCGGCACCAGGCGCTGCTGGCTGAAGGCGGCCGTGCTGATGAACAGTGAGTTGTTCAGCATATTGAACTTGAGCCCCGCCTCGTACAGGCGGCTGGTTTGCTGCAGCAATGTCTTGTCCGGAACCTGGCCGAACGTGCCCACCGTGCCGTCGCCGCCCGCGCCGCTGACGTTCTGCGCATAATCGTATGTGACATAGAAGCTGCCCCACGGGGCGAACTTCCAGACCGGGCTGACATTGGCATTGCCGAGGCCGTACCAGGCGGTGGAGTGGTCGCGGGGCAGACCGTTCAGGACATTCGGACCCAGCGGATCGTGCGCCTCGTTCTGAACGAGGTCGAGCCGCCCGCCATAGACCAGCGAAAGGTCGTCGGTGAGGTCGGTCTTGTTCTCGATGAAGAA